>NZ_JANQIH010000139.1 GCF_028282265.1 Allomuricauda sp.
TTTTATCAATTTAAGCGTAATTAAAATGGCTGTTTTAGAACATTTGACATCGCAACAGGCGATAGATTTAGAAAACAAGTACGGAGCACAAAACTATCACCCACTTCCTGTAGTTCTTAGTAGAGGTGAAGGTGTTTACGTATGGGATGTGGAGGGCAGAAAATACTACGATTTCTTATCGGCGTACTCTGCAGTGAACCAAGGGCATTGTCATCCAAAGATTATAGAGGCCCTAAAAAATCAGGCTGAGAATCTCACACTCACTTCAAGGGCTTTCTACAACGATATGCTTGGAAAGTACGAAGAATTCGCTACCCGTTTCTTTGGATACGACAAGTTGTTGCCCATGAATACCGGAGCGGAGGCGGTGGAAACCGCAATAAAGCTTGCACGAAAATGGGGCTATGAAAAAAAGGGAATTCCAGCGAATCAGGCAAAAATTGTGGTTTGCCAGAATAATTTTCATGGGCGTACCATTTCCATTATTTCAGCGTCCAACGACCCTATTGCCACTGAAAACTTTGGACCTTTTACTCCAGGTATTATCTCAATTCGTTATAATGATATAAATGCCCTTCACGAAGTTCTGAAGGATGGGAACATTGCAGCGTTTTTGGTAGAACCTGTACAAGGAGAGGCTGGAGTTTATGTGCCAGATGAAAACTACATCAAAGAAGCATTTGAACTATGTAAGGCCAAAAACGTTTTGTTTATGGCCGATGAGGTTCAAACTGGAATTGCCCGTACAGGAAGGTTATTGGCTTCTTGCGGAAACTGCCAGTGTCCGGATAAGAACTGCTCCGGTACACCTGATGTAAAACCTGATGTCTTGATTTTGGGCAAGGCGATTTCAGGAGGGGTATTGCCGGTGTCCGCAGTTTTGGCGAATAACGAAATCATGGAGGTAATTCGACCCGGTAACCATGGTTCTACCTTTGGAGGAAACCCTCTGTCCTGCGCCGTTGCCATGGCTGCCTTGGAAGTGGTCAAAGAGGAGCGTTTGGCAGAGAATGCCGCCAAACTGGGTGAGATTTTTAGGGAAGAAATGGAAAAGCTCATTGAAGAAACCGATTTGGTAAGGCTGGTACGAGGCAAAGGACTTTTGAATGCGATTGTCATTAATGATTCGGAAGATAGCTCTACAGCTTGGGATATTTGCATGGCCCTAAAGGAAAATGGCTTATTGGCCAAGCCTACACACGGAAACATCATTCGGTTTGCACCTCCGTTGGTTATGACGAAAGAGCAGTTGTTGGATTGTATCTCCATTATTGCCAAGACTCTGAAAGAATTTGAACATTAAAAAAGGCCCCGATCGGGGCCTTTTTCCACATTATTCAATTTATCATCATGGTGCTGCAGAAGTACCGTTTTTTGATTTAGATCTTCGTAATTGGCGTTGTATTTTTCGAATTGCTGATTCAATGGATTTCTCTGGCTCAATAATATTGTATTCACCCCAAAAGTCAGGATCTGAGAAGCCAATGGCCTCATCACTGAGAATAATGGATTTTTTTATCCGGTCGCTTCCCTTGGGGTAGTTTCCACTTATGTTTTTTTCCCAGTCCGTTACTGCCATTTCTGCTGTCATTGAATAGACCGAGTTGAACAGTTTGTCTTTCCAGTTTACTTTGAATTCCATAAGCACGTTGCTATAACCGTAATACCATCTGCCTCCTTTTTCACGGTAATCTACTCGATAGGCCACCTCAGTGGGCCAAACATCGACCTTAGCAGGTTTTCTTCGCACGAATAATTTTGCAGCCTGTGTTTTGTTGGTAATGTTCAAAGTATAAACAGCACTGGTCAGTGTTCTGTTTTCAACATCGATAAACAGTTCACCTTGATAAAGTGGTTCTGCTATTCCAAGTTGTTGATTGAATTTTATGACGTAAATAAGTTTGTCATTGATTCGTGTTGAGCGACTAAAAGTGAAATCATAGTTGGAAATCTGGCCATCAGCAAAGATAAACTCGGGATATTTCATAATATCCACATATAGTGTATTGAACGGGCCTCCCTGGAGTTTCAGGGCCACGGTATCCAATTTGCTATAATCGGTACTTTTTCTTGCCTTATATAACTCTAATGCATCCCTACGCTGCGAATTGTAGGGCGACTTGTAGATATTGACCACAGCTTCAGATAAAGAAACATTCTTTCTTCGTTTTTTGATGGTTTCTCTATAGAACGCAGTCATCAACGTAGGGTCGTCAAAATAGTTGTCACCTCTTTTTGCCAAGGTTTCCCTTACCAGAGCCCTGGCATCTTTTGGTGCATTGATATCAACTTCCATAAGTTGGGTTACCGAGACAGTTAGTACAATTCGATTGTTATTGTTCTTCAAATCTGATAGAGGAATAATCTTGGTTTCGTAGCCTAAAAATGAAACTACCACATTTTCAGAAGTCGTGCCGCTTGGTATTTTAAGCAGAAATTCACCTTCCGTATTGGTAATGGTGCTAACATTGGTTCCTTCAAGGGCCAGGGTAGCAAAAACCAAAGGTTTTTTAGTATCCTCATCAATTACCTCTCCTTTGTACTGTTTTATTGCCTGGGCTTGTTGTTCCTGAAATGCGTAGGAGTTCGCAGGCATGGCAAATGCCAAGGATAACAGCAAAAGCATGAAGCAATTTATACTGTTTTTTTGTATTAAGTTGAACATAACTTGTGTTGTTTTGATTAAAAACTACTATTCTAAGTTAATGATTTTTAGTAATATAACTGTTGTGTTTCGTTTTTCAAAGTAAAGACATAAAACCTTGTTGTTGCTGAGGTCGACCATAATCCTTTGACTTATATAAAGATAAATAGAGTCTGCATATATCTGTATATCCTTACAAAAATTTACATCTTTTAAAAGAATTGCTATGATGCCTCCCTAACCATGAGATATTCCGTTGGGTTCTGCTTCTCGAATTTTTTAAATGCCTTGTAAAATGAGGCCCTGTTGTTGAACCCGCAGTCATAAGCAATTTGGGTCATTGTACTTTTTGGTGAACCCAAGGTCATCAATCGTTTGGCTTCTTCAATTCGATACTGGTTGACAAAGTCAAAAAAAGAGAGGTTGAAATGTTGGTTGATTACCTGGGAGGTATGGTTTCTTGATAAATTGAGTATTCGGGCAACATCATCCAAGCGAAGGGTATTTTCCAAAAAGATTTTATCCTGCGTCATTATTTCTTCCAGCTTGTTCCTCATTTCAAGTGATAAAGCATTTGATAGTCCTGTTTTTTGATATTTTACAAAAGGAATGACTTCTTTGATGGTCTTTCCTTCAAATATCTCAGGCTGAACAAAACCAAAAAAGCTGAGGGACGCAATAAAAAATACAATGACAATATCAACAAAGTAGTCATAATTGGGATTCATGATTCCGAAACGGGTAAGGTATATATAGGTCGCAAAAGCCAATGCAAAACCTAAATAGGAGCCCACAAACCATTTTAACCATTTATTCTCATTAAAAGTTGGGGTTCTGCGCGGCCCAAAATCGAGATAGATCAGAAATCCATAAAAAAACATCAGTACAATGACCGCATCAATACTGAAAGGAGGCAGCCAAGTATGCTCTCCAAAAGTTCCTGTGTTCAAGACGTTCAATTTCTGCTGCGACCCTAAAAGATAAAAAGGACTGTTTAAGATAACTATGGCCAAAATGGGAATCAAAAAAAGAACGTCGTTTCTTTGAAAGTCCTTGTTTTGGGTGACTTTTCTAACATAAACATAGAGTAGGGGACCATAGATGACCCATAGCGGGAATTGGGTAAAAGTTAAATGGACAAAAGTTTCTCTGTTCAAAAACCCTGACCACTTTAGGCAATTGTTCAAAAGCTCATATGAAAAGAGTAAGGTGTAAATGCCCAGAAGTATATTGGCGAATCGATTCCCTTTTTTTTTGAAAAAAAACAGGATTCCAACACCAGAGCCAACCGCTGTAAAAAATAGGAATAAGAGAATATGCCAAGTCATGGTGTACCTTATGTTCCAAAGATACAGCTAAGGTCAATTTTAGTGTCTCTTAGTGTAGGGATATACTTTAGCGCACCATTTTTTTTGGTTCTTGAAGTGCTTTCCCCCAGCTTTATTACTAGTCCATCATAAAGATTGCATTGGCAAAAAAGAGCTTTCCATTTTCCCAAAAACCTCTAAAGAGAGGGTTGTCGACCATATATACGACATGACCTTTGCCTACTGATTCTGCTCCAAAAACCAAAGATTTTTGAACCTTTTTTTGTGCTTCGCTTCCAGCAAAACCAGAAATGGGCCTACTGTTGTCCTCAAGATAAGCCGCATTGCCCGATTTGAGATATTGATAGCCCGAACTACCCAATTTTAAAGTGAAATAACTATCATCATAACCATAGGCCAAAGGATGGGTGTTGTCTACTTTAGCTTTAAAAATTGCACCTGTTATTGCATTTTTAATACGTTCGCGTTGTCTGTTTTTGTGCAATTTTGGTTTGTTGCTTGAGGAATCCTTTTTTTCTTCAATCTTTTTTATGCTGAAACCATTTTCGCCTCCCAAAGAAGATATCGCACTTCCCATGGAGACAAGCGTCCCTCCTTGATTTACCCATTCTTTTAACTTCTTAAGTTGTGCTTCTTTGAGAAAACTCTTGTAACTGCCACCGGGCAAAACCAAAACAGTATATGAATCCAAATCAACCGAAGTGAAGTAATCCCCATCCAAAACGGCCAAAGGGTAACCCAATTGTTTTTCAAAAAAGTGCCATACCTCTCCAAAGCGAAGGGTAGAGGTAGGCTTCCCAGAAAGAACTGCCACTTTGGGCTTCTCTATCATTTTTATGTAGGCTGAGCCAAAATCCTTCCCTTTGTCCACAAATCCTGTCGGAGTTGATTGTAGAAGAACCGTATGCTTTGCAGCAACTTCTTTTAGTTTTGATATGAAGTTCTTTACATTTTTGTTATCAGACTTGGTGATGATGAGGCTTCCTCGTTTATAGGAAGTATCGCCCACTGTGAAAGGATGATGCGTTTTTCTTACCTGAATACCTGCTTTTAAGAGGTCAGCTAAAAAACGGGCGTCCTTCATACTATTCCAATCAGCGAGGTGGGCATAAGCATCTTCGCGAATGTTGGCACCTTTTGGTGGATAAATACTCAAGTCGCTAGAAGGGTCAAAGCTTATATTGCTTTTCGATGCTATGGCATCAAGGCCATACGCATAGGGCAGGGACCAAGCCGTTATGTCATAGGTCAACGAATCGCTCAGCTTCGACTTGGGTTCGAACAAGACCTTTACCAAGGTTCCTTTAGTCTGGTTGGTTGATACGACCAGGGAATTTTCCGAAACAGCCATGCTTCCCGAAGTACTCGACTCGTATTCATACCCTTTTACCGAGCCATTGGCTTTGGCATATCCAAATTCTATTTCATGAGCGGACAATAAATCAGCCAATGCTTCCCTTTTATCCAGATCCCCATTCAAAACATAGCTCTTATATTCAAAGTTTTTGTTTTGATAGAATTTTTTGAACTCATCATTAAGCTTGTCTGCATTTTTGGAGGAAACCTCTACGGTAGACATTCCTGTGGTGAAATGGTGGGCAATTCTATCCTTCAAAGTGAGGGTGTCCCCATTTTTGGTAATGATACCCAAACCTGCACGTCCACTGCCACCTTGCTCATAGGTCATGCCTATTGAGCCGTTATAGGTAGGATATGTGTCTCCATAACTGGGGTAAAACAGGTCGAATATTTCCTTAGTAAAGTAAAACCAGCCATTGGCATCAAAGTATTTGGCGTGATTTTTACCTACGATATCCTGAAATTCCCTTTGAAAATTGGTGATTACTTCATGATAAGGTTCCGCGGCGGGAGCAAAATAATATGGATTGTCGACCCCTTGCTCATGAAAATCAACATGTACGTGAGGTAACCACCGGTTATATACTTTGATACGCTGTTTGCTTTCGAGCTGTGTAAGCCAAGCCCAGTCGCGGTTGAGATCGAACATATAGTGGTTGCTTCGTCCACTCCACCACCCTTCATGATGCTCTTTGCTGTTGGGATCCACTTGGTAGGGCGAATTCTTGTATTGGTTATACCAATTGATGTAACGATCACGGCCATCGGGATTTAAACACGGATCTATAATGACCACAGTATTTTCCAAATAAGAACTCTTTTTGGTAAGCAATTCGTAAATGGTTTGCATTGAAGCTTCAGTACTAACACTTTCGTTACCATGCACATTGTAACTTAACCAAACAATGGCCTTATCTGCATTGCTGGAAGTTCCCTTTGTTGAATTCAAATGCACTTGCCTTATGTTCTCTAGGTTGGAAATATTTTCCGCTGAGCTCACATAGGCCAATAGAAGAGGTCTCCGTTCGTTGGTTTTGCCGTAAAAAGCGAGTTTTACCCTTTCAGGATTTTGCTCGGCCAAATGGTTGTAATAGTCAACCACTTCATGGTGACGGGTGAATTCCGTTCCCAATTCATATCCTAAAAACTCTGAGGGGGATTTAATGTTTTGTGAAAAAAGACTGAAAGAAATAAGACAAATGAAGAAAAGTAAAGGTCTTTTCATACGATAGTAGTTAGTTTATACCCAAATCTAGCAATAAATTCCAGAACAACAATTGCCGGATTTTAAAGGCTTTTGCCGGATGAAAAGTAATTAACTTAATTTTGGGAAGAGTAAAAAACAAGAGATTTATCTTTAGCGAGCTTTTACTGTTTTAATGGAAGTAGACTGTATACCATTTAGAGAGACCGGTTATTTTTCTCACCTCATTTGCGATTATATTGACAAAAAAAAAGAACTTCAACCGTTCTATAATAGATTTCCAAGCATTGAAAACTTTGAGGACCAGATAAAGGAAAAGCTGGATAACTATCCATCAAAAAACAGAAAGGTTCTTGTGAAGAGCCTTAAAGAACAATATGCCAAACTTGATGCATCTGAACTTACCCAAAGTAATATAGATCTCCTCGAAAAAGAATCGTCCTTTACCATAGTCACAGGTCACCAGCTGAATTTATTTACTGGGCCGCTTTATTTTCTATACAAGATTATCTCCACCATAAATCTCACAAAAAAGCTAAAGGAAAGATATCCAAAGTATGATTTTGTGCCTGTTTACTGGATGGCTACGGAAGACCATGATTTTGACGAAATCAATTACTTCAATTTTGAGGGACAGAAAGTTCAATGGAATAGGGAATCTTCCGGTGCGGTTGGAGAATTGGATTTAAATGGACTAAACGAAGTATTCGAAATATTTTCTTCCAAGATGGGTTCTTCAATAAATGCCGAGGAACTCAGAAATCTATTCAAAACAGCCTATTTGGAGCACGAGAATTTGACTGAAGCTACCCGTTTTTTGGCCAATGCTCTTTTCGGGGAATACGGATTGGTTATTATCGATGGAAACGATGCTGCCCTCAAACGATTATTGATACCCTATGCGGAGAAAGATATTTTTGAGAATATCCCCTTCCAGAAGGTTTCGGAATCCATAAATCAGCTTTCCAAAACCTCAGCGGAATACAAAATTCAGGTGAATCCCAGGGAAATCAACTATTTCTACATCAAAAAAGGTCTACGGGAACGAATTGTTGAAAATAACGGACAGTATCAGGTAAACGCTACTGATGTCACATTTTCTAAGGACGACCTAAAAATGGAACTGCAAAATCACCCTGAACGATTTTCTCCCAACGTAATTGCAAGACCTTTGTACCAAGAAGTGATTTTGCCCAATCTCTGCTATATTGGAGGTGGGGGAGAATTGGCCTATTGGTTGGAACTCAAATCGTATTTTGAAGCCATGGGGATTGCTTTTCCCATACTTTTACTTCGCAATTCCGTATTGTTAATTACAGAAAAACAGTCGAAAAAGGTTGAAAAGCTTAATCTTGATGTAAAACATCTGTTCTTAAAGCAAAACAGTTTCATAAACAAAAAGATTCGGGAGATTTCTAACATCGATATCGACTTTAGTTCTCAAAAGAAACACCTTCAAGAGCAGTTCACTCAAATGCACGAGCTGGCCGAGGAAACGGACAAAAGCTTTATTGGAGCTGTTAAAGCCCAAGAAGTGAAGCAATTGAAAGGTTTGGATGCCTTGGAGAAAAGACTGCTCAAAGCTCAAAAACGAAAATTGAAGGATCATGTCGTACGGATGACCGATATCCAGAACGAACTTTTCCCCAACCAATCATTGCAGGAACGACAATTGAATTTTTCTGAGGCTTATCTTGAGCTGGGGCAAGGACTTGTTAGTGAACTGATAGATCAAATGGATCCCTTACAACTATCATTTTTAGTGTTAAGGCACTAGGAAAGTGCCCGCCCAATCTTTTTCAGTTCTAGAGAATTGAGCACGAACATGATCAGGTTTCCCTAATTTCAAATACTCTATTTTTTCTGGAATAATATTGACAATGCTGAAATAGTTGTTATCCGTCAAATACTCCATATCCATCCGTGTTTCAAGGGTACTGCCAGGGGATTTGAAAACGGTATAATCCCTTCTTGAATTTGATGGAACATTTTTCCAATGATTTTCTATCAATAACTTATCAGTTACGTTGTGCGCTTTTCCTTCTATTTTAAGTTGCAACAGTTTTTTTGGATGATAAAAAAGTGCAGAGGCGGAAGGGTTATAACTCAACTCTTTCATTTTTGTCGAGCGGCTGTCGGTATAAAATGTAAGATGAAATTCTGGGGAAACCCTACGTAACACTACCGTACGTAAACCAATATTACTTTGTAAACCGTTGGTTGCCAACGTAAAAAATCGAAAAGGATGCCCTTTTTTTGAGGCTCCTAGCCTTAATTCAGAGGTTAATTCTTCGAAAATAGTTTGAATCATATTCCAAGAAATGAACTTTTTTCAAAAAAAATCGAAAATTAAGGTAGGGTTTTTTTAGGGTGGGTTGTTTTACATATGAAAATTGCTATGAATTTTAATAAATATTGAGTTGGTAAACTCATATGTTTAGGTTGGTTTTGATTTTATTAGAAGCCCCGGAGTGGTTCCCGGGGCTTTTGCTTGTGACTAACTCAAATCAAAATATCTTTAATTACAAGCATTGGCAATATCTCTGGTTTCGGTAGAGGTTTGTATAATTCTGTCTATGGTTGTATTTCCTCGTACAGTAACGTCAATGGATTGACTTTCTACAGCAGTGACAACCCCAGTAAAACTGTTAAAGGCAAATTGGGTTAATATTTCTTGACCACTAAG
Organism: Allomuricauda sp.; assembly: GCF_028282265.1. Classification (GTDB taxonomy): domain Bacteria; phylum Bacteroidota; class Bacteroidia; order Flavobacteriales; family Flavobacteriaceae; genus Flagellimonas. Next base: position 9,222 of record NZ_JANQIH010000139.1, read on the forward strand.
TGGCGAACCATCTTCCCGGTATTTTCCGGAAATTAGAAACCGCTGTACAAACGGGACTTTTATATTTTCATATTGTTGATAAATATCGGCAACAGCAATTGCAGTACCCGGGGGAACACCCACTTCCCTGGACACTGAGACTTGTACAGATTTTTCTTTAGTTAGACTACCTGATTTGGTATTAGTTTCTGTCCGTTGCTTGGAATATTCATAGCTACCTGTAACGGAACCCGAAGTTTTACCACCTGTACCAAAAAACTTGGTTTCGGCTTCATGTGATATGGTCACTGAAACACTACCCGTATTTGTTGTGGAAACTGACATGGTTTCTTCCCATCCAGCAGTTTGTGTCTCGATTATGGTGGTAGTTTCACCGACAATTTGGGTGAGCGTGCCACTACTGCAATTTCTTAAGGTACTATTATAGGCACTATTAGTTCCAGAAGGGGGCATGATAGGGCTAAGAAAATGAGCTTCGATTGCTTGGATATCCCAATCAATATCAAAATTCAGAATCCTAAAGTAGTTGGGTTCATCTGGATCACTAGTATTGGCCATTACAAAATTGCTGCCAGATACCACCAAGGGGTTTTCCGTACCTCGGGGTACAATCTTGAACAACCCAGGTCCATCTTTCTCAATTTTGAACCAATACGCGGGAAAATCAACAACATTGGTGTTACCTCCGTTTACAGCTAGATTTCCCTTACTTTGAATGTAAAGTTGCTCATTTAACATGTATAAGTAATGAATATCGTCACCCTCATGTACAGCAATTGAGAAGAATTCTTCATTGCCAGGAATCCTTTCGAAATAATAGGTTGTGAACCTTTCCAAGAGATCAGGTTCTTCAGAATAGTTCAAGTTTCCTCTCAGCCGTATATCCGTTGGAGGGTCTATGCCAGTGGCTGGATAGCGTTGTGAAGAAGGCGCACCTATCACATTATTGTCCTTATCCACTAACTGCACATAATATTTTAAATCAGGTCGTAGGCTTACCTCTGCAAAAAGGTCATCCAGACCATCGGCATTGATTTCTTCTTCATCGGGACTTGGTTGAAAGGATAGCTTTGCAAAATCTTGGGTGGCCAAAACCGCATTATTTTGATCCCTGACAGTGACCTGAACAGCTACACCATCTTTTAATTCACTTTCAAGGGTATCGTCAAGTTCATCATTTTCAAAAGACAGATTGGCCAGGTTGTTGAATTCATCAAAAGCTACGGTCTGATCTTCGATGTTTGAAGAAGTCGAAACTGAAATTATGGCGGTTACTGGTTTGTAGCCCCTTCTCGCAATTTCACGGGCACTGAGACTGATGCCAATTTGCCCTTCATCAGTTTCAAAATCATCCGTTGAAATGGTAGGGGCTAATTGCTCGACCGACCCATCAGGGTCAGTAGGACCCATACCGGAATCATCTTTACTGCAGGCTACAGCTACCATAAAAAGTACTGGAATTAAAAATCTGAATAGTACATTGCTACTTGTTTTCATCACTTTGTGTTTTGTGGATTAAACTTGGTTATTGTTTTGTGTGACCTGCCCGGAGAACGGTCTGCAGCCCCTAGCCGAGCAAGACCACAAAACGGTTGTCAAAATCATGACACCACAAACCTAAATGACTGAAATTGAGAAGAGAAAAAAGTAGGGTGGACAATGGGTGGACAATCAAAAATCAATTAAAGGACAAAAAGTAGACAACCTGTGAAAGCCCTATTTTCAAAGGGACAATATCAAATCCTGCAAAGAATCTTCAGTGGTGATATCCAACTTTTTACGAAGGCGGTAACGGGCCTTTTTGATGCCTTCTTGAGAAATATTAAGGATATTGGCAATCTCTTTGGAGGATAAATTCATCTTTAATAGGGCCATTAACCGAAGCTCATTGGAAGTCACCTGAGGATATTTTGTTTTGACGTTACGATTGAAGTCTTTATGTACTTCCTCAAAGTAGCGGGAAAAGTTTTCCCAGTTGTTATCATCCTGTAAATCAAAATTGATGGTACGGATCAATTGTTGGTAGCCTTTCTTTGATACTTCATTTTCTTTAAGCTCTTCTGCTTTTTGCCTGAGACCTTCCAGTACCTCATTCTTTTTGGCCAAATGAAGCGCATGTGTGGTCAACTCTTTCTTTTTAAATGCCAGTTCTGCGTCTACTTTTTCTTTTTCAAGTTTATTTCGCTTAAGTTTTTGGCGGATGCCGTAAAATCCGATAAGTGATAAAACTAAACCTCCACCCAACACTATTTTTTGAAGCGTACTGATTTCAGCCTGTTGTTCCAAAACGGTAATTTCTTTGTCTTGCAAAGCAATTTGCTGCTCTTTTTTCTCAGTTTCATATTGGGTCTTTAATTCTAAGGTTGCCTTCGTCCGTTCTATTGTGAATATTGAATCACTTATTGATTTGTTTTTTTTGAAATAGGTCAATGCTTCTTCATGTTTTTTTGACATCTCGAGAGCCAAAGATTTTTCTAAATATGCTTTACTAAGTACTTCGGGGTCTTTTATGGATTCTGCTATTTGAATGCTTTTGTCAAAAAAGCCTATCGCCTTGGAGGCCTCCTTATTTTTTAAATTGCACCGACCCAAATAGATTAGTGAATTTGCTTCATTATTGGGTGAGCCAACAGATTGCCATATTTCTAAAGCCAGTTCAAAATTCTTGATGGCTTTGGAATAATTCTCTACTTCATATTCCAAAATCCCTCCGTTGTAGTGCGTACGTGCTATATTGGATGTATAATCCAGTTCTTTCGAAATTGACATGGCTTCTTCCAGATTAACTCTAGCAGAATCAAAGTGTTTTAGCTTTATTTTTGAATCTACCATGTAGTTTAAGACTTGTGCAATACTCTGATCGTTGTCCACTTTTCTATATTGTTCAACACTCTCATTAAATATCTCTATTGCTTTGCTATTTTCTCCTGTAGTTTGGTAAATTATTCCGATTTGAATTAAATCTTCGGCAATTCGGAAATCGTCTTTGAGCTCTCTATGTATTTTTAGCGCTTTGTATGTTTCCTCAAGGGCTATATTGAAAAAGCCTTCGTACATACCAATTTTTCCTTTTAATAGCAGAGCATTGGCTAAGTGAAGAGAATCATTATATTTTGAGTATATAGGAATGTTTTGTTCCATTATGGATTTGGCACTTTCCGTATTGCCTTGGTAGTGATCAAGAATACCAATATTATGACGAATTACCGCCCCCCTTAGGGTATCGCCGATAGAAAAGGATAGATCTACAGATTTTGCCAAATAATGTCTTGCTGAATCAATCTTTCCAAGTCTGTAATAATAATTAGCTTTTTGGGCATAGAGTTTTGCTACCCCGTTATCATTGTTTGATTTCTTGTAGATAGAATCTGCTTTCTCTATATATTCAAGTGTCTTTTTCCCATCATTGTACATGGTAAGGTTAGATAACTCCAGATAACTTAGGGCTTTGATAGTATCTATTTCAGTTTTGGCGATGATAGAAAGAATACTGTCAATTTTTTTTTGATTTTCTTGACCTTGAAGACTACATATAGAACAGATTATTGAAAAGAATAAAATACAAGAAGAAGTTTTCATTGAGGTTGGTTTTTCTTAAAAGTAGAAAATTTAACTAACCTTTTGAAAAAGAAATATTTGTAAATAAAAAGCCCCGAATTTTCGGGGCTCTTTTTTATTATTTTACCGTGTACGTTTTTCGTTCCGGCCCAACGCCTTTTACGGTTAGGGATTTCCACTCTTTGGGTAGTATTGGGTTCTTTTGGACGATTCCCTCGTTGGTGATTTCCAGTCCGCCAAATCCGGCCAGGACAACTTGAAGCATACCTCCAGCCCCTGTTGCGAAATAAGGATTATCACTGGTTGCGGCTTCAGCCAAAGCACCAAAGGGTGGACGCTTGTTAGGCTCATAACTTCTTCTAAAAAGACGGTAGGCTTCCTTGGTATTGCCTAATCTTGCGTAAATAACAGCAAAGACCGATTGCCCCATGGCTGGACCTTCCTCAGCCAATTTTGGCTCGTAGTATTCTAAGTCCTTGAGCACGGTTTCTTCGTCATTCACAACGTCCAGTGGATAAGTCAATAAATTGACATCGGCCTGTTTGATACGCTCGCCATCATAATTTGCGTGTTCTTTTGTGGTGCCATCAGGGAATTTCAATATCCTTATTTTGGAAGCAACTTGGTCCCATTCAGGATTTGCGGTTCCTCCAACTGCTTTTGCGGCTTCCGTGGCATATTGCAAAGCAGTTATTGCCGAACCATTGGTAAAAGCATTGTCGTCCACATTGGGCGCAAATTCATTGGCACCTACCACATTTTTTATGCTGTAACTACCGTCATCGTTTTTGATAGAACGGCTCACCCAGTAATCAGCAACCTCTTTCATCATAGGATAACCCCTTTCCTTCAGCCAGTCCATGTTTTGGGTAACCCGATAATAGTTCCAAAAGGCGATGGCCACATCAGCTGTGATGTGGTGTTCGAAAGTTCCTGTCAGTGCCCAAGCAGGGGTGGCCTCTTCACCCGTGTCGTCACTTTCCCAAGGGAACATAGCCCCTTTGTATCCGAAGTTTATAGCTTTTTCCTTGGCTTTGCCCAGGCGGTCAGAACGATAATTTACAAGGGAACGTGCTATATCTTGATTCAACATTAATAAAGGAGGGAACATCCATAATTCCGTATCCCAGAAAATATGTCCGTTGTAATTCTGGGAAGAAAGGCCCATAGGTGCAATGCTCAAATCAGAATCTCCCCTGGAAAATGCGTATAAATGGTAAAGCGCTAATCTAACGTCTAGTTGGTCCTGTAAATTACCTTCAATAACAATGTCTCCTTCCCAAAGTTCTTCCCAAAGTTTTTTATGTTGATTCAATAAATCTGCTCTTGGGGTCAAGAGATTAAAAATGACGAATCTTTCCGACTCACTTTGGGGATCTTCAAAATCTTGTGTGCTACAAACAGCTCCGGTCCAGGCGAATTCAAAAGTCTCTCCTTTTTTCAATGCTTTTTCAAAGGAAAGGCGATTATCATAAGACGAAACCATTTCGTGAACCAGTTCTGGACGTTGATTTTCACGAGTGGAGTTGATGGCATGCCAAATGAAGGTGGCCGAGGTTCCTACAATATGTCTCCCCAAACGACTTTCAGCAACGGTCTGCAGAATGGGCATGGTGGTTTCCAAATCCTGTAAAATTCTAAAGGTGCTGTTTGGGCTATGATATTCGTCGGGAGTTTCGATGATTCCCGTTGCTTTGATTTCGATATCCCTCATTGGTTCAACTTGAACATCGATATATCCGGAATACTGAATGTTTCTCAAGGCATAAATTGTATATGAGACCTTTGCCTTGTTCTTAAAATTGAAGCTGGTTGTAAAACCTGCCGTCTTCATATCTAGGGTCTGTTGCCAATCTGTAACATTGCTTTCATCAACCAGCTCGCCATCTATTTCGAGTTCCAATTGAGCGAAGTTCATGCCCAAAAGAATTTTGCTCACTCCCAAAGGGGATTCTTTGTCATAAACGTTGTTGAGAATAATGGATTTGGTCTTGAAAGGTTTATCCTCGGGAAGGATACCTATTCTACCATTGGCTGCTACAATTCCGGTATATTTTTCAACTTTGCCGGAGGAAATTTTCCAGCCATCCTGACCAAATGCAAGGAGGCTTACTAAAAAACAAAAAACAAGGCTGAGATGACTTTTCATGAACAGGACTTTAAAACAAGTCCTTAAAATAAGATTTTATCTCAAATAATGTAGCGTCCGCCATGGAATCGAAACGAAGATGGGCATGACCGACTCGTTCTTCTGGTCCAATACCTACACTGTGAAAACCTCCATCGTTGGCGGCATCTATGCCTTTTTCGGCATCCTCGAATACGATACATTCTTCAGCTTGTAACCCCATTTTCTCTGCACCGAACAGAAAAATTGCTGGGTCAGGTTTGCTCTTGGCAACACTATGGCCATCACCCACCACATCAAAATAACCGATGGCTCCAAGTTGCTCCAATACTTTTTTGGCATTCTTGCTCGAGCTTCCCAAGGCAACATAAAATCCTTCACTTCGTAAATGTGTAAGAATTTCTTTGGCTCCCGGTAAAAAATCATCTGGAGTGATGTCATTTAGCAGGTCTTGGTACATCACATTTTTTTTCGTGGCGAGTTCCTGAAGAGTGTCATCATCCAAGGAGATGTTATTATGATTCAGGATAAACTTTAGTGAATCCATTCTGGAGATACCCCTGAGATTTTCATTGACTTCTCTATCGAAGTCCCAACCCTTTTCTTCGGATAGGTGTTTCCAAGCCAAATAGTGTTGTTCGGCAGTATCGGTTATGACCCCATCTAAATCAAAGATGAAACCTTTTATCATGGTTAGTGTTTTAAAGGATGCAAAGAAATAACGAAAATTGTTAAGAAAAAAGCTACTTAGCGTTATATTCTCAGTGGTTGGAGATATAGGCCAAAGGCTTTAGGTTGATCCAAGAGAACCGATTTTCATGAGGATACTGCCTTCAAATCAAGGGAATACTGCTAATAAATAACTGTTTTCAGCTGTAAAACTTAACGTTGGTAAGTTGTTGGAAATATACCTCAAAAGATACTTTTTCTACTCGTTCAAATTGCTATTTTTGCCCATGCATAACAACGTACTTATTCTAGATTTTGGTTCTCAATACACCCAGCTAATTGCACGAAGGGTCCGGGAACTCAACATTTACTCTGAAATCAAACCTTATAACCATCTTCCAGAAGATTTATCCGATTACAAAGCGGTGATTCTTTCGGGTTCTCCGTTTTCAGTTCGCTCAGAGGAAGCACCGCATCCAGATTTAACTGAAATCAAAGGAAAAATCCCATTATTGGCTATCTGTTATGGTGCACAGTATTTGGCCCATTTCAACGGAGGTAATGTGGCTCCATCTGCTACGAGGGAGTATGGTAGGGCTCATTTGCAGGCCGTTAATGGCGCCGATGTTTTTTTGAAGGATATTACAGAGGGGAGTCAAGTTTGGATGAGCCATAGCGATACGATAAAAGAGCTTCCAGAAAGGTCAGTTTTATTGGCCAGTACCGAAGATGTGGAAAATGCCGTCTTTCGCATGGAAGATGAGGATACCTACGGAATTCAATTCCACCCTGAGGTCTATCATACCAAAGAAGGAACGCAACTTCTTAAGAACTTTCTTGTTGAAATAGCTGGTCTGAAACAAGACTGGACCCCGGACGCCTTTGTAGAGACCACGGTTCAAGAATTGAAGGATGAAATTGGGAATGATAAAGTTATCCTAGGACTTTCCGGAGGTGTAGATTCCAGCGTAGCTGCAATGCTGTTGCACAAGGCCATTGGTAATCACCTGCATTGCATTTTCGTCAATAACGGTTTGCTTCGTAAAAATGAGTTTGAAACCGTGCTCCACCAATACGAGGGTATGGGCTTGAATGTCAAGGGAGTGGATGCTTCGGCACGTTTTTTGGAAGCTTTGGCTGGAGAATCAGATCCAGAAAAGAAAAGAAAGATTATTGGAAGAGTATTTATTGAAGTTTTTGATGATGAGGCGCATAAAGTAGAAAATGCGAAATGGTTGGCCCAAGGAACCATTTATCCAGATAGGATAGAATCCGTTTCGGCGAGTGGAGGTCCTTCGGCTACCATTAAAAGTCATCATAATGTAGGTGGACTTCCAGATTACATGAAATTAAAGATTGTGGAACCATTGAAGCTATTGTTCAAGGATGAAGTGCGAAGAGTCGGGAACACTTTGAGTATGCCCCAATCCATTTTGGGTAGACACCCGTTTCCAGGTCCTGGTTTGGGAATTCGTATTTTAGGGGACATTACCGCTGAAAAAGTGTCCATATTACAAGAAGTTGACTCCATATTTATAGAAGGCCTCAAAAAATGGGGGCTTTATGATAAAGTATGGCAAGCAGGAGCTATGCTTTTACCTGTACAAAGTGTTGGTGTGATGGGTGATGAGCGTACCTACGAACGATGTGTGGCCCTTAGGGCCGTGGAAAGCACCGATGGAATGACGGCAGACTGGGTAAATTTACCTTACGAATTTCTACAAAAGACCTCCAATGATATAATAAACAGGGTTAAAGGCGTTAATAGAGTAGTGTATGACATAAGTTCAAAGCCACCTGCAACTATAGAATGGGAATGAAAACTTTTAAAATCGCCTTAGTGGCCATCTTTTTTTTGGTCACTTCCAATAGTATTGCGCAGCAATATACCACGCATGCGGTCAAAGAGGGAGAAACGCTTCAAAGCATTGCTCAACAGTATCGTGTTACCCCTTATACTATTATCCAATCCAACAAGGAAATCAAAACTGCGGCCGATGTTAAACCCAATACCGTTTTGATTATTCCTTTGGATGGATCTATTATCAAAGAAGAAGAGAAGAAAGAAGAACAAGAGGTTGAAGAAATAAAGCCCATTGGTTATTCGAGACATCGGGTTCGAAAGAGGGAAACCTTGTTTTCGCTTACCCAGCGCTATGATATCACGGAAGAGCAGTTGAAGCGATATAACAAACAACTGTACTCTGAGCCTCTTAAAAAGGGCATGGTATTGCAGATACCTAAATATCCTGAAATTGACCCCAATGAAGAACGCGCGCTAGATTTTGAAACCTATATCGTCCAGCCCAAAGAAACACGTTGGAGCATCGCTCACAAGTATGGGATTACATTGGACAGTTTGGTGGTGCTAAATCCCGATCTGGATAAAAACAGCAACTATTTAGCGGTGGGCCAAGAACTAAAGTTGCCAAGACCTAAGGGAGATAGTCTCGAGGACCAACAAGTCGATTTGTTTACTTCGTATACAGTCCCCAAAAAGATGACTCTTTACAGTTTGGGCAAGGAATTTAATATCCCCTCCGATTCCATAGTGAAACTCAACCCAGAGATTATGCAACTGGGAGGTCTCAAGGAAGGAACGGTGATTCGACTTCCCAAGAAAAAGGATACGACTTCGGAAGTCAACACCGACAATTTTATTTTTTATGAGGTCAAGCCCAAGCAAAATATTTTTAGGCTTACACAGAACCTCGATATCACAAGAGATGAGCTTTACCGTTTGAACCCTTCTCTTGAAAATGGACTGAAAGCTGGAATGGTATTGAAGATTCCCAAGGCTAACGCACAAGGCCTTGAAGTAAAAAATGCTTTGGTTCTTGATCAGTTTAATTTAAAGGATAGCATCAATACGCTAAACCGCCCTAAACTGGTTTTCATGCTCCCTTTTCGATTGGACAGAATCAACTTCAATGACACCAAGAAGACCCGAAACCAGGTAATGACCCGAAGGGACCTAAGTTTGAGCCTTGGATTTTATTCTGGTGCTTTGGTCGCTCTTGATTCCATTAAGAAAATGGGCGTTTCAGTTGATGTTAAGACCTATGATACCCAATTGAACACCGATAAAGTCAAGGAAATCCTATTCCGTGAAAATCTTTATGGCGTAAATGCCATTATTGGCCCAGTAACACCCGCGGCTTTGGATGAAGTGGCGGTTCAGGCATCAGCCAAGGGAATTCCGGTTATTGCGCCAACAGCTTCAAAGAGTAGTTTAAGCCACAGTAATGTTTTCTACTCTGTTCCCAAGGAAGAAGTGCTCCGTTCCAAAATGTTGGACTATTTGCAGAAAGTATATAAGGACCAAAACGTGGTGATTATTGCAGATTCCACCCACCAGGCGGCGCATGATTCAATTCTGAACGTATTTCCCGCTGCCCAAATTGCCAAGGTGATTGATAACAAATCTCTGCATTTGGATGAATTCTTGATTCAGCTTTCTGAAAATAAAGAAAACTGGGTCTTTCTTGAAACGGCCCAAGTGAATATGGTATCCAGCGTTAGCTCTATTTTAAATTCTGCCAATACGGAAGAAATTCCTGTTCGCATGTTTACTACCAGTTTCAATAGTGCGTTTGAAGACGATGCCATTTCCAAAACACATCTTTCCAACCTCCGATTCGCGTACCCATCGTTTTATCGGGAGCTAGGTAATGATGCATTTACAAGAGCCTATCGAAAACGGTTCAGAGGAGTTAGGCCCGATAGATATGCCTCACGTGGATTTGATGTTACCATGGATATTTTGTTGAAATTGGCCTACAAGGACAACCTTTTCGAAACTTCAGGGGTTATAGGCCTGACCGAGTATTCAGGGAATCGTTTTAATTATTACAATGAATGGACCTCAGGTTATTTTAACCGAGCGGCTTACCTCATGGAATACGATAGTTTACAAATCAAAGAAATCAATTTAAATGACCTCCAAAGTAACTTATGATGGATCGTTGCGGGCTACAAGTCGGCACATTAGGTCAGGTGACGAGTTCATTACTGACGCACCCGTGGATAATAATGGGAAAGGCGAAGCTTTTTCTCCAACAGATACGGTAGCAACGGGTTTGGCCAGTTGTATGCTTACAACAATGGGCATTAAAGCCCGTAATTTAGAAGTAGACCTTGTCGGCTCTACTGCTGAGGTAACCAAACATATGGCGGCCAATCCGCGTCGTATTGCTAAGATAGAAGTGAAATTAGAGTTGCCGAAATCGGTTTCTGACAAACATCGAAAGATTTTGGAAAATACGGCGAACACTTGTCCGGTACATTATAGTCTCCATCCCGATATTGAAAAAGTCGTTGATTTTCTTTGGGTAAAATAGCGTTCATAGGATTCTTGCTTTTCTTTGTTTTTTTTGGTCAAGCCCAAGAAATCGAAGAAAGCATCCCGTGGAGTCCTGACTTGAAGCTAACCTGGGCTGATTTTAAAGGTAAAATACCTCCGGCTGCCGTTCCTGCCGCAACTACTGCAAGCGGAATTAGTTACAGGTATTCGGCTAACCTAATTCATCATGAGGTCGATTTGGATTTTGAGGTGACCGCATTTTTTTATCCTAATGAATCTTGGTATAAACCCGAAGTGTGTGACGACTTAATTTTGAGTCACGAACAATTGCATTTTGATATTGCCGAACTCTTTGCCCGTAAAATGCGAAGGGAACTGGAGCGAACCTCTTTTTCCGATAACGTAAAAGCCGAAATTAGAAGAATTTATAAGGATATTTTACAAGAGCTGCAAGACTATCAAGAGCGATATGACTGGGAAACCAATTTTTCCCGAAATCGGGAGAAGCAGTTAGAATGGAATGAGAGGGTTGGTAAAGCTTTGAGAAATTAAAATCACTTTTTTCGTAACGTTTTTCTTAAATGAGACTCTTTTAGTATATGAAGGTTCTTAAAAGTGGCTCATATTATGGTGTCAAAAAATCTGAGCTCGATAACCCAGGTTTTGTTCTTTCAGAATATGGTTATCATCTAAAGGAAACCGATTGGCATTACCATGAAAATCCTTATTTCATGTTTGTATTGGATGGAAATCTGAAGGACATGAACAAAAAGGGAACCAGACTCTGCCCAGCTGGTAGCTTTATGTTTCTCAATTGGCAAGAAACCCACAAAAACACTAAAGAAACCTCTTATGCCAAGGGTTTTCATATTGAATTGGACCGAAACTGGTTTCAAGAACAAAAATGGGAACGTAATCTTTGGGAGGGAAGCAAATTGTTGTTAAATCCCCGTTTTCATCATACAGTGGCGAAAATATATTATGAGTTCAATCTAAATGATAGCTGTTCAGCAATTTCATTGGATTCTCTCGTATTGCAACTATGTGAAGACCTATGGGAAGATAAAAATAGGGAATACAAGGCAGAACCAGACTGGGTAAACAAGCTACAGGAACTCGTTTATGATGATGTTTTGGAACCTACTTTGGATAGCCTTTCAGAAGTTTTGGGAATACATCCCGTACATCTTTCGCGAAGTTTGCCCAAATATCTTAACACCACGCTTGGCGATTATATACGGGGCCATAAGATTAAAAAATCAATACCTCTTTTGACCAATGATAACTATTCCCTCACGGAAGTAGCATATTCTTGTGGTTTTTCTGACCAAAGTCATTATACACGAAGTTTTAAACAATACTTCAATATAACTCCCAAAGTTTTTCGAAGAATGCTGAAATAACGGATAAATTCATTGTTCTAGCTTGACTTAAACATCACATCTCATAAAAGCATCTTTCAATGCACCGATTTTGTCGTCCCAGGTGACAATAAACTCTTGGGCCACATAACCTTTAAAACCGGTTTCCAAAATAGCTTTCATAATGGCAGGATAAAAAAGTTCTTGGGATTCATCAATTTCATGGCGGCCAGGTACTCCTGCTGTATGATAATGTCCGAAATACGGATGGTACTGTTCTATAGTGTGAATAATATTTCCTTCCTGCACCTGCATATGGTAAATATCATAGAGCAGCTTGAAGTTTTCACTATCAAGTCGTCTACAGAGTTCCACTGCCCAAAGAGTGCTATCGCACATATAATCGGGATGGTTGATTTGGTTGAAAAGCTCCATTTGAATGACCACCCCGTGTTGTTCTGCCAAGGGGAGTATTTTTGAAAGTCCCTCAACGCAATTCTGCAGTCCTACCAAATCGTCCATACCCCTGCGATTACCACTAAAACAGATGAGATTGGTATAGCCGGCCTCGGCGACTTTTGGAATGATTTCAGTGTAATTTTTTATGAGCTCTTCGTGATACTTGGGGTCATTCCACCCTTCGGTCAAGCTGATTTCTGCCCCGTTGCACATGGAGCAATGAATATCGTACTTTTTAAGAAGCGGCCAATCCTTGGGGCCGATCAAGTCTATTGCCTTTATTCCCAAGCCATTCAAAACCTGAAGAAACTCTTCTAATGGAAGATGATTAAAACACCACTGGCAAACGCTGTGCTTTATGTTGTTCTTTAGCTTAAATTCTTGATTAGAAGTGTTTTTTTGGGCCAAAATTGAAGTTGAGGCCAATCCTGCCGAGCCTACTGCCGCGGAAGCGATGAAATCTCGTCGTTTCATAGGTTTAGATTGTACTAAGCAAGATAGCACATTAACCCCTATTACGGAAAGATAAAATTCCTTAGCTAAAGTTGGATGGATGAAAGTTGGTAACTCCCTTATCTTGTAAACTCCAAGATAAGAACCCCATTTGTGTCGACATCCAATCCATCCAAAACGATGGACCTTGTGAAAGAAGTTTCTACGATTAACGTGTTATTTGAGAATTCATTAATAGAAAACTCACTGGAGATACCTTCATTATCAACAATGGTCAAACTACTTCCATTGGTTTCATAGGAACCGTTGGTAATCGGACTTTCTATTATGGTTTCCTCTGTAAAGGTCTGACTAAACAGGGTAAAGGAGATTACACTGGTAAATTGCCCACTACCATTAACTTCATCAGGGGTTTCGGAAAATAGCACCTGCGCATCTTCATCCTTGGAAGTGGCTGAAAATGGAAAATCTATGTCTGTCCCATTAAAAACTGTCGAAGCCTGTCCGTTTTCGATTTCTGCACTTACCAAATTCCATTCTCCTAATATTGAACTTGTATCATTGGGGTTGTCATCGTCTCCGTTATTACCGTTTCCATCATCATTAGTATCATCTCCAGAACCATCATTACCTGAATCATTATCCCCCGAACCGTCATCGTCGGTATCATCTGTATTGTCATCGTCCTGGTTTCCGCTTTCATTTCCTGAATCGTCGTCATCAAGATTGTTTACCTCGTTTTCAATGTCGCCGATGGGCTCAATACTACCCTCACAGGAAAGAAGTGAAACAAATAGGCCGATTAATAGACAAAAAAGGAGATTTTTTAGGTAAGACATGTTCAAAATTTTTTTCTACCGTATCAAAGGTTCAAATTAGGGTATTTACGTATGGTCGATGGAACTTAGATGTTAAGAGAGGTTTATCTTTTTGATACCCATTAACTCAAATTCTTTTTTGATCATATGATATTCAATTGTATTTGAATTTGTAATTTTACATCCCGTAATAGAAAGTCCACCATGTCACAGACTAAATACATTTTCGTTACGGGAGGCGTAACTTCTTCACTTGGTAAGGGAATTATTGCTGCCTCATTGGCTAAGTTGCTGCAAGCCAGAGGATACCGTACCACAATTCAAAAGTTAGACCCCTATATTAACGTTGACCCCGGTACATTGAACCCATACGAGCATGGAGAATGTTATGTGACCGATGATGGGGCCGAAACTGACTTGGATTTGGGCCATTACGAACGCTTTTTAAATGTACGCACTTCCCAGGCCAATAATGTAACCACAGGACGCATATACCAAAGTGTTATTGAAAAGGAACGGAAAGGTGAGTTCTTGGGTAAGACCGTTCAGGTGGTTCCCCATATTACCAATGAGATAAAAGAACGAATTCAAATATTGGGCAATAGCGGTGAATACGACATCGTCATTACCGAAATAGGAGGTACTGTAGGTGATATTGAATCTCTCCCTTACATTGAAGCGGTTCGTCAGTTGCTTTGGGAGCTGGGTGAAAATAATGGTATTGTGGTGCACTTGACCCTGGTGCCTTTTCTATCTGCAGCTGGAGAGTTGAAGACAAAACCAACGCAGCACTCGGTCAAGACCTTAATGGAAAGCGGGATTAAGGCCGATATATTGGTATGTAGAACCGAACATGAGATTTCGGAAGACATCAAACGTAAATTGGCGCTTTTCTGTAATGTAAAGCAGGAAGCCGTCATTCAATCCATTGATGCATCAACCATTTATGATGTTCCGCTCATGATGCAAGATGAAGGATTGGATACCGTGGCTTTGCAAAAACTTGCCCTGGAAAATACGGTTCAACCCGATTTAACACTCTGGGAGCAGTTTCTGACCAAACATAAAAATCCGAAAAATAAAGTCACCATTGGACTTATCGGGAAGTATGTGGAGCTTCAAGATTCTTACAAATCCATTCTGGAATCTTTTATTCACGCTGGAGCTGCCAATGAGGTAAAAGTTGAAGTGCGTTCTATCCATTCAGAGCACATCTCGGCCAATGATGTCGATAAAAAATTAATGGGCCTTGATGGTATTTTGGTGGCACCCGGTTTTGGGGAGAGGGGAATTGAAGGAAAAATCCTGGCGGTACGATATGCCCGTGAAAATGAGATTCCGTTTTTAGGAATTTGTTTGGGGATGCAAATGGCCGTTATTGAGTTTGCCCGTACAGTTCTAGGTTTGGAAAATGCCAATTCCACCGAAATGGAAGAAGGAACCCCAGACCCGGTCATCAGTCTTATGGAAGAACAGAAACAGGTTACCAATATGGGCGGTACCATGCGTTTGGGAGCATGGGATTGCCAATTAAGGGAGGGAAGCCTAGTACATGAGGTATATGGAGGAAAAACAGAGATTTCAGAACGGCACCGTCACAGATTTGAATTCAATAATGCGTACAAGGACTCATTGGAGGAAGCAGGATTGATGGCAACAGGATTCAACCCAAAGACGGGGTTGGTTGAAGTTATTGAAATACCTTCCCATCCTTGGTTTATTGGTGTACAATACCATCCTGAATATAAAAGTACAGTAGCAGACCCGCACCCTCTGTTTGTTGGTTTTGTAAAGGCAGTATTGGCCCAGAAACAGCAACAAACTAATGCCAGTTTGGCATAAACTGAGGTTTTGGACATATATTTGCCACCTGAATACCGTAGTAAAGATTTCTACTAAATAATTTTCATGGAAGAAAAGAAGTTGGATATCAATTCCATTATTGGATTTGTGTTGATTTTTGGGATTCTCATATTTATGTTTTACCAAAATCAACCAACTCCTGAGGAATTGGAGGCCCAAAAAGCAGAGCAGGAGCGTGTAGAGGCCGAGGCCCAAAAAACTGAAGAACCCAAAGTCATATCCCAAAAGGAAAAACCGCAGCCCATAAATCCCCAAGATTCAACAGCAGTTGCTGAATATCAGAATGCAGTGGGGTCTTTCGGATTTACCAAAGTATCGGAAGGAACAACAATTTTGGAAAATGAAGTGTTGTATTTGGAAGTATCCAATAGGGGAGGACAGGTAGTGCAGGCCAAAATGAAAAATTTTGTAACCTATGATTCGGTACCTGTCTATTTGGTAAAGGATGGTAATGCTGATTTTGCGTTGAATTTTTCCACTACAGATAATCGGGTTTTAAACTCGACCGATTTATTTTTTGAGCCTTCCTTATCAAAAAATGGGGATAATCAAGTGCTTTCGATGAAGGCCAAGGTTTCCAACAATCAATTTTTGGAGTATCGATACGAAATGAAACCGAACGATTATTTGGTTGATTTTACAGTTCGCTCCCAAGGTCTAAATGGGGTAATCAATAGTGGAAGACCTATCGCACTTGAATGGAATTTAAAGGGAATTCGACACAATAAAAGCGTCCAGTACGAGAACCGCTACACCCGTTTGACCTACAATCACGATGGAGGTAAGATAAGTAAACTGTCAGAAAGCAGTGATTTAGATGAAGAGACCGAGGAAGATGTGAAATGGTTATCGTATCGCCAACATTTTTTTAGTTCCATTTTGGTGGCTGATGATCATTTTAAGACCGCCGCGTTGAGTTCCAAAAATTTGGTGGAAGAAGAAACCAAGGAAACTTTGTTCACGAAGGAGTATTCCGCAAAAACAGCTCTTGAGCTCCATGGAGGTGAACTTTCTCAAAATATGCATTGGTACTATGGTCCGACCGATGTTAAAATACTCGATGATTATAAGGATTTGAACCTAGCAGACTCCATCCCTTTTGGTTGGGGGATCTTTGGATGGATAAATCGCTATGTGTTCACACCGTTTTACGGTTTTCTAAGTTCTTTTCTACCTTACGGAATTGCGATTATAGTGATGACGATTTTAGTTCGTTTGGCCCTGTCTCCGGTTACCTATAAGTCGTATTTGTCCCAGGCCAAGATGAAGGTTCTTAAACCAGAGATTACCGAACTCAATGAAAAGTATAAGGACAATGCCATGAAAAAGCAGCAGGAGACCATGAAGTTATATAATAAGGCCGGTGTTAGTCCTATGAGCGGATGTATTCCTGCTCTTATGCAGCTTCCGATTTTCTATGCGCTGTTTATGTTTTTCCCAACTTCTTTTGAGTTGAGACAGAAATCATTTTTATGGGCCGAAGATTTATCTTCTTATGATACCATTTTCAACTTACCATTTTCCATTCCGTTTTATGGAGACCACGTAAGCCTGTTTCCCATTTTGGCTTCAATCGCCATATTCTTTTATATGACACTTACCACGGGTCAGACCATGCAAATGCAACAGCAACCTGGAATGCCGAATATGAAGTTTATCATGTACCTGTCTCCGGTAATGATGTTGGTGTTCTTTAACAACTATGCCAGTGGTTTGAGCTTGTACTACTTCATCTCCAATTTGATTACCATCTTCATTATGTTGGCCATCAAGAATTATATTTTGGATGAGGATAAAATTCATGCCCAGATTCAAGAGAACAAGAAGAAACCCAAAAAGGAGAACAAGTTCCAGCGCAAGATGCGTGAAATGATGGAACAAGCTGAGGCCCAGAAGAAAGCAGGCGGTAGAAGATAGTATTTGGGATACGATTTAAGGAATTTGCCCGTTTTTAGAGCATATAATTAAACCTTTGGGTTTGGTTGTAGTCTAACAAGAAAACCTACTATTTCCTTAATCATGAAAAACTTAAAATACCTAATCTTTCTGTTGGCTTTTACGTTTATGGGCTCTACAGAATATGTTGAAGCACAAGTAAGGTCGACTACCGTAAACACGGTGCAAAAAAGACGCAGGATAAAACGAAAAGTGCGTAGGCATAATCGAAGGGTAGTGCGCAGAACTTTGAGGCGTTTACCGGCAAATACCCGTCCCATTGTATTTCGAAGGGTTTCTTATTATCCGGTAGGAGGGATGTACTATGTACAACGAAGAGGCCTGTACGTCAGAGCTTTTCCACCACGAGGTTTCCGTCTACGGTTATTACCTACAACAGCTGTTGCCCTAACCGTAAGGGGAGTTCCATATAACTATGCTGATGGAGTTTTCTATAGCGAAATCAATGGGGAGTATGAAGTGGCGCAACCTCCGGTTGGTGCGGTTGTTGGGGAACTTCCCGAGGACGCCGAGGAAATCGATTTTGATGGGATTCCTGCCTATGAACTCAACGAAGCCATATACCAAGCCGTGGAGGACGGATATGAAATCATAGATGTTCTTGAAGAAGAAAACAAAGATTGATTACCAATAAATGAAAGCTCCAAATTAAAAAACTCCCTCAGACCTGAGGGAGTTTCTTTTTATAGGTATAGTTTGGAAAGATTTGGGACTTCAAAGATGCAGCTTAAAAACTTTTTTAAAAACTAATAGTTGTCAAAGGGGTTGTTTTTGTATGGTAAAAACATCACTTTTGATGTGTCATCGATGAACGGTAAAGTACCATAGATAAAGGAACTCCCTTAACCGAAGATAAGGGAGTCCAATAGTAAAAAAAACCTTACAAATTCGCCTATTTCAGGACGGAATTAATGCAGTGCGTCTATAACTTCTTGAGGTAGAAGAACCTTGTCGATAATGTGGACGATACCGTTGCTCGCCACATTGTCTGCTCCAGTTACTTCTGCATCAACATGGGTTTTATCTCGCACGAAGACCCCATGGTTCAATCTTATGATTACATCCTCACCTTGAACAGTGTGCAATCTTTGATGATCTTTCAAATCTCCTGAGGCTAACGCTTCCCCAGCCACAACGTGGTATGTTAGTACTTTTGCCAACAATTCTTTCTCCGCTGGAGTGTCAAAATCTGCTAGGCTATTGAAGTTGCTTCCCAAAGCATATAACAGATCAGCGAAAGCCTTGTTGGTAGGTGCGAAGACCGTAAAAGGTCCATCTCCGCTTAATACTTCTACCAATCCTGCATCTGCTTGAATCAGGGCGTCCACCAATAGACTTAAATCATCAACGGACTGAGCTAATTCAACAATGTTGGGTGTAGGAGGGAAAAGAATATCCAATACTTCTTGTGGAAGTAATACTTTATCAATAACATGAACCACACCGTTACTAGCTTCTACATCTGGAAGAACCACTTTGGCCTTATCATCTGTAGCATCTTCAATACGCACCGAGCCGTTTTTGATATTGATGCCCACGTTCTCTCCTTGGAAAGTTTCAATTTGCTGACCGTTTGACAAGTCGTCTTTAAAGGCCGCCGTTCCTACCACTACATGATAGGTCAAAACTTTCACCAAAATGTCACGCTCTGCTTGGGTATCAAAATCCGAAAGGCTATGGAAATCATCTCCCAAAATGTCAAGGAGTTCCTCGAAAGCTTCATTTGTCGGGGCGAATACAGTAAAAGGACCATCTCCGCTTAAAGTTTCAACCAATCCGGCGTTGGCCGTTTGTAAAGCCTCCACCAACAAACTTAAGTCATCAGTTTCGATGGCAATCTCCACAATGGTTTTTAGCTGCAATGAGGCTACAAAGTCAAGAGCAACTTGTGGCAACAATACCTTGTCGATTACATGAACCACTCCATTGCTTGCAACTACATCAGGTATATCTACAGAAGCATTGTCGTCGGTTGCGTCAATTACATGAACGTTACCGTCTTTCTTATTGATTTTTAGGTTATCCCCAAATACGGTTGGCAATTGCTGGCCGTTTGAAAGGTCATCTGCCAATGCCGCTACGTTTGGTACTACGTGGTAGGTTAATATGTCTACCAACAAATCAAGTTCTTCTTGCGTATCAAAGTCCGCAAGACTGGTATAATCATCTCCTAAAATATCAAGTAGTTCTATAAATGCGTCATTGGTTGGAGCGAAAACCGTAAAAGGACCATCGCCACTTAGAGTTTCAACCAAACCAGCATTTGCAGCTTGCAAAGCATCTACCAACAAGCTTAAATCGTCAGTTTCAATAGCGATTTCAACAATATTTTTTAATTGCAAAGAAGCTACAAAATCCAATGCTGCTTGTGGAAGCAATACTTTATCAATGGTATGGGCTACGCCGTTTGATGCTAGAAAATCAGTTCCTGTAATATTAGCATCAACATCGGAAGCATCACCAATTACAAAAGTCTCATCTTTTTCAATCACAGCAATGCTATTGCCTTCAAATGCAGTTGGAACCTCACCGGCAGCTAAATCAGCCTCTAGCACCTGGGCTGCAAGCACGTGATACAATAATATGTTACGCAACAAATCGATTTCTTCGGTAGTGTCGAAGTCATCCAAAGAGGAATAGTCATCTCCTAGAATATCCAATAGGGCTACAAAAGCGTCGTCGGTTGGCGCAAAAACGGTAAAAGGCCCGTCTCCGTTTAAAGTATCTACTAAGTCAGCCTTTATGACAGCCGCTTCAAGAAGTGAAAGGGCCTCCGTATCAACAACCAAATCCACTAGCGTTCCCAATTCATCGTCGTCACTTAGGGCATCCAATACTTCTTGTGGAAGAAGTACCTTGTCAATTACGTGGACAATACCGTTGGACGCGTTAACATCGGGAATAATAACTTCGGCATCATCATCAGTGGCATCTTCAATAAAGACACCATCATCCAAATCTACGATAAGGTCTTCACCCTGAAAGGTAGTGATGACTTGGTCATCGCTTAGTTCGGAAGAAGCAACGGCCGCGCCAGCCACCACATGATATTTTAAAATTGTAGCCAACAAATCTCTCTCTTCGGGAGTGTCAAAATCCTCCAAGGAATCAAAACCATCCAAGCTACCCAACAGAGCTGTGAAAGCATCATTGGTTGGTGCAAAAACGGTAAATGGACCGTCACCACTAAGAGTACCCACCAGGTCGGTACCATCGTTTTCGTCTGCTTTTAATAAAGCAGCTACCAAAGAACTCAAAGCATCTGTGTTCTGGGCAGTTTCTACAATGTTACTCTGGGTTTCTTGGTCGCCGTTTGATTGTTCATCGTCTTCTTTGTCGCAAGAAACGAACGTGAACAAGGCGAGTAATGTCATGAGGAAATAGCTCCTCAGCTGTAGTGTTTTTTTCATTTTATATGTGTTTCCGGGTTAATACGTGTTTGTGGGGTGAAAAAAAGGGGCCATATAAACTGACCCCTATTTTCTATCTAATTTGTGGTATCAGGAATAAGCACAGCATCCAATACGTGGATTACGCCGTTGGCAGCCTGTAAATCCACAATGTCAATACCGATGCCGGTATTTCCAGCTCCATCGGTTACATCAGCTATGTTATCGCCAGAACCTGGTAAAGTAATGGTGAATGTGTCACCCTCAAGAGTGGCTGGAGTGATGGTATTTCCGTTCGGAGTCAAGTCACCTGAGCGAATGTTAGCTCCAGAAATTACATGATGCTGAAGCACACTGGTCAACAATGCAGAATCAATATCATCTAGGGAATCCCACATATCGTTGCTATCCAAAAGGGCTTGGAAAGCCTCGTTGGTGGGGCCAAATACGGTAAATGGACCATCTCCAAGGAGTGTGAGAACAAAATCGGGTTGTCCGTCGGTGGACAAGGCATCCTCCAAAGAATCAAAATTGGGATCTGCTACTACAAATTCAACAATGTTGGGTAAGTCGATTACTGCATCCACGGCGTGAATCACTCCATTTGATGCTACAATGTCGGCTATGTCTACGTCACTTATTCCATTCAGGGTTACCCCGTCGTCAGTATTTATG
>NZ_JANQIH010000152.1 GCF_028282265.1 Allomuricauda sp.
CAACGGAGCAACCCTTTCCGAACAACAAACACTTTTGTGTCGGTATCGCCTTGCCGCTGAAGAATTTGTCCTTTTTTGACCATTACCGTTTTCATATTCTTCAAACTTATTGTTGAAATAATTGTCAGGCATTAATCCAAATTAAGAAATGTTTTCCGGTACAGTTTAAAAAGAGTGGGATAATGTCAAAACTAGGTAAGCTGGCCTGATATCGTTTTAGTCCGTTTCGAGTTGATGAGACCACAGGATTAACTGGGAAAATATAAACTAATCTGTGTGCTTCTTTCGGAATGATGAAGGGGTTGTCCCCTCGAATTTTTTAAAAGCTTGGTTAAAGGATGATAAACTACTAAAACCAGTATCAAAGGCAATGGACGAGATGGTATACTTCATCAAGTTGCTATCAGCGAGCATTTTTTTTGCTTCTTGAATTCGATGATAGTTGATGAAATCATTGAAATTCAGTTTGGCATTTTGGTTTATAGCACTTGAAATTTTTTGAACGCTGCTATTCACCATCTGGCTCAAGCTAGTCAGAGAAACATCAGGTTCTAAGTAGGCTTTCTCCTCAACTAGTATCCTACGAATTTGTTGAAACAAGCTAGTATTCTCATTTACATCGAAAACACTCCCATCCAAATAAGTAACCTTAAGTTTATAGGCTTTGTAGCTTAGGAAGTAAATTACCACCGAATAAACAATGGGTCCAACGATGTAGGGGATGGTATCCTCTATCAAGTTGAAAACATATGAAATCCAAATAAGGATAAACCCTGCTAAAAGCAATTGCAACCATTGTAAAAGGGCCGATTGGGATTTGGTTCTAGTTAGTACACCAAGGTTCTTTTTCACTCTAAACACAACTCTGCTTGCTTGAAAGATATAAAACGCCAAGTGCAGATAAATGAACAAAATGATGCTCGCGAAAATGGCAATACTTTCATTACTGTTTTCATCAAACCAACTCTTATTGACAAAAAAACTAAGCACAAATATCAACGCGAATGGTATTATTTCAACATGGTTGCTTCGCCTTAGATTGAAATTGATTTGGGTCATTGTCAAGACATACCATCGAAGCAGTGGTCCAATGATAAGAAGGAAGGACAAACCTGCAAAAATAAACTGGGGTTCAAGGTCTTTTCCAAAATACAGCATGACCGATTTGCCAATACGAAAGGCCATAAAAACTAATATAAGGCCAAGTAAAAGGTTGGGCAGCGTTCGTTTCTTCTTGTCAAAAAAGTACAAGTACACAGCAAAAAAAACACCATGCAAAAGGCCTGCGCCACTAATCAGAATAAGAAGTATATCTAAAAACCTCAAAGGATGTTTTTACGAATTTAAGGAGATTCCAAGTGTTGTTCCTCCATCTTTTTTGCAAAGGACACTAATCCGATTAAATCGAAAAATTGCCCAATATTCCCTTGCATCGCTGCAATGATACTATGTTTTGCAATAAGAACCCTTTGGATTGGTTGCTTTGTATCCTTGGATGTTTCTTCAATTTGCTCTTTTGCCCTCTTTTTCCCATTTTTATGATAGGTGTTCAATATTCTTACCGCATGCTCTTCATCTGTGATTTTTCTAGGCTTCGGGGTATGTCCCAATTGCTTTATCATGGTTTCGGCGACAGACCAAACGGACCAGGGGTTTTGACCTGTAACAAGATAGCCGTCATGACTAATTTTGTCTAAATACATAGGCCCCTTTTCAAATAACGCACCTTGCGATGTCAACTTGTCCTGTAAAAGAAATGGGAAAATTGATGCTGCATCCGGTATCAGTAAGAGTTCTTCGTCATTGGTGAAACTGCTTACCTTTTTTTGGTTTAGGATGGATTTGCCATTATCCAACTTCACGTTGACCAAGGCAGCGGGACCGTGACATACAGCCCCTATTACCCTATTGGATTGATATAGTTCTTGCACCATGGATTGAATGGCTTTGTTATCAGGAAAATCGAACATAGCCCCCTTGCCACCTACGAAAAATATGGCTTGGTACTCATCACCGACCACATCTTTAGTAGGAATCGTTTGGCTCACCTTTTTTTGTGCCTCTTCATCGTTCAAAAAGGCAAAATCGAAAGGCCCCATATCTTCATCATCAATAACTACGGGTGGCGTTCCCCCCGCGGGGCTTGCAATATCCACTTCATACCCATTGGCCTGAAACACATAATACGCCCGAGCCAATTCGGTAAGTTCATAGCCCGTGCTCTTATCCGTAGCGCCCATAGTATCGGTGCTCGTTACAACTACCAAAATATTACCTCTTCTGGGGATAGTGTTCTCGGTCAAATAGGCTAAATCCGAAATGGTTGTAGACTCAAGGGTCTCATTTTTCGCTGGAATAAGGCTCATAAACCAAAATCCAAACGCAAAGACAATAGCAATCAGGGTTCCTAAACCGAGTAATGTCCACTTTAATACTTTGTATTTCTTAAACATGATGTATGCATTAAAATTTAAGCGAAGCAAAGACTTGTTTTGAAGAAAAGCTGATTAAATGATAATTCCGTCAGAACAAAATTTGTTACGATCACATTCAGTTTCTAAATGAGATTCTTTTATCCGAAAGAATGTCATGACTATTAAATCACTATTTTAAGGGTGAAATTTGACCAGAGCCAGTAATGCAGGAAAAGCCGAAAAACCTCAAAAAGTTTGGAACTTTTGGTGGGGTCTTCACACCAACTTTATTAACTATCCTTGGAGTGATCATGTACCTACGTTTGGGCTGGGTGGTCGGTAACGCTGGTCTGTTAGGAACTTGGTTGATTATCAGCATTTCTTTTTTGATTACCCTTTGCACTGCCCTTTCCATGTCGGCAATTACGACCAACATCCGTATTGGGGCGGGGGGTGCCTACGCCATAGTCTCTCAGGCTTTGGGTTTAGAGGTTGGAGGAAGTTTGGGTATTCCCCGGTACATTTCGCAAGGCTTGGCGGTAACAATGTATATTTTTGGTTTCAGGGAAGGCTGGTTGGGAATTTTTCCTGGGCATAATGCATTTTTGGTGGATATTATTGTTTTTGGTGTGCTGATAACCATTGCCTACATCAGTGCAAACCTCGCCATAAAGACCCAGTTCGTTATCATGGGCATCATAGCCCTGTCCTTGATTTCAATCATAATAGCAGCGTATGAAGGTTCCATGACCATACCCACTAGTGATGCACTAAGTTGGGGTTCTTTTAAAGGGTCCATTGAAAACGGATTTAGTGGAAGTGATTTTTGGCTGGTTTTTGCTGTATTCTTTCCAGCGGCAACCGGGATTATGGCAGGGGCCAATATGTCAGGCGAACTGAAGGACCCTAAGAGAAGCATTCCTTCCGGGACCCTTTGGGCCATTGGGGTAAGCTTTGTAATCTATATGCTTATGGCTTTTTGGATATCGAGAAGTGCTTCCGAATCCGAATTGCTGAACAACTATTACATCATGGTGGACAAGGCTTATATAGGTCCTTTGATTATTGCAGGGATACTTGGCGCCACCTTTTCTTCGGCTTTGGCTTCCATTGTGGGTTCTTCCCGAATACTGTTTGCCATGGGAGAGCATAAGGTACTTCCATTTTCAAAGTTTTTGGCAGGGCAAAGCAATAACGGACAGCCCCGAAACGCCATGCTGGTAACCGGTATTCTTATTTTCACGACCCTTTTGTTGCGAAACATCAACGCCGTTGCCCCATTGGTAACCTTATTTTTCTTGATTACCTATGCTATGATCAATATTGTGGTCATCATTGAACAGAATCTTGGATTAATAAGTTACCGACCCGTATTTAAGATTCATAAATGGGTACCCTGGTTCGGGTTGGTGTCATCTGTTTTTGCGATGTTCATAATAAATCCAGCGGTAAGTTTGATTTCTATTGCCATTGTTTTGGTAGTCTACTGGTACCTATCAAGGCAAAACCTGGAAACCCCATTTGAAGATGTGCGTTCTGGTCTGTTTTTTTCATTTGCAGAATGGGCCGCCAAACACACTTGGGGCATGAAAAAGATGCAACAACGTGCATGGAAAGCCAATTTAATGGTTCCAGTGCGTGACATCAATGGATTGAGGGGAACATTTGAATTCCTAAGAAACATTGCCAAACCCAGAGGTTCCATAAAATTGTTAGGTATCGAAGGGTATTCTGAGAACAGCACGCTAGCGGAAGAATTGGAAGCCATTTCTGAATCCTTTCGGCAAAAGGAGGTTTTCTCATCTTCTTCAGTAATTCATACGGGAGAATTTGCCAAGGGTATCAATTACAGTAGCCAAGCGCTTCAAGGTGCCTTTTTTAGACCTAATATCATCTTTTTGAACCTACAGCACCATGATGACTACGAAACTGAACTGAGACCTGTGATGAAAGAGTCCATTCGGTTAGAAATCGGGGTGCTTTTATACCTGTCGCACCCTACAGCTTTATTGGGACAACGAAATACCATAAACGTTTGGGTGAGCGACCGAAGAACCAATTGGGACTTGGGTTGGGATATTGGTAACCTTGATCTTTCCATGCTGGTGGCTTATAAACTGAAGATGAACTGGGGAGCACGTATCAGAATAATTACCGTTATCGGTGACCCTAAGGAAGAAGATAATGCCAAGAAGTTTTTAAATCTATTGATCAATTTGGCCCGATTACCAGAAACTCTTACGGAGGTACACGTTGGCAACTTCCATACTGTGGTGCAAAGCGCACCTTCTGCCGATCTCAATATTTTTGGTATGGATGCTGACCTTAAGTTTGAATTTGTGGAAGAAATGTCCGCCAAAACCCAAAGCTCTTGCCTGTTTGTGAAGGATTCCGGACATGAAAGTATTCTTGCATAAACACTTCTAGTTATTTTGCGTACTCCCCTTGGGCATAAGAAGATAAAATACTGCTGTTTGGAGATTTGCAGTTTTGCGGAAAGTCGAAGAAATAGATACACTTGGGCAGACCGTTACTAAAGGTAATCCTGACCGACCCAGGACTGCTACCTGCAAAACCTTTGTATTGGTAATTTGCCCTTAACTCTGTAGGTCTTCCTTGACTATCCGTAGATTTGGTCACGCCGTTAATACTACCGGGCACATAACGATTAAAAGCCCAAGTACGTGACTGATCTGCCACAAGGTCATTTATCAATTGTGCAAAGTTTTGGCTGCCGGTAGGCCCACCAGATTTTTTCATTTCAGCATATTTGCTAGTACCCTGCATTCGCCTTGCAGGTTCGTTGAGCGCGTAAGCTTTAAGGTTTTCCTCAAAACGTCTTACCCCTGTGCTATTGCATCTGTTAAGACTAAACATCTGGGCCATATCATTCCTTAGGCCCTTGGCCTTATGCATCAGGTCCACTGAATTCCCCATGGCATTGGGGTCGGTAATCATGGCAACTGTTGTTCTCAGGGCATCTGCACTTTGCATGCGCTCCACAGCCAGTTTTGCATTATAGAGATCGGGTCGCGCGTACAAACCAGTTCCGACTCGTTTCCATTGCACACAAGTTCTATTGGTCTCAATACCATAGCCGTTGGTGGTGACCTCTTCCATTGCACATACCGATTCCATAATTTCAACTTTGTTGGCAGGAAGGGAACTTGGACACTGTCCCCCAAAAGTGCGAAGGTATTGTTCGAAAATCATTAAGAACTGCATGTCCTCTCTTTTGATTTGTACATTTTCAAAATGTCCTCTAAAAATATAATCGTAGAATTCGGCATAATAAAGGCCATCCGTATTGAATTCCAAAGATTGTTCAATACCCTTGTCCTCTATCGACTTCGCTTCGGGAACCGAATAAAAAGAAGCTAATGATAGGATTAAAAAAAGTGCAAAGACCAAACGGCCTAAAAAAATAGGTTTATGCCACATAATTCTTTGTTTTAGATCAATAGGAGGGGGAATACCTAAATATACGGAAACTACGGATTGATTCAGAACTTACATCATTAGGTTAGGGGGTGATAAACCTATGGATTGAATCTTTGTGACACTAAAACGTTGGATGTTTTGCGTTCAGATCGATATTTTTTGTTGAAGTATAAAACTTATAGTCTAGCCATCAATTGTCTTGGATCAGGTCGTTACTGGTTTGTTTTTGATAAGAGGTTATTTGATCAATATAATCTCTTAGTGAGGACACCTCATTTTCCAATAAAAACGCATCAAGCTTTTCTTCATGTAAAATCTTTAGTCGCCTTTCGAGTTCAGTTTTGAATGAATCCGTATAGAAAAAGTCTGTTTTTGCAGAAAAGTGCAAGGCATTTAGTGGTTTCAAAAAAATAAGCCCATCGTAGGCATCATACATCGTTTGGTTCTTTTCAACGTTCAGCATATGGTTTCCAATATAGTTTGCAAGGCCAAAAACGTTGTCCTTCATTGAAAAGGCAACAGGTGCATTATCATTAAGACTAAAAGCTTCATCCCAAATACCGTTTTCCATTTTTATCCATTCATAGGTGTATCGGCCCAAGCCATCTGAGGTAACATCGTTTTTTGAGCTGGACCTATCTTTTATGGAAAGGGTAGCATTGTGAATTCGGATAGAGTAGGTCTTTTTCGGATGCCACTGACTAAAAAAAGTACCGCAATTCCAGTATAGTTTTCCGTTTTTGTTTCTTATCTGTTTATAGGCATGCCGTGTATTGGTTAGAAAGACTCCTTTCTTTTCACTTTTGAAGTTGTCAAGCGTTCCGACTATAGTCTTGTACATAAAATAGTCTCTCCCCACCAGAGACTTCAAAAAAACATCGTAGTCCCGACGCGTATGTATGCCTTCCCAATATATGGGTTGGTCGACAGCGATTGCCTTTATCGATTTTGATTTTGAATGGTTGATGTCCCATATGGTCGAAAGAAGGTCAAGATAGGTTTCATATTGCCAACCATACCCACTAAAACTATCTTGAAATACTTTAAGTAATAGGCTTTGATCTTTGACTTCATTTTCCAAATAAGCATCAATGTGGTGTTGGGTATTGATTCCAAAAACCTCAATGAACACATAATCAATTTTGTTGTTGTCCGTGTCTAGAAGGTCCCCATAAAACTCGAAAGGCTCAAGTGCGTTATGGAGGGCATCGTCGAAAATTAGTAAATCATGGCTATTCAATTTTTCCTGAACGAATTGTACGGGATTTTCTCCATATTCATGTATCACCTTCAGATAGTCACCTACATTTTGTGCATAAGCAAACCAATGAAAAATGCATAATAAAAAAAGGGGGGCAGTTTTGAAAGAGGTAGTTCTCATTTTAGATTGTTTCAGTACGATATAGAGACCCAAAATCAAAACGAACGTTACAAATCAATGCAAAATGTCGTTCGGTGAAGCATTTCTTTCTATTTTGAGATACATAGCAAGTATTTTTGGGGGGTGACTTCCACTATTCTAAGTGCATTTTTCCATCGCTATGGGATGGAGTTTTACATTCCAAATCAGTGAAAGCTTGAATCACTTCACTTTAACCACAAAAATTCATTAGTTTCCCACAAAAACTTTCAGAATTGAAAAGATTGCATTTCTTTGGATGCAGCAACCAACTTTATAGACACAAAACATCTCCCTATGCATAGGACAATTCACTTTTTTCTTGTCTTGTTGTTTTTTAGCTCTGTTTCTGAAATTTCCGCACAATCCCTCTCCGATACACTTTCATTTCAGCATATCAAAACAGGATTGTCCCAAAGTTCTGCAACACAAATCTTTGAGGACAGTCATGGGTTTTTATGGATTGGAACTCCGAACGGGTTGAATAAATTTGATGGCTCTGAATTTCAAGTATTCGAAAAAAGCTTGGATGGTAAGCTAGGTCTAACCGATGGGTATATTGAAAACCTTTACGAGGATGTCAAAGGCTATTTATACATTGGTACAAATCAAGGGCTTAATATTTATGACCGTAAAACCAATGTAGTTCGACCTTACCCGTTTAAATCCCAAGCCCAAGTATTGCAAACTAAATATATCGGTGCCATTGCGCGCTCCAATGATCTGCTTTGGCTAGGCACGGATAATGGTGGGGTATACCGATACGACATAAAAAATGGAGAGACCAAACAGATTCGTTTTGATGAAATTTATCAAAATGGCCCTAGCAACCATTATATTGTTGAATTGTTTCCACTAGAAGATGATAAGCTGCTTATAATAACCCAAGCATCCATATACATCATCAACAATGACCTGCAAATCGTTTCACAAATCCAAGAGCCCCAAAATATAAGCCGTGCAATCAAGGTTTCTGAAACAGAATATCTATTGGGCTCATATGAAGGGGAACTTGTAACCCTCAAGGTACAGGAAGATTTCAGTTTAGAGGGTGTTCCTTACCCGGTATGCCCGGGACATGCCATCCTATCCATTTCACAGGATGATCAAAGCAACATTTGGATCGGTAGTGAAAATGCAGGACTTTTTATTTATTCGCCGAAAACAGGACAGATAAGTAATCTAAAATCCCAAACAAGTAAGCCGCAATCCATTTCGAGTAATTCGATTTGGGCAATACATAAAGCCAAAAATGGGGTCATGTGGCTTGGACCTTATAAAAATGGCCTCAGTTTCTTCGATTCGGAATACTACAAGTTCACGCATTTCAAAACCGACCCTTTCGATGTCAATTCCCTCAGCAATGATGTGGTCAATTGTTTTATCGAAGACCAAGATGGTGGCCTTTGGATAGGCACAGATGGGGGTGGCCTCAATTACTGGAATAGGGAGAATAACACCTTTAAAGCCTATTCTCGTTCTAATGGTAAACTACATAGTGAAGTGGTACTTTCCTTGCTCTGGGATAACCAAAATAGACTTTGGGTGGGATCATGGGCCAAAGGGTTGGCCATTATGGATCTTAAAACCAAGCAATTTGAAGTCCTGAACAAGGAAAATTCGTTTTTGGGATCGAATAATGTAATCGATATGCTCCAAGACCGTAAGGGAAGAATTTGGATTGTTACCCTTTTTGGGGGTGTTCATGTTTATTATCCAGAAAGTGGTGACTTTCAGGACATCAGTCTGCGATCGGAAAGAGATGGCTCTGAGACCATAACCGTTGCTCGTCTGTTGGAGGATGACAAAGGACAGATATGGGTAGGTTCACAGACTTCAGGGCTTTTCCGTTTAGTTGAAAACAATGAAAAATGGGTGCCTGTGCATTATCACACTTTCCATAAAAAACGGCCTATTAGCAATGACTTTATCAATACAATTATTCAAGATGACGACGGAACCTTGTGGGTTGGTACCCAAGCTGGGTTGAACAGATATTTACCCGAATCTGATTCGTTTGTATCCATTACCAAAAAGGATGGGTTGGTCAATGATGCCATTAAAAGTATTGTTGATGATGAACAGGACCATTTATGGCTAGGTACTGGCAAGGGAATTATTCGCTACGATCCCGAAAAAAGAGAATTCGTGAACTACGATGTAGATGATGGTCTGCAAGGAAACGAATTCAATGCTTCATCGAGTTATCGAGCAAGCAATGGTGAGCTGGTTTTTGGAGGAAGTAATGGGTTCAATATTTTTTTTCCAGATGAGGTCAAGAAACGGCAGAACGTACCGGAAGTGTTCATCTCGGGACTTCGAATTTTCAACCAAGCTGTTCTCCCAAATGATGGTTCGGGCATTCTTGATAAAGATATACGCCAAACCGATACCCTGGTTTTAAGCTACGACCAAGATGTGGTGGATTTCGAATTTCATACCCTTACGTACCGACACCCCGAAAAAGTAAGTTTCGCTTATTTTTTGGAAGGTTTTGAAACGGAATGGAACTATGTGGGTCACGACCAACATGCGACCTATACCAATCTAAACCCCGGCCAATATACTTTGAGGATAAAATCAACGAATTCTGACGGGGTTTGGGTGGATAACGAAACCTCATTGCTGTTAAAAGTTACTCCTCCTTTCTGGAAAACTTGGTGGTTCCGAACCCTTTTAATAACTACAGTCTTACTAATTGTTTATCTGTTATACCGCTTAAGAATCAATAACTTCAAAAAGTACCAGAAAAAACTGGAGAGGCAAATTGATGAGCGTACCAAGGAGCTTCAGCGCAAACAGAAAAAGCTTATGGAAGCAGCAGATGAGCTTTCTCTCAAAAATGAGGAGATACAACGCTTTGCATTTGCGGTTTCACATGATTTGAAAAGTCCGTTGAACAGCATAAAGGGAATTGCCAGTTTAATTCCTATGGAGTTGGATATGACAGACATGCCCGATATGCAGGAATATGTTAAGTACATAGATGAGACCTGTGACACTATGAACAATTTGATTACGGACATCACCGAAATCGCGAAGCTGGGCAAAATTGAAAACAAAAATGAGCTACTTCAGACCAACGAAATGGTGGATTTGGCGCGAGGGCTGGTTTATGGCCGATTGACCGAACGTAAGGCCAAGCTCTATGTGGAAAAAAATCTTCCTGATATTTTTGGTGACAGGAACCGAATTATTCAAGTGTTTGAAAATCTTATCGACAATGCCATAAAATATATGGGTACTCAAAAGGACCCTGTAGTAAGGGTCGAATCTAGAACGCTTGAAAATGAAAACCAATTCTTGGTTATTGATAACGGTTCAGGACTTGATAACAATGCCATGGAAAAACTTTTTACACCTTTTGAGCGATTCGATGGCAGTGTTGAAGGGTCAGGTCTAGGTCTCTATATGGTCAAAAAAATCATCGAATCTCATAATGGCTCTATCACCGCCCAATCGGAAGGTACGGGCAAAGGGTCGACTTTTATTGTTTCACTTCCCTTGGCAAAAGTAGCCCGCCGGGATATGGCTCGTAAATTGGAATCTGATAGATAAAATCGTAGCCTTATTTCAACGTCATTTCCGCATTGGCCGAATCGATTTGAGAAGATTTGATTAAAGATTACCTGTAACTTTATAGATAACCCTGTTTTCATAAACTTCCCCTTTTCGCAAGAGTGCGCTAGGGAAGGATGGATGATTGGGTGAATCGGGGTAATTCTGCATTTCAAAACAGATAGATGGAAAATCGTTCTTTGAAAAGTTTTGGAACGTAGTTCCTTTTTTATAGATCAGCTTGGGAGGTGCAAAAACAACAGCACTTTTTTGATTGGTGAACACTTCCATTTTTAATCTGGTGTCTTCGGCGCCGTAGATGACTTTTGGTGACTCCATATCATATTGACCGAAGCAATAAGTGGTATCCAAGCCGTCGATGTTTAAGATGCGATTTATCCGTCTTTCATTCCTAAAATCATACGCTGAGTCCGTAACAGGGATACGTTTTCCGGTTGGTACAAGGTTGTTGTTTGTTTCCAATATGTGGTCACCATCTATTTTCAGCAATTGGTTCAAAACAGAGCTATATCCCAAATTGAAATAAACGTGATTGGTCAAGTTAAGAATCGTGTCTTGGTCAGAAACGGCTGTGTAAAGAATCTCTAAGCTATTATCCTGGTGCAAGGTGTATTTGGCCTCAACTTTCAGATGTCCAGGGTAGCCCCCTTCCAGATGGGCAGAGCCATATGAAAA
Organism: Allomuricauda sp.; assembly: GCF_028282265.1. Classification (GTDB taxonomy): domain Bacteria; phylum Bacteroidota; class Bacteroidia; order Flavobacteriales; family Flavobacteriaceae; genus Flagellimonas. The sequence goes on from NZ_JANQIH010000152.1 coordinate 11,509, forward strand.
TGTCGCGGATGGATTGCTATCGGGTTTCAATTGTTTCACATCCCAAACTTTTTTGGATAAACCTTGTTTTCCCCCATGAAGATGTATATCCTCGTCTTCTTCCAACAAATAAGTCGTTCCGTTAATTTCAATGGAAGGTTTGCCCAATCTTCCAGCATACCTTCCGACAGTCGCTCCGAAATAATAGGGAACATGATGGAACTGTTCCAGATAATACTCCTTGTTTTCTGGTGATACCACCAATTCCTTCAGAGTGCCATTTTTTAAGGGAATCATGAACGAATCCAAAGTAGCTCCCAAGGCCAATAGCTTTATGGAACAACCGCTCTCGTTGCTCAATGTTATTTCTTCGATAGGCTTTCCGCCAATGTGTATAAGGGCCTGGCTAGCAGTCATAATCTGGTCAAAATCGTGCCTAAGATAGCAAAGGTTGTCATCATTGTTGCACTGGGAGCTAATGGGATAAGACCAAAAACATATAATTTATCTTATATTTAAGACCAAGTAATTAATTTCCCCTTCAGTTGAGGTTTTTAGGTCTGCTCTTGTTTTTCTTCTCCACCGGATTATTCGCTCAGGAGCTACCACCCATTCAGAATTATGCTCCATCTGATTATAAGGGCGAGAATCAAAATTGGGCGATTTCGCAATCGACGGATAGGAGAATATATGTTGCCAACAACAAATATCTATTAGAATTTAACGGTGCCGATTGGATTGAGTATCCCTCACCGAATGAAACCGTTATACGCTCTGTAAAGGTAATCGGTGATAGAATTTTCACGGGTTGTTACATGGAGTTTGGTTTTTGGGAACGTGACGAATTTGGGATGCTCGAGTATACCTCAATATCCAGTAAGCTCAAAATCGATTTTGTGCCAGATGAAGAGTTTTGGACCATTTTGGACATTGAGGAATACATTGTTTTTCAGTCTAAAAACAGAATTTATGTCTATGACACATCAAACGATTCAGTCTTTACCATCGATTCGGCCAATACATTGCCCAAAATCTTCAATGTAGGTGAAAGTCTTTATTTTCAGAGATTCAACGAAGGAATTTTCAAAATTCAAGGTGGAAAAGACATTCTTGTTTTGAATGACCCCAATATTTTGGACGATGAGGTAGTGGGAGTTTTTCGAAAGGGAACAGCACTTTTGATTTTGACCAGACATAATGGCTTTTTTATTGAAGAGAATGATTCTTTA
>NZ_JANQIH010000215.1 GCF_028282265.1 Allomuricauda sp.
TCATCACGATGTTCTTCAGCAGAACAGTTTGTACAACACTTGGTATTTGTATGCACCATGTTCTTCCCTTTTTGTTTTGAGAATTCAACCGTCACAATACCTGTAGGTACTGCGATAATTCCATAACCCAAAATCATGATAATGGTAGCCAAAAATTGACCTAAAGTGGTCTGAGGGGCGATATCGCCATATCCTACCGTCGTCAAGGTAACGATAGTCCAGTAGATACTTCGCGGAATACTGGTAAAGCCCGCTTCGTCACTTTCAACCAAATACATTATCGTACCCATTATGATGGACAAAATCACAACCACATAAATGAATACCCCGATTTTCGCCCTACTGGCCCTTAAGGCAGAGCGCAGTTGAGAGGCTTCCCCAAGGTATTTCACCAATTTCAAAATACGGAAAACACGTAGAAGTCGAAACGCCCTGACCGCCAATAAGACCTGGGAACCCGCCAGAACGTATGAAAGATAAAGCGGTATTGTTGATATCAAATCCACAATCCCATAAAAGCTTAGGGCATATTTCCAAGGTTTTTTAATGCTGATAAGCCGGGCAATGTATTCGAAGGTGAAAAAAATGGTGACAACCCATTCGAGTGCGAAGAGAATTCCGTGGAGATCTTGATCTACCTCCTTAACACTTTCCAGCATTACCAAAACGACGCTCAGGAGAATCAGAATAACCAGTGTGACGTCGAATAGTTTACCCAGAGGAGTGTCTGCCTCATAGATAATTTCATGAAGTTTGCTTTTCCAGCCAGATTGTACTTTTTGTGCTCTCAAATAGTAGTCGTTAACTCAAGAACCTTGAGCGTATTTCTTTTTCTTAAATACGACTCAATTATGAAAGTAGTGTTTTCGTCACCAGGTATTGGGGTCAACAGCGATTCTAATATATGAATATTATTCATTTGATGGTTCAGCTCTGTATATCCAAAGCCACGCAGTTCGCCATTTTTTATTAAGATGAAGCTTTTTTCGCCGGCCTTACGTCCCTTGTCAATCAACACCATGCTCTTTTTTGAAAGGCTATACTTGGCCAGTACAGTTTCTATTTTCTCGTTATAGATATGAATGGCATGATATTGTTTGCAGTCCGTAGTGCACTCCACCTCTTCTATACAGGTTTGGGAAACGCCCAAGGCAGTTTCACATACTTGATATTCTTCACTGATTTTTTTGACAAAGGCCTTTGCCGAAGGAACCCCATTAAATCCCATACTTTCCATTTCCCGCTCGCCATTTTTTACAATTTCGAGTCGTACGTGCGGCGTTCCGTTCTGGGTAAAATTGATGGCGTGCGAAAACAATTTCTTTTTGCTGATGGTGTTATGCTTCGGACGATTTTTTTGCACTTCATGATATTCCTTCAAAATGGCTACAATTTCACTGCCTGTAAGTTCAAAAGCTACTTTCTTGGTTTCCTTTTGAAGCTTTCTGGCCAGACTTCCTACATTGGTAAAATGTTGGTTGACCCTTTTTTGGATGTCCTTTGTCTTTCCCAAAAAAATAAGCTCACCATTTTTATCGTACATGTAATAGATTCCCGTCTTTGAAGGAAGCGCCGCGACCATTTTCAACTGGTTTGGGGAAAGCTCACCATGTTCAGCTTCACGGGTTACATCCCTTACAATGGTCTTTTCAACATCTTTGCTGAGTAAAAGCTCGAACAGTTTAAGCGTAGCTATGGCATCTCCATTGGCCCTATGGCGGTCGCTTAGGGGGATTCCCAAAGAGCGCACTAATTTTCCTAAACTATGGGATTCCGCATCAGGTAACAATGTTTTGGATAAATCTACCGTACATAGTGTCTTCCTCTGAAAATCGTACCCCAATCTTCTAAACTCTGTACGAAGAATCCTGTAATCAAACTGGGCATTATGTGCTACGATTACAGCATCTTGGGTAATTTCGATGATGCGTTTCGCTACTTCATGGAATTTGGGTGCCGAACGCAGCATTTTGTTGTTGATTCCCGTAAGCTTTGAAACAAAGGGCTGTATTTCTCTTTCTGGGTTGACCAGACTGATGAATCGGTCTACAATCTCATGTCCATCAAAACGGTATATGGCGATTTCCATGATGCCCTCTTCATTGAATTGGCCTCCTGTACTTTCAATATCAAGTATGGCGTACATGAAATGCTTTTAAAGGAATTATTGGTATTTACGCGCTCCAAAGATACTACTTCCAACACGTATCATGTTGCTGCCTTCTTCAATAGCAATAATATAATCCCCACTCATTCCCATGGAGAGGGTATTCAAGTTGGGTAATTTTGATTGAAGGCTGTCATATATAGCCTTTAAGAAAGCAAACTCTTTCCGTATTTGTTTTTCATCCGAAGTAAAGGTTGCCATTCCCATTAATCCAACGATTTTGACATTCTCCAAGGCTTTAAATTCTTCAGAAACCAGAATTTCTTCCAATTCGGTTTCATCCAATCCGAATTTGGTCTCCTCCTCAGCGATGTGTATCTGGAGAAGACAATTAATGGTTCTGTTGTTTTTTTTGGCCTGTTTATCAATTTCCAGTAAAAGTCGAAGACTGTCTACGCCATGAATCAGACTCACAAAAGGAGCCATATACTTCACCTTATTTCGTTGCACATGCCCAATCATGTGCCATTCAATATCTTTTGGGAGTTCTTCCCATTTTTGAACCATTTCTTGAACCTTGTTCTCGCCAAAAACGCGATGTCCCGCTTCATAAGCCTCCATAATGTCGCCAGTGGGCTTGGTCTTGGATACGGCGACAAGAGTTACTTCATTGGGAAGCTTATTTTTAATGTTTTCAAGATTGGTTCTGATGGACATAGGGGAACGTTTAAAACTCATAAATGGTGAGTCCACTTCGTAATTTTGGCTCAATATAGGTGCTTTTTGGCGGCATTATCAATTCTTCATCAGCAATCGCCTTGATTTCATTAACGGTAATGGGGACAAGACTGAAACCCACTGCAAAATCGCCACGGTCGATGCTATCCTTCATTTTTATTAGATTATGCTTGCCGTAACCGTAAGATATCCGTTTGTCATTTCTTAAATCGGTAATCCCCAAAATGGGTTCTAAAATGGTCTTGTAAAGAATTTGGGTATCCAATTCGCTCAGGGCATCTGTAAACGTGTAATTGGTCTTCCGTAATCTTAAGGAGTAGAACTCTCCATCCAAATACATGCTGAAATGATGTTTCTTTGAAGGTCTGTGCTTTCCGTCTTCCTTTTTTTCTATTCGGAAGCACTCGTCAAGCTTTATTAAAAACTCCTCTTTGGCCAGACCATTTAAATCCTTAACCATTCGATTGAACTCATAGATTTTTATCTCCGTTTCTGGAATGAGATAGGCCATGAAGTAATTGTACGCTTCGGTTCCTTCGTGCGTGGCACTTTCACTTTTAATGCGTTCGGCCAAAAGATGGGATGAAGCACTCCTATGATGACCATCTGCAATATATAGGGCTTTCATTTCTCCGAAGACTCCTTGTAAACGAGAAATGGTTTTTTCATTGGAGATTTTCCATAATCGATGTTCTATTTTATCGGTAGTGGTAAAATCGTATTCCGGATTTTTTCTTGTCTCGCTTTTTAAAATTGACCTCACTTCTGGATGATCTTCGTACATCATAAGTACGGGCTCGGCATTGAACCCAACCGTTTGAAGATAATCGGCAAACAGCTGTTCGCGAAGCTGAATGGTATCCTCGTGCTTTTTGATGATATTCTTTTGATAATCCTGTACACTGCAGGCGCAGAAGAAACCTAGACTCTTGAAATTCCCTCTTCCGGTTTCATATAGATAAAAAGACGGTTCCCCATCCTTTAGAAAAACGTTTTCTTCTAGAAATTCCAGATACCGGTTATGGACCAGGCGAAAACGTTCTTCACCTGTTATGTACTTGTGAAATTTGAATCCCGGATTGATAATATGTAAAAAAGAGAACGGATTATACCTCAAAACTGCTTCCCGTTCAAATTTGGAATACTCCTCATAAGAGCGGGAAACCACAAAAGGGACTTTGTCCTTAGTGGGTCGTATGGCTCTAAAAGGTTTAATTTTTGCCATGTGGCATTAACTGAATTGGGTGGAGACTTTTTCTGCTTTGCGGGACTCGGAATAATCATAAAAACCCTCACCGGATTTCACACCCAGTTTTCCGGCCATCACCATATTGACCAATAAGGGACAGGGGGCGTACTTTGGATTTTTGAACCCATCATACATCACATTAAGGATGGACAGACAGACATCCAAACCAATAAAGTCAGCCAATTGTAAAGGTCCCATGGGATGGGCCATGCCCAACTTCATCACCGTATCTATTTCATTCACACCAGCGACACCATGAAACAGGGTTTCTATGGCCTCATTGATCATGGGCATTAAGATTCTGTTGGCCACAAATCCAGGATAATCGTTTACCTCAGTTGGCGTTTTTCCCAGTTTTTGTGATAAGTCCATGATGGATTGGGTCACCTCATCGGAAGTGCTATACCCCCTTATGATTTCTACCAACTTCATAATGGGAACCGGATTCATAAAGTGCATGCCGATGACCTTTTCAGGTCGTTGGGTGACCGCGGCAATTTGGGTGATGGAGATGGAGGAGGTATTCGTTGCCAAAATGGTCTTCGACTCGCATGTGGCATCCAGTTCCTTAAAAATCTTGAGTTTTATTTCTAAATTTTCAGTAGCGGCCTCTACAACCAGGTCTACGTTTTTTACTCCATCGGTGAGTTGGGTAAACGTAGTGATGTGGTTCAAGGTTGCGTCCTTATCATTTTGTGTGATTTTTTCTTTGGAGATCATCCTGTCCAAATTTTTGGAGATGGTGGACAATCCTTTTTCCAAAGAAGCTTCGGAAATATCGATGAGGTTCACTTTATATCCGTTTTGTGCAAATACATGGGCTATTCCGTTGCCCATAGTACCTGCGCCGATCACTGCGACTAGGTTCATTACAATTAATTTTTAAAGGATTCAATGATTTGTAGAGCGACTCTAAGTGCTTTGGTGCCCTGTTCCAAGGTTACAATGGGCTCGGTATCGTTGTTGATGGCTTCCGCGAAGGTTTCCAGTTCATCTTTAATGGCATTGTTGGAAACGATATCGGGATTTTCGAAATAGATTTGTTTTCGTTCCCCTTCGGCGTTTTGCAATATCATATCGAAGTCTCCCGGTTTCTCTGGGGCATCCTTCATTTTTACCACTTCCACTTTTTTCTCAAGAAAATCGACCGAAATGTAGGCATCCTTTTGAAAGAACCTCGATTTTCTCATGTTCTTCAAGGAAATCCGGCTGGCCGTGAGGTTGGCCACACATCCGTTTTCGAATTCAATTCTGGCATTGGCAATATCAGGGGAACTGCTGATAACGGAAACACCACTGGCGTTGATTTGTTTTACTTCGGATTCGACAACACTTAAAATCACATCAATATCATGGATCATTAGGTCCAAAACCACCGGAACATCCGTTCCGCGTGGGTTGAATTCTGCCAACCGGTGGGTTTCGATGAACATAGGATGCTCAATCTTATGCTTTACTCCCAAAAACGCCGGATTGAAACGTTCCACATGTCCAACCTGTCCCTTAAGACCTTTATCTTGAATTAAGGCTAATAGTTTTTCAGCCTCTTCGAGGGTATTGGTGATGGGCTTTTCTATAAAAACGTGGCAGCCCTTTTCAATGGCCTTTACGGCGCAGTCGTAATGGGAAAGGGTAGGGGTAACAATATCCACTACATCCACTTCATCCATTAAGTTGTTAATGTTGGGAAAATGGGTATACCCAAATTCTTCGGCTACTTTTTTTGAATTGATTTCATCAGGATCATAAAAACCGACGAGGTCGTACATATCAGATTCGTTCAATAGCCTCAAATGAATCTTACCCAAATGTCCTGCACCTAGGACACCAACTTTAAGCATGTGTCAGATTTTTTTCAAAAATAAGGATATGCAATCAGTTTGCCATGAAAATAACGAGGGATGATATGCTGGTTGTAATTTGAAACTTTTTTAAATTCGAAGACCAGACCAAAACCATGAAAGATACACTGAAGCATCGGGGCATGCGAAACAAGTTGGCCCGTATTGTTGCTGCCAAGGGGATAAAGGATAAACAGGTGCTGCAAGCGATTAAGACGGTGCCAAGACACCTTTTTTTGGATAGTGGTTTTGAGGACCACGCCTATCAAGACAAAGCTTTTCCCATTGGGGCCAGTCAGACCATCTCACAACCCTACACGGTTGCTTTCCAAACTGAATTATTACAGGTGAAACCCAATGCTTCCATTCTGGAAATCGGTACGGGCAGTGGTTATCAAACGGCAATTCTTCTCGAGCTAAAGGCCAAAGTTTATACGATTGAACGACAACAAGAACTTTTCAAGAAAACCAAGTTACTGTTAGGAAAGCTAGGGTATCGTCCCAAAAAAGTTGTTTTTGGCGATGGATACAAGGGATTACCTGAGATTGCTCCCTTTGACGGAATCATTGTTACAGCGGGTGCACCCAATGTTCCAAAGGCCTTGCTTTCGCAGCTTAAGGTAGGGGGGAGGTTAGTGATTCCCGTGGGAACCGATGAACAGATAATGACCCTGTTTATCAGAAAATCAGAGAAAGAGTTTGAAAAACAAGAATTGGGTTTGTTTCGTTTTGTACCTATGCTTGAGGACAAAAACTAATTGTTGAAGTTCTTTTTGATTCTCGAAAGGTTGCGTTTGCTATCCCTGTCCTTAATGGTTTCGCGTTTATCATATTGCTTTTTACCCTTGGCCAGGGCGATATTGACCTTTGCAAGACCCTTTTCGTTCAGAAACATATTCAAGGGGATTATGGTCAAGCCCGAAGTGGTTACTTCTCTTTTCAGCTTTTTGAGCTCCCGTTTGTTCAGCAAAAGCTTTCGTTCTGCTTTTGGTTTGTGGTTATAATAGCTCCCATGGCTATATTCATCAACCTGCATGTTGATGACAAACAGTTCGCCCTTTTCATTGAATTCACAAAAACTTTGGGATAGGGAGGCTTTCCCCAAACGAATCGATTTTATTTCGGTACCAGACAAGACAATGCCTGCCGTGTAGGTATCGAGAATCTCGTAATCGAATCGTGCCCTTTTGTTTTTTATGTTGATATTTTTCTGCATTGAGGGCAAAAATAGAAACTCTTCTAAAAGAAAATTGTAATGTTGTGCAGCTTTTTGCGATTATGTATAAAACCGACTCGATGAACAAGTTCTTGATTTTAGTTGTCATGGCTCTTATAATTTCTTGCAAAAAACAAGCAGAGCCCAGTTGGACAGCTCAACGTCTAATTGATACATCTATTGAAAATAGTGGGGGTAAGCATTTCAAAGACCACGAGGTTTCTTTCTCATTTAGGGATAGAAAGTATGTTTCAAAACGTGAGAACGGACAGAAGATTTTGGAGCGGTATACGTTTTTGGATTCTACAACAACGATTCTCGATAAAAGAAGCGAGACTGAATTAAAGCGATTTGTTAATGACAGCTTGATTACATTACCCGATTCCATTGCGAACCGATACTCAAATTCTGTGAATTCGGTACATTACTTTGTAAAGCTTCCTTACGGATTAAACGACCCCGCGGTAAACAAAGAGTTATTGGGAAAAGACACCATCAAGGGAACGGAATACTTTAAAGTCAAAATCACTTTTGACCAAGAAATGGGAGGTGATGATTTTGAGGATGTCTACCTGTATTGGTTTAATAGCAAAACAATGAAGCCAGATTATTTGGCCTATGAGTTTCATATAGATGGAGGTGGACAGCGTTTTAGGGAAGCTTACCATGAGCGCTATGTTGATAGCATCCGTTTTGTGGACTACTATAATTATAAGCCAAAAGGCAAGGATACTGATATTATGGAAATCGGTAGATTATATGAAGCAGGAGAGTTGGAACTGCTTTCAAAAATTGAACTATCGCAGATTGAGGTTCAGGACAATTAGTCCATTTTCAAACGAAGTGAGGTGGGTTCCTCGTCTATGAAACGCACGATAAAAAGAGTGCTATTGTCCGTATCATCCATCTGCTCGTAGACTTCTTTTCCCAAAAGCTTGTTCGCCATAGTCGGAGTGGTGTTACTATGACCTACAATGAGAACATTTTTTCCCTTGTTTGATTTTAAGAAGGTCTCAACATCCATTGAAGTGGGATCATAGTACTCTATTCCGATTTCTTTCTTGATCGAGGTTGGGGCCGCGGTCATTGAGGTGCGCTCGTAGCGTGTTGAGTAGATGGCATCCAATTCTATAGGTTCAAAAACCTGGGCCCATTTTATCGCACGGTCCAGTCCGTTTTGGTCAAGCTCTGGGTCCTTGTTTTCAGGGTCGGTCCTGTCCTTTTCTGCATGCCGTATAAGGTAGAATGTTGAAATGACCGGTTCTCGTTTTTCTTCCTTTTCCTCATTACATCCGAGAGTGACAATCAAGCTCAGGGTCAAAATGAAAAAACTTGAAAAGTACTTATGCATATTGCGCATCAAAAATTCTGGTTTAGGCAATTTCAACAATTTAAAAGTAAGCTTTAATTTTTATTTGCTGCTTGAGCAAATCTATTCGTCATTATATGGTCACTCAAATTTTCAATCAATTTTGGAACAGAATAATTTTCTTAGGATTAGTTTCTAATCTCACGATTGATTAACTGTTCTAGATAAGCTACCGTATTTACCAGATACTTTCTATCACGTGTCATAGTGGCCATAGCTATAGCACCTTGCAACATTGTGAAAAGTTGTTTTGCAAACTGTAAGGGGGGAACGGGTAACTTAACTTCTCCTGCTTTCATACCATTTTCCAGAACCAAGGCAATCTTACCTTCAATATCCTTGACGGTTTCTTTGACCGCTGAGGCTAGCAGCCTATTATTGTTTTGGGCATCTACACCGACATTAAGGATGGGACATCCACCGAAAGGCAGGGTGAACACATCGTATTGGCGATAAAACCGTATAAGGGAAAATATTTTTTCCAAGGCTTTGCCCGGCACATCCAATTTTTCATCGATGGTATTCAGTAGATGATTGCGGTTGTATTCAAAAGCGGAAAGCGCGAGAGCCTCTTTGTTCTCAAAATTGCCATAAATGGCACCTTTGGTAAGTCCAGTTGCCTCGGTAAGGTCACTCATACTGGTGCCCACATACCCGTATTTATTGAAGATAGGTGCAACCGTTTCAATGATGTAAGCGGTGGTTCGTTCAGCTTTTTTGGTCATTTTACGAAAGGTTGGTTCGGATTAAGGCTAATATATAAAAAAGATATACTGTGTGGTATTTTTAAAAAGAAGAGCCCCTACTTTTAACAAAAATAGGGGCTTTTTTATGCTTTGTAGAGGGTTTTGTCTACTCTACAAGTTCGTTTTGGTTTCTGAAAACCAGTTTATCATCAAACGAATCCAATAAAACGATGCTATCTGCCTTAATCCTTCCGGCTAATAGTTCTTTGGACAAACTGTTCATTACCTCCTTCTGAATAAGACGCTTTACCGGTCTTGCCCCAAATTGGGGATCGTAACCTTTATTTGCTAAATACTCAATGGCTTCTTCCGTTGCATCCAAGGTAATGTTTTGTTTCGCTACCAGCTTTTTTAGGTGTTCCAGTTGTAATCCAACAATAGCTTTGATATTGCCTCTTGTCAACGGTCTGAACATAATGATATCATCGATTCGGTTCAAAAATTCGGGCCTAATGGTCTGACGCAGCAGTCCCATTACCTCCACTCTGGCTGCTTCTGCCGCACTTTCCAAATCCGTGGCGTCCTCAAACTTCTCTTGAATAATGGGACTTCCCATATTACTGGTCATGATGATGATCGCATTTTTGAAATCAGCTACCCGACCTTTGTTGTCGGTAAGTCTTCCTTCATCCAAAACTTGAAGTAGGATGTTAAAAGTATCGGGATGCGCTTTTTCAATCTCGTCCAAAAGGACTACGGAATAGGGCTTTCTCCGAACCGCTTCCGTAAGTTGTCCACCTTCATCATAACCTACATACCCAGGAGGTGCGCCAACCAGTCGACTCACCGAATGGCGTTCTTGGTACTCGCTCATATCGATACGGGTCATGGCATTTTCGTCGTCAAAAAGATATGCTGCCAGGGTTTTGGCCAATTCGGTCTTACCAACTCCGGTATTTCCCAAGAAAAGGAATGAACCTATGGGTCTTTTTTCGTCCTGTAAACCGGCACGACTTCTTCGGATGGCATCGGATACCGCTTCGATAGCCTCCTCTTGACCCACCACACGTTTGTGAAGCACGTCTTCAAGACTAAGCAGTTTTTCACGCTCGCTCTGAAGCATTTTGGTAACAGGTATCCCGGTCCATTTTGCTACTACTTCGGCAATATCCTCATTGGTCACTTCTTCTTTTATCAATGTGCCTGCACTCTGTTGGTCTGCCAATTCTTGATGGAGCTTTTCGAGAAGTTCTTGGGCTTCCTTTATTTTTCCGTAGCGAAGCTCGGCCACTTTTCCATAATCGCCATTTCGCTCTGCACGTTCCGCCTCCAGTTTGAAGTTTTCTATATCCTGTTTGGTTTTTTGGATATTGTCCACAACCGTTTTTTCGCTTTCCCATTGTGCGAAAATCTCATTTCGCTCTTCTTTCTGATTGGCAAGCTCAAGGTTCAAACTTTGGAGTTTGGCCTTGTCATCTTCTCGTTTTATAGCCTCAATCTCAATTTCGAGCTGCATGATTTTACGATCTAGAACATCGAGTTCCTCGGGCTTGGAATTGATTTCCATGCGAAGCTTTGAGGCCGCTTCGTCCATTAAGTCAATTGCTTTGTCCGGTAGAAAACGATTGGTAATGTACCGCTGTGAAAGTTCCACTGCAGAAATCACTGCTTCATCTTTGATACGCACTTTGTGATGCGCTTCATATTTATCTTTGATTCCCCTTAGAATGGAAATTGCACTTTCCACATCGGGCTCATCAACCACAACCTTTTGAAATCTTCGCTCTAGGGCCTTATCCTTCTCAAAGTATTTTTGGTACTCGTCAAGGGTGGTGGCTCCAATGGCTCTAAGTTCCCCTCGTGCCAAAGCGGGTTTTAAAATATTGGCAGCGTCCATAGCACCTTGGCCACCTCCGGCTCCTACCAAAGTGTGTATTTCATCAATAAAAAGTACAATACCTCCATCAGCTGAAGTTACTTCCTTGATAACCGCTTTTAGTCTTTCTTCGAACTCCCCCTTATACTTGGCACCAGCGATAAGGGCACCCATATCCAAGGAATAAATGACTTTATCTTTCAAGTTTTCAGGAACATCCCCTTGAACAATTCTGTGAGCCAATCCTTCAGCAATAGCGGTCTTACCCACACCGGGTTCTCCCACCAACATAGGATTGTTTTTGGTTCTTCGAGATAGAATTTGAAGTACCCTTCTAATTTCTTCGTCCCTACCGATTACGGGGTCCAGTTTCCCACTATCGGCCAATTCGTTTAGATTTTTGGCATATTTGGCCAGGGAATTATAGGTGTCCTCTGCACTTTGAGAAGTGACTTTACCTCCCTTGCGCAGCTCTTCAATGGCAGCGCTTAAATCTTTTTCGGTGACTCCTTGATCTTTTAGAATCTGCGCTATTTTACTTTTTGATTTGAATATGGCCAAGAGCAGATGCTCTATGGAAACGAATTCATCTCCTTGTTTTTTCGCAATACTGCTTGCTTCGGTAAGTGCTTTTCCCGCTTCGCGTGACAGCATAATGTCGCCACCGGAAACCTTGGGCAAGCTTTCGAGTTCCTTGTCAAGAATTTGACCTACAAAGTCTGTGTTGACATTCAGTTTTTTAAGAATGAAAGGAAGAACATTTTCGTCCACTTCCATTACGGCCTTGAATAGGTGTTCGTTCTCTATTTGTTGATGACCAACCCCCTGGGCAATTACCTGCGCCTGTTGAATGGCCTCTTGTGATTTTATAGTGAAATTATTAAAGTTCATCTTTGCTTTTTGTTCCTCTAAGGTCAACAATCTTACCAAGCGAATCAATACGTCAAAATGTCGGTAAAAACCCAAAAACAAAAGACATTTCGTCAGTTTGTAAGCTTTTGATTGGTTTTCGACAGATGTATTAAATTTAGGCCATGGGATTATTTAATAGTGTTTTTGGAAAAGGAGCCGAAACAAGACAGGACAGAGCGCAAATACCTTGGATTTCACTGACGTCAACTGAACAATTGGAAGAAATTGCCAAGAAATCCAATACCGTTCCTCAGGTTATTTTTAAACATTCAACAACCTGTGGAATCAGCCGAATGGTGTTGAATATGTTTACCAATTCCTTCAATTTAGGAAATGAGGCTGAAATGTATTTTTTGGATTTGCATGGCTATCGGGAGGTGTCCAATGCGATTGAATCCCGTTTTGGGGTTATCCATGAATCTCCCCAACTTCTGATAATCAAGAATGGCGAAGTAAACTTTCATACTTCACATGGGGCCATAGCCGACATGGACCTTAAAGCATATCTATAAAAGAAGCCCCTAAAAAGGGGCTTTCTACTTTTATTGAAACTGTTGTTGCCGGACTATAGTTTTGAGTCGGGCTTTTAAATCTTCTCCAGCATCATATACCATCTGTTCGTTGGATGGAAAGGGTACTGCAGCCAAATCGAGCAAGGCTACCAATTCATTGTCCAATGCCCTTCGGTCTCCTTGATAATTGGCATATATATGCTCAAAGATAAACTCACTGGATAGGGGATAGGAGTTGATTTCCTGCCCATTTGACAAATCAGTGATGCTCACTTTGGCTCCAATTTGAGCACTTTTGAATTGGGTGAACTGATAAAAGTTGCACCGAACTGTTCGCATACGGTCTATTTCGATACGATTACCAAGACTATCCCTTACGGCATTACCGTTTTCATCCAAAAGATATTCATAGCCATCCTTGATTTGCTTTTCCTTGATGATTTGGGTTTCGTTCACTCGCTCTGGCGAGATGTTGATTTCCCTAAAGTCAAGATTCAGAGCATAATCATATTTCATTTTTGAAATAGGTCTTGAATGGAACTTGGTCCAGAAGTTATCGATACCAAAAGTGTTGAAATCGAGCAATTCCTCTTCCAAACGTTCGGGAATAACCTGCTCCGTATCATTTTCAATCTTAACTTTCACATAATCCAATCCCTTTTGGTAGGCTTCATCCATTTTTTCTGCAGTCTGCCCGTACCCAGGGTTCAGTTCCTGAAGGTATTTGAAATCATTATAGGCATTTCTATAATCCATTTTATACCTGGCTGTTTCCAGAACATTGGAAGCACTATCGTATAGGTACGCAGACAAGTCATCTTTGGTATCCAAAATGGCATTGTTGTAGTTCACAAACCTAAAATTGGCCTCACGGCCTTCATCATAAATGGTAAGCGGCAATAAGGGACGTATCCGTTCTTGAATTTGTTTCAACTGGTTGTATTTGTTGAATATCGTCTCCAAATTGGCAGGATTGCCATCTTTTTCCAAAAATGCTATTTGTTGTTCTTCGCGCTGGGCGTTTTTTGCAAATGCATCTTCCAAAACCAAGATATAGGCTTGATTTCCTTTTTTGGTTTTATTATCCGCCAAATTCTTGATGGCCTTGTTCATTGCGGTCATGTAGTTTCCGCTATTGAGGGCCTCTTGGGTTTTTTTGACTCCTCCGCAAGAAATGAACAATACTATGGAAACAATGAGTACTATTTTTTTCATGTCTTTGGTTTTATGGTTTTTAGGTAGATTTTCAACAGCCGTGCCAAAAATCCATATTATAGTAACGTTTAGGGACGAACGGTAGTATATAATCGTTGAAATACCTGTTTTTTCAATGAAAACTGGGATTTGGTTCGGAAAGGAATTGTTGATTTCATTTTGATAACATCCTTAATTCTAGATGGTTTTTTTCAATCATTTTTCTTGTCAATTCGTACTTTTGAAACTTCTTAAAACCGCACGAATGCAAAGAGACACTGTAATTTTTGACTTGATTGAAAAAGAGAGGGAACGGCAGATTGAAGGTATTGAACTGATTGCCTCTGAGAATTTTACAAGTCCACAGGTAATGGAGGCTGCTGGCTCCGTTTTAACCAACAAATATGCAGAAGGCTATCCGGGTAAACGATATTATGGCGGTTGTGAAATAGTGGACCAGGTGGAGCAGTTGGCCATAGACCGGGCAAAAGAACTTTTTGGGGCGGTTTATGCGAATGTTCAACCCCATTCGGGATCTCAGGCCAACGCCTCGGTTTACCACGCTTGCTTGCAACCGGGCGACACCATTCTAGGTTTTGATTTGGCACATGGAGGTCATTTGACCCATGGTTCTCCGGTAAACTTTTCGGGCAAACTATATCGCCCTGTTTTTTACGGAGTAGAGGAGGA
>NZ_JANQIH010000243.1 GCF_028282265.1 Allomuricauda sp.
TTTGAAGCACAAAGATACGAAACTGTCAATGAAACAAGATGGAGGGAAAAATCACTTTTTAGTGATGATTTCGGCCAAAAGCTTCTTGGCCCTGAGCAATTTCACTTTGATGTTATTTACGGGTTCATTGAGTTCTTTGGCTATTTCTGCGTAGCTCAACTCATTGAAATACCTTAGGTTGATGACTTTTTGGTAATGAGGTTTTAACTTTTTTATATCCTGTAGAAGATTTGCCAGATTTTGCTCGGTAATTAACTGGTCCTCAGCTGTAGGTGTTTCATCCAATACTTTTTTGACGGCATCCCTATGGGTCTCCATTTCATCGAGAACATTTCTTTTTCTTTTTCTCAAAAGGTCGACATGGAGATTTTTTGATATGGTAATCAACCATGTTCTGAACTCGTAAGATTCATCGTAGGTAGAAATTTTATCAAAAGCATTGGAGAATGTACGTATAGTGATATCCTCAGCATCGTTTTCGTTTTTTGTTCGAAGCAGTTGAAAGCCGTAAACATCGTTCCAAAAGGTATCGAGCAGATAACTGAAGGCTATTTGGTTGCCTTCTTTGGCTTTTTTGATATTTTCTAAGACAGAATCGGGTTTTTCCAAGGAAACATCCAGATTAATTGGGGAAAATTACCTAGGGAAGTTCGGCTATGGAATCTCGCTTGCAATCCTGTTCACTGGGCAGTTTGCCACAAAAGCCACAGGCTTCACCGTCCTTGTTCAAAAAGGGATTTTGACTGGCACAGGTTCCGGCGAACTTTCCATCTTTTTTGGACCATATCTTAATAGCTATCCCTGCGAATGCAATACCGAGTAAACCAATGGTCAATAGTGCAAGCTTCATAATAAAAGTTTGCACAAAAATACAAAATATGAACCTAAGCCATAAAGTGTTTAGGGTAACTTTAAGGAAATACGCTAGTAGGTAATGTTGGCTACGATGTTCTGCACTGTAGGCATGCTATTACCGCCTTCTGGTTCTACGGTTATGTAACCAATGGCATTTTCGCCATAGGGGAGGGCCAATAGTTTATCCTTATCCTCAAACTCTTTTATGACACCCAAGTTCACCAATTCTCCGTTTACCTCGGCCCACATCTGAAAACATTTGTTCTCGGGAAGCTCTGGTAGGTTGCTAACGTTGATGTAGGATAACTTTTTAACAGGATTGATATAAGCTATTGCTTTTAGTTCTTTTCCTTCTTTTTTCCCCCTTACATTATACTTTCTTGTATCTGGATTATTGAGAACTATAAACTGGTTCCTTACGTCTTCCAATTGATTCTTCATATTTTCCTCCAAATACTTGATTTTGTTGGTAACCAAGGTATTTTCTTCTTGAAGGGTCTTGTTCTGGTTCCAGAAGAAGAAAGACGAACCTGCAAACAACATAATCGCAACACTTGCAGCAATGGCATACCTGAATATTCTTCGGTTTGCGGCTTTTTCCTTTTTGGCGCTATGTAAAATGATTTCTTTAAGGCCCTCAGGGGTCTTTTTGGCGTAAAGCCTGGCAAAAGCCTCCAAATTGGTTTGAAGCTCGTCATAGGTTTCCCGAACCTCGGGATACATGGCGATATAGCGTTCTGCCCGCAGGCTTTCCTCTTTTGAGGTGTCACCCACAAGATATTTCTCGAGTAAATCAGAATCCAAAAAAATCTTTACCTTTTCTTTCATGGCAACAAGTTTATTAACAAGAGTACGGTCATGGTCGCTCCATATATTTTTCCCAGTTCCCTTAAGCCAATCTTTAAACGGGATTTAATCGTACCCAAGGGGATATCCAATTCTTCACTGGCTTCCTGCTGGGTCATGCCCTGAAAAAAGAGCGCCTCCAAGACAATTTGGTATTTGGGCTCAATTTTCTCCAGATTTTCCTGAAGGTCCAAAGTGTCGGGCGTTATACCGCTGACTCCTAGGTTATATACGTCAGAAACGTCAATTTGGACTTCTTTGTCCGATTTATTGGTAATGCTCCTTAACTTATCAATAGCCGTATTTCTGGTAATACGAAAAAGCCAAGTAAAAAGTTTGGCTTTCGAAGCATCGTAAGAATCTGCTTTTTTCCAGATTTTCACAAAGCTTTCCTGTAAAATGTCCTGTGCCAAATCTTCGTCCTTGACTACTTTAAAAGCAACCCCATATAGGGTATCTCCATAGTGCTCGTACAACAACGATATGGCTTTGTCATCCTTTTCAGCAAGTAGAGAAACTATGTGCTTTTCAATAAGTGTGCTCATGTTGTTGCGGGTAACGGTAAATTTTTGGGGACTAAAATCTAAAATATGTTTTCCGTCGTATATATAACGCTGCTAAGTTAGAAAAAGCATTAGTTGTTGACTAAAAATCGGAAGATAAAGAAATTCAACATATATAGATATTAAAAGTTTGGTTAGTTTGGTTTGGTATAACCCCTGTGATTATTCGTAATGCAGGGGTTATTTTATGATGTTGACCTCAGGTTGAATCTCAATTTTAAATTGCTTTTTCACTTCATTTTGAATGCTCATTGCTAAAGCCAGAATTTCCTCTCCGCTGGCTTCCCCATGGTTGACAAGCACTAAAGCCTGTTTTTCATGGACGCCTGCGTCCCCAAATCGTTTTCCTTTAAAGCCACACTTTTCAATAAGCCATCCTGCCGGGATTTTATATTTTTCCCCATCGACTTCATAAAAAGGAACTTCCGGAAAATCCTTTTGGATTCGCTGTACTACTTTTTTGCCAACCACAGGATTTTTAAAAAAACTGCCACTATTTCCTATTTCGTTGGGGTCTGGCAATTTGCTCCGGCGAATGGTGATAACGGCCTTAGAAATATCCTGAATGGTGGGGTAAACCACTTCCTTTTGTTTGAGTTCGGTTTCAATGGCACCGTATGCAGTATTGAGAAGGTGATTGCTTTTGGTCAATCGAAAATTGACCGAGGTTATGATGTATTTGCCCTTTTGCTTATTCTTAAAAATGGAATCGCGATAGCCAAACTGGCAGGCTTCGCTGTCAAATTCAATCAGTTCACCAGTGGCAACCTCCATGGCCGTACATCTTTCAAATACATCTTTGAGTTCAACCCCATAAGCCCCGATATTTTGAATGGGTGCCGTACCCACATTTCCTGGAATCAATGACAAGTTCTCAAGTCCACCGAAGCCTTGGTCAAGACACCAAAGCACAAGCCCATGCCAGTTTTCGCCAGCCATGGCTTTAACAATGACATGTTCACTGGTTTCCTCGATTACGTTGATTCCCTTTAAGTTGATGTATAAGACAAGCGTCTCGATATCTTTGGTCAACAGAAGGTTGCTACCACCGCCCAGAATAAATCTTTCGGGGTACGCCTTTAAATCAAGTACCTTTTGAAGCTGGAGCAGACTTGTAATTTCTACAAAAAATCGAGCTTTAACGTCAATACCAAAGGTATTGTAGGGTTTCAGGGATATGTTTTCCTCTATTTTCACCTATTTTGATACTGTTTTAGGGCTTCTTTGATTAAAACCACAGCTGTTTTCAACTGTTCTTTTTCAAGTACGTAGGCAATACGAATCTGGTTTTCACCCAATCCCTTAGTGGCATAAAATCCTGCAGCTGGGGCTACCATAACCGTTTTTCCATCCATTTCAAAGTTTTCAAGAAGCCATTGGGCAAAATCATCTGCATTGTCGACAGGCAACTCAGCCACACAATAAAAAGCTCCTTTAGGTACGGCTACTCTTACACCTTCAATTTCCTGTAAAGCTTCAACAAGGGTATTTCTTCGTCCCACATACTCCTCGATTACGTCATCAAAATAGGATTGTGGGGTGTCCAAGGCGGCTTCACTAGCGATTTGCGCCAAGGTAGGGGGCGATAATCGGGCTTGGGCAAATTTTAACGCAGTTTGGACAACCTCTTGGTTTCTCGATACCAAACATCCGATTCGGGCACCGCACATGCTATACCGTTTGGAAACAGAATCCACAATTATGGCGTTTTCCTCCAGACCTTCTTCCTGCAGTATCGAATAATGCTCCCTATTGTCATAAGTAAACTCTCGATAAACCTCATCCGCCACCAAAAACAGGTTGTGTTTCTTGACCAATTTAGCCAGCTGCTGAATTTCTTCCTTACTGTATAAATATCCCGTAGGATTACCAGGATTACAAATAAGAATGGCTTTTGTTTTGGGACCTATCAATGCTTCGAAATCTGAGATAGGGGGTAAGGCAAAATTGTTTTCTATCGTTGAAACTATGGGCACGACTTTGACACCTGACGCCGTGGCAAAGCCGTTGTAATTTGCGTAAAAGGGCTCTGGAATGATAACCTCATCGTCATTATCCATAATGGTTCCCATAACAAAAGAAAGCGCTTCGGAACCTCCTGTGGTCACGATGATATCTTCAGCAGCGATTTCGATGTCATTTCGTTCATAGTAAGCCGCGATTTTTGTACGGTACTGTTCTGACCCCTCTGTCATACTATAAGCAAGCACTTCAAGGTCATGATTTCTTACCGCATCTAAAGCAATTTTGGGTGTTTTTATGTCAGGTTGACCTATGTTGAGGTGGATTACGTGAACTCCTCTTTTTTTGGCTTGTTCGGCAAAAGGAACCAATTTTCGAATGGGGGAAGCGGGCATTTGTTGCCCTTTGTTCGAGATTTTCGGCATGTGCAATATTTTAGCAAAAATGGCAAAACCCACGCATGCGCACAACACATTTTGAGAATATTTATTGGGTTACAGTAATGTTAAATAAAAGTTACATATGATCATAATTAATTATATTTAAGAAACTTAACCTTCCAAGAGTAAACAAAATGAAGAAGATTCCAGCCTTTTTGATACTTCTTTTCATGTTATCGCCACTTTTTTCATCGGCGCAGGGCTTTTTATTGCCCAAGGACAAAAAATATCAAAAAATAAGATTTGAGTTAATCAATAATTTGATAATACTGCCGGTTGAAATCAATGGCTCTGAACTCACTTTTGTTTTGGATTCCGGGGTAAGCAAACCCATCCTTTTTAATCTTACCGATCAAGATTCCATTCAAATCAATAATGTTTCCGAGGTTACGATAAGGGGTCTCGGAGATGGCGAACCCATGAAAGCACTAAGCTCAAAGGGAAATGCATTTAAATTGGGCAAGGCCAAGAACTACAATCAAGACCTTTACGTAGTACTGGACAAGGGTATTAATTTTTCCACCTCTTTGGGAATTCCTGTCCACGGCATCCTAGGATATGACCTTTTTAGGGACTTTATTGTCGAAATAAACTATAGTTCAAGGAGCATTAAGCTGCATGATCCGGAGCAATATGAGTATGACGATAAAAAAAATGCACAGACCTTGCCTCTTTCGGTAGAAGGGCGAAAAGCGTACATAGACGGAACGGTGCTTATGAGAGACGAAAAAAATGTTCCTGTAAAGCTGTTGGTCGATACCGGGAGCAGCGATGCTTTGTGGTTGTTTAATCAGCCTGAAAAGGGATTGGAAGTACCAGAACAGCATTATGAAGACTATTTGGGCAGAGGACTGAGTGGGGATATTTTTGGAAAAAGGTCTAAGGTAAGTGGAATTAAACTAGGAACTTTTGAAGTGAAAGATGCCAAGGTGGCTTTTCCATACAGAGAATCATTTGGTTTTTTAAAGGATTTTGGAGACAGAAATGGAAGCATAGGAGGTGAAGTCCTAAGGCGTTTTAATGTGGTTTTTGATTATTCAAGAGGGCTAGTGACCTTAAAAAAGAATGGGAATTTCAAGGCACCCTTCCAGTATAACTTAGCTGGAATAGCATTACAACATAACGGCTTGCGTTACATAGCTGAAAGTCTTGCCAACTCCAATGGAGTAGTAGTGCAGGATGATAATAGTTTTGGAAATGTTCAAATTCTTTTGGAAAACAAGACTAGACTAAGTTTGGTTCCGGAGATTGTGGTTTCTGGTATACGAGCTGGAAGTCCCGCAGCAGAGGCAGGGCTACGGGAAGGTGATGTTATACTTGCCGTCAATGGAAAACGTGTTTACAACTATAAGCTTCAAGAAGTGCTGAAGATGTTAAATCAAAAGGAAGGGAAACGCATTCGGGTCGTTATTGAACGATATGATAGGGATATGATGTTCACCTTTGTACTCAAAAAAATGTTTTAAATAAAAAACCCTTCAACAACTTGAAGGGTTTTTTTAATTTCAGTTTTTACCGACTATTTATTTTGCATCGTCAGGTTTAACATTTCCCTTGATTTTGAGAACCTTGGTGGGAGTGTCAGCATTTGACGTTACCGTGATGGCCTTTCTAATAGGACCAACTCTTTTGGTGTCATACTTTACTTGAATCTCCCCTGTTGCACCTGGCATTATGGGAGCATCTGGTTTTTTGGGAATAGTACATCCACAGCTTGATTTCACATCACTGATAACCAAGGGAGCATCACCCGTATTGGTGAACTTAAAAACCCGAACACCATCACTACCTTTGGCAATCTCTCCGTAGTCAATGGTTTCACTCTTAAATTCGATTTTTGCTGTTGTAGTTTCCTGGGCGTAAAGTCCCATAGACACTAGTCCAACAAATAACATGAGTACAGTTTTTTTCATCATTTCTAGTTTTGGGTGAATTCCAAATGTAATCGATTTGTCGACTGCATCCAAAATTCTTTTGTTATGTTATAACGTTACTTATTTTTGTTTCGTATTTCCGGATAGGCTTTCGGCCGAAGTATAGCACTAATTTAATATTGGGCAAACACCAGCAAAAGCTTTTCCGGCTGTATTTTTTCAAAAACTATACCGAAAAATGGAAATTCCTTCAAAATATGAGCCCAATCGGGTAGAGGAGCGATGGTATCAATACTGGATGGAGCACGATTATTTTAGCTCTAAACCTGATGATAGGGAGCCCTATACCATTGTAATCCCCCCTCCTAATGTAACAGGGGTTTTGCATATGGGCCATATGCTTAATAATACACTTCAAGATGTCCTGATTCGTAGAGCCCGTCTACAGGGAAAGAACGCCTGCTGGGTGCCGGGATCCGACCATGCGGCTATTGCCACCGAGGCCAAAGTGGTGGCAAAACTAAAGGAGCAAGGGATTGGAAAAGCCGATATTGGTAGGGAAAAGTTTTTAGAGCATGTTTGGGAATGGACACATGAATATGGCGGAGTAATTTTTGAACAGTTAAAGAAACTTGGGTGTTCTTTGGATTGGAGTCGGAAAAAGTTCACCATGGATGACGATATGTCAGCTTCGGTAATCAAGGTTTTTGTCGATTTATATGATAAAGGTTTGATTTACAGGGGATATCGCATGGTAAATTGGGACCCTCAAGCGAAAACAACCTTGTCAGATGAAGAGGTAATCTATGAGGAAAGACAAGGTTTACTATATTATTTGTCCTATCCTATTGAAGGTTCCGACGATGTGGTTACCATAGCTACAACGCGACCTGAGACGATTTTGGGCGATACGGCCATTTGCATCAACCCAAAAGATGAGCGATATCGACATCTAAAAGGGAAAAAAGCAGTAGTTCCAATAAGTAACCGTCCTATTCCGATTATTGAGGATGAATATGTCGACATTGAGTTTGGTACCGGATGTCTCAAAGTTACACCTGCACACGACGAGAATGATAAGGATTTAGGGGATAAACATGGCCTAGAGGTAATTGACATCTTCAACGAAGACGGCACTTTAAACCGATATGGGCTTCATTATGAGGGAAAAGACCGCTTTGTGGTTCGAAAAGAAATCACCAAAGAACTTGAAGAAAAGGGGTTTTTGGTCAAAACCGAGCCCTACACCAACAAAGTTGGAACTTCAGAGCGTACCAAGGCCATTATAGAACCGAGACTTTCCGACCAGTGGTTCCTTAAAATGGATGATTTGGCAAAACCAGCCCTAGATGGGGTATTAAAGACAAGGGATGTAAAACTACATCCTAAAAAGTTCGAGAATACCTATCGCCATTGGATGGAAAACATTCGTGATTGGAACATTTCCAGACAGCTGTGGTGGGGACAACAAATCCCAGCCTATTATTATGGGGAAGGAAAGGACGATTTTGTAGTTGCAGAAACCAAGGAAAAAGCCTTGGAGAAAGCTCAAGCCATTAATTCCAATATTCAAGAATCTGATTTAAGACAAGACCCTGATGTTCTGGACACCTGGTTTTCCTCATGGTTGTGGCCCATAAGTGTGTTTGGGGGTATTCTGGAGCCTGATAATGAAGAAATCAATTACTATTATCCAACCAGTGATTTGATTACAGGGCCTGATATTCTGTTTTTCTGGGTGGCCAGGATGATTATCTCTGGATATGAATATCGGGGTAAAAGGCCATTTGAAAACGTATATCTTACAGGATTGGTCCGTGATAAACAACGCAGAAAAATGTCGAAGTCTTTGGGGAACTCTCCTGATGCGTTGAAACTTATGGAGGATTTTGGGGCAGATGGTGTTCGAGTGGGACTTCTTTTGAGTTCTCCGGCAGGAAATGATTTGCTTTTTGACGAGGCCCTCTGTCAACAAGGGAAAAATTTCGCCAATAAAATATGGAATGCGTTTCGATTGGTAAAAGGGTGGGAAATAGACGATTTACCCCAACCGGAAGAATCCAAAGTGGGATTGG
>NZ_JANQIH010000262.1 GCF_028282265.1 Allomuricauda sp.
AAGCTCCATGATTTCGTTGGCCCTTTGTTGTTTGACCTCTTCAGGGACATCATCAATCAAAGCGTAAGCATGGGTATTTTCTTCGTGACTATACGTGAAACAACCCAAACGTTCGAACCGAGTTTCAGCAACCCATTGCTTTAAGGTTTGAAAATCCTCTTCGGTTTCTCCGGGATATCCCACAATCAAGGTAGTACGGATGGCCATATTTGGAACCGCTTTTCTGAAGTCTCTAAGCAACTGCGTCGTTTTGGCTTTCGTTGTACCCCTGCGCATGCTTTTTAAAATAGGGTCCGCTACGTGTTGGAGTGGAATATCAATATAATCGCATACTTTGGATTCCTGCCTCATAACCTCCAAAACATCCATAGGAAAACCGGTCGGAAAAGCATAGTGCAATCGAATCCATTCTATTCCCTCTACCTTACAAAGGTTTTGTAACAGCTCCGCCAGATTTCTTTTCTTGTACAAATCCAAACCATAGTACGTGAGGTCTTGAGCAATAAGAATCAACTCTTTAACACCTTTTGCAGCTAGTTTTTCTGCCTCAGAAACCAATTCCTCCATGGGCTTGCTCCGATGCTTCCCCCTCATCAGTGGTATGGCACAAAACGAACAGGGTCGGTCGCAACCTTCCGCAATTTTTAAATACGCGTAGTTTTTTGGGGTAGTGGTCAATCGTTCCCCTATAAGTTCGTGCTTATAATCAGCACCTAAGGCTTTCAGTAAATTGGGTAGGTCGCTTGTACCAAAATATTCATCCACATTGGGAATCTCCTTTTGTAGGTCTGGTTTATATCTTTCACTCAGACATCCGGTTACAAAAACTTTATCCACCTCGCCCACTTCTTTCTTTTGAACATAT
Organism: Allomuricauda sp.; assembly: GCF_028282265.1. Taxonomy (GTDB): domain Bacteria; phylum Bacteroidota; class Bacteroidia; order Flavobacteriales; family Flavobacteriaceae; genus Flagellimonas. The sequence goes on from NZ_JANQIH010000262.1 coordinate 866, forward strand.
TCCAAAATGGTGTTGACACTTTCTTCCTTGGCATTCGCGATGAAACCGCAGGTGTTTATAACCACAACGTTTCCTTCTTCCTCATGCACCACTTCCTTATCATTGGCCCGAAGTTGACCCATAAGTACTTCTGAGTCGTATACATTTTTGCTACAACCCAAGGTTACTACATTGATTTTGTTCTTTTTACGTGTTTTTGTACGCATGCCTACTTAAATGGAGTGCAAAAATACAATATGGGTGGGCAATACATCGATTTGCCTGCATATTTTTCAACTTAACACGTTAAACTTTTCAAAAGCTCCTTAGTCCAAAATGAAAATCAATATCATGAAAGCTTCATTTATTCCTCTTATTTTTCTTTGTCTCATGGGGATTTCCTGTTCATCAGATTCCGACGACTTGGAAACTCCCAACAATGAACTTCAGGATTTTACCAATCTTTATTTTCCACCACCACAATCTCCGGAATGGGAAACTGTTTCCGCCTCACAATTGGGTTGGAATACGGAAAATGAAGAGGATTTACGAAGTTTTTTGGATGAAAAAAACACCAAAGCATTTATCATCACCAAAGGAGGAAGAATCGTGGTGGAATGGTATTTTGACGAGCATACCCAAAACACAAGTTGGTATTGGGCATCCGCGGGAAAGACGCTGACAGCTTTTACAACAGGTATTGCCCAAGAAGAAGGTTTCTTGGATATCGACAATAAATCCTCTGACTATTTGGGTGAAGGATGGACCTCAACTCCCCTAGAAAAGGAAAATCTAATCACGGTATGGCATCAATTGACTATGACCAGTGGAATGAATGCCCTACAATTTGATTGCGTGACACCAGATTGCTTGACATTTGTTGCTGATGCCGGAACCCGTTGGGCTTATCACAATGGGCCATATACTTTACTGCAAAGCGTGGTTTCCAATACAACGGGAATGGAATGGTCTGCATATTTCAACGAAAAGCTTAGAGATAAAATTGGAATGGATGGTTTCTGGCTCTCCACCAATAATCTCAACAACGTATACTTCAGTACAGCGAGAAGTATGACCCGATTCGGAGTTTTAAACTTGAACAGTGGTGTTTGGGATGGAGAGGTAATTTTAGGCGATGATGATTTCAAAATGGATATGATCAACACCTCGCAAAACCTTAATAGGTCTTATGGCTATTTATGGTGGTTGAATGGAAAAGATAGCTATCGTGCACCTGGGCTTCAAACTGAATTCTCAGGTGAGCTTATTCCCAATGCTCCCGCAGATACCTTTGCCGGATTAGGCAGAGATGACCAAAAACTTTATGTTATCCCCAGTATGGAACTGGTAATCGTTCGTATGGGAGAAGATGCGGGAGAAGACCTCTTGGGTCCTTCCAGTTTTGATAATGAATTATGGCAATATTTGAACGCCTATATCAATTAAACTAATCGGCGTACCCACTTGGTATTTTTCGAACTTTCATGATGTTTTCATAAGCCATGCCCAAATCATAAAGTTTTGCCTCTTGAAACTGTTTAGCAATGAAGGTCAAACTAATGGGTTCTCCTGTTTCTTTGTACCCCATGGGAATTGTCAATGCAGGATATTTTGCCACGGCAGCATACCCAGCGTGGTAATTGTTGATGGATAAAATGGCATCCAGTTTATGTTCATCCATCGCCTCATTAAAAAAGGTCCGTCCATTTTCTTGAAGCATCTTCTTTAATTCCAAAAGTTGTTCGGTAGTCGTAGAATCTGCTAGTATTCCATCTAACCGAGCTTGTCCGTAAGGAACCCGAACTAAGGTATCCAGGTTATTATAGGCGACAACATCAGAAACATCTCTTATGGCAACTGCTTGTGTATCCTTGACCTGCGATTCAATGTAAATGGGCAAATCGGTTTTCATATCTATATTCAAAAGACTGAGAAAACCATCCATTTCTACTTCTGGAGGGTCAAATTCGATGACTTCTGCACCGGCCTCCTTAATTCTCTCAATGGTACTACGGTAGATGGAGTCTTGTTCCATCAGACTTTTGAATGCTCCAAAACGTTTTCCGCTTAATGAATAACTGCTATTGGGGTTATACCAATCTTCTTCCCAATTGGTAAGTACCGAAGGTTCATCCTCTTTGTCATAGCCCATCATGGCATCCAGAAGAATTCCGTTATCGATTACATTTTTGGTCATGGGTCCGGGTGTGTCCAAAGTGCTTGATATCGGCACAATTCCGGTTCTGCTCAACAAACCTATCGTAGGTTTTAATCCTACAACCGAGTTCTGGCTCGAAGGTGATAAGATGGAACCCGAAGTTTCAGTTCCCACAGCGGCCACAGCGTAATTTGCTGCAACTGAGGTTCCACTACCCGAGCTTGACCCACCAGTTTCGAAAACACGTCGCCCATAAGGATTTAGGGTTTGACCCCAAAGAGCACTGTATCCGACTGGGCAACCACCGCATAGATAGTAGGCCCATTCACTTAGGTTTACCTTGCCCAATATCAAAGCCCCATTTTCCTTAAGACGCTCAACAATAAAGGCGTCATCCGTTGTATTTTCTTCCAAAGCCATTGCTCCGGCTGTAGTTTTCATTTCAACGGTGCCAATATTGTCCTTTAGCAAAATCGGCATCCCGTAAATGGGGTGATGTCCTTCCGAGTTTGCATCCAACTTTTTTGCTTCTTCCAAAACGTTTGGGTTCAACGCCACAATGGTGTTAAGGGTTGTACCATTATCCAACTCGTAATGGTAAATACGATATAGATAAAACAGAACCAGCTGTTCGTAGGTCAGTTTTCCATCTAAAACATGTTTCTGTAAGGTTGGAATATCCTGTTCTAAAATGAGAGGCTTCAATTCCTCGTACGAAATACTGTCCATTTGGGAAACCTCGGAGTATAATGGTAAAAAAGTCTCATTTTTATCCCAAACCTTCGACTGAATAAGTTTGTATTGCATACGCTTCACCTCGTGCTCTGCATTCGCTGCTACCTCAGCTGAATCGTTATAAGGTCGCCAAAGGACTACGTTTTCTTCTTTCTCTACAGACTTGGAATCCGTTTTGCACGAAATCAAAACAGTTAAAAAGCTAAAAAGAAACAAAAACGTAATTCGCGTTAATCTTTTGTTCGGGTTTTCCATAATTTGATATTCTTTTGATTCATGAGAACAAACTCGTCCTTATCCTGCTCATTGGCGAGTTCCAAGGACTTCTGTGCAGAAATAACGGCATTTTTATAATCTCCCAGGGCTGCTTCCACCAGACTTTTTACACGATGAAAATAATAGGTATCACCACCTATTGCCAATGCTTTATTCAAGTATTCGAGCGCCCTTGGATAATCTCTGCCCTGTTCTTGTAGGTAGCGAGCCGCCTCGTAGTACGTCTGGGCTGTTGGGTTTGATTTGATTTGATTGGCTATTTCGAGTTCCATCTGGGCGTGGGTATCTATTTTAAATGGAATAGTAGCCTTTGTGTTTGCCCAAACCAATTGCATTTGGGTTGAATTATGGGTGATGGAATCAAAAGCGATCAAAAAGTTCTCTTGATGGTAGGGAATTTTTTCTGGCTTCACTTCTATCCGGAATAAATCCTCTTCCACATCATAATTCTTCCTGCCATCGCCCCAATGTTTGATATTGGTATGGAAAGCAATTTCCCAGATATCTTCCTCTGGAAAAGCATAGAGAGCATATGTTCCTTTGGGAAGATGATTTCCCATTACCTCCATAGCTGTGCTTACTGAGATTTTGGTGGATTCATTGGCCCCTACCCGCCAAATACGCCCATACGGGACCAAACCTTTTTGTCCGTCGAGTTGCGGACCAAAAACATGTCTTCCCCTCACAGCCGGACGCGAATACTCCACTTTGATTTTTGAAAGGCCCACTTCCTGTTCAATAATGGAAAAGGGACTGGCTTTGGGGTGATTTATTTGGGAATGCGTTTGGATTGGAAAAAAAAGTAGAAGAACCAATATGACCAACAATTCCCTTCCCATACTACATCTTGAAAAAAGAATCCACAAATTCGTATTTGTTAAAGACCTGAAGGTCTTCAAGACCCTCACCTACCCCAATATACTTTACGGGAATCTGAAATTGGTCAGAAATACCGATGACCACTCCACCTTTGGCAGTACCGTCCAATTTGGTCACGGCCAAGCTTGAGACCTCAGTGGCTTTCGTAAACTGTTTGGCCTGTTCAAAAGCATTTTGCCCTGTTGAGCCATCCAACACTAATAGTACGTCGTGGGGAGCATTGGGTACAACCTTCTGCATTACGCGCTTTACCTTTGAAAGCTCGTTCATTAAGTTGACCTTGTTATGCAAACGGCCCGCAGTATCTATCAAAACCACGTCTGCATTTTCGGCAACAGCTGAATTTAAGGTATCAAAGGCTACCGAAGCAGGGTCACTACCCATTTTTTGCTTTACTATGGGTACATCTACCCGGTCAGCCCAGACCTGCAACTGGTCGATAGCGGCAGCTCGAAACGTATCAGCGGCGCCCAAAACTACTTTTAACCCTTGATTTTTAAACTGATGTGCCAACTTTCCTATAGTTGTGGTCTTACCCACCCCATTGACACCAACAACCATAATTACATGGGGTTTTGTATCCTGGGGGACCAAAAATTCGGTTTCCTCGCCAACATGGGTCTCAGAAAGAAGTCCAGCGATTTCCTCTCTTAGAATGGTATTGAGTTCTTCGGTTCCCATGTATTTGTCACGGGAAACACGTTCCTCGATGCGCTCAATGATTTTAAGTGTGGTATCGACGCCTACATCCGAAGTGACCAACACTTCCTCAAGATTATCCAAGACCTCATCATCAACTTTGGACTTACCCGCAACGGCCTTGCTTAGTTTACCGAAAAAGCTCGTTTTGGACTTTTCAAGTCCTTTGTCGAGGGTCTCCTTTTTTTGCTTTGAAAATATGTTTTTGAATAAACTCATTTTTCTGCTTCTACAAGACTCAAAGATAGGAAAGTAAGGGGAGTTTTGTTAAATAAATCAACGGAAGTCGAAATGCAAACGAAACCAAAGGGAAACACCCATCAAGCACATTCCAAATAACAGAAATGAGGTGTCCAGAATCCAACAAAAAAGCCGCTCAAGGCGGCTTTTGCTTCGTACTAGGAAGTATATATTATGACTTACTTCTTTAACCATTCGTTCACCATTTCAGGAGGCATTACAGACTCTACGAAAGTGTAGGCCCCTGTCTTAGGTGACTTCACCATTTTAATGGCTTTGGTCAATCTTTTTGATGATGATTGTAAAGTTGCTACTGTCTTCTTTGCCATGGCTTACTTAATTTCTTTATGAACGGTCATACGCTTAAGGATAGGGTTGAATTTCTTGATTTCAATCCTGTCAGGCGTGTTCTTTTTATTTTTGGTAGTGATATATCGAGAAGTGCCAGGCATACCAGAGTCCTTATGCTCAGTACATTCTAAAATAACCTGAATTCTATTTCCTTTCTTTGCCATTGTGTCTTACTTAAACGCTTATCCGACTTACTTTTTGGAATTGATTTCCTTAAGTACGGCAGAAATTCCTTTTTTATTGATAATTTTTAAACCTCTTGAGGAAACATTTAATGTCACCCAACGGTCTTCCTCGGGAATGTAAAACTTCTTTTTAGAAATATTTACGTCGAACCTTCTCTTGGTCTTATTGATGGAAAAGGAAACATTGTTTCCGAACATCACCTTTTTTCCTGTTACTTCACAAACTTTAGACATCTCCCTAACTTTTGAGTGCTTTTATTGAGGCTGCAAATTTATAGCATTTTCGTGGGACGGACAAAATTCTTTTTCAGAAATTTAGTATTTCTCGTATAAGCAGCTCAAACGCTTTATTTACGGACTTTTGCACGATTCTTTCCCTGTGGTTGCCCATGGTAAATTTTTCGGCAAAAGTATGTTGGGGAGTGCTTATAGCAATAAAAACAGTTCCAATATCCGCATCGGAATCTCCTTTTGACGGACCAGCATTACCCGTCGTAGCAATAGAAAAATCGGAATCAAGAATACTTTTTACGTTTCGGGCCATAGCAACCGCCACTTCTTCACTTACCACGGAGTGTGTCTCGACCAAATCTGATGGAACCCCCAAAAGTCGAATTTTTGTTTCAGTGGCATAACTTACCACCGCTCCTTTAAAATAAGCGGATGCTCCGGGAATTGTGGTTAGTTGTTGTGCAATTTTTCCACCTGTAAAACTTTCTGCGGTAGCCAAGGAAAGTCCTCTTTGGGTCAACAGTTTTCCCAATTGTTGTTCAATAGGCCCTTCACTTTCCTCACCATAAATAATATCACCAATAAGTGGGTATAACTTCTTGATATTATCGTCTAGAGCATCATCCAGTATTTTTTTGTCTTCTCCCCTAGCAGTAAGTCTTAATCGAACCTTTCCCAGATTAGGCAGATAGGCTAACTTGACGAAACTTGGCAAATTATTATCCCAATCTTGAATTTTATTGGCAATAGCGCTTTCTCCAAGTCCATAAGTCAAAACCGTTCGATGAATAATATGCGGTCTTTCATATTCCTCAATAATCGTAGGGATAACGCCAGAGGTCATCAGGTTTTTCATTTCAAAAGGGACTCCAGGCAAAGAAAAGTAAGAGGTCTTCCCTTTTTTCATCCATAATCCCGGGGCTGTCCCGTAAGCGTTGTGCAGTATGGTAGCTTTTGAAGGAACATAGGCTTGCATTCTGTTCAAATCCGATATCGGTGTTGAAATATACTTCTGAAAAAGCATTTCAATATGTGCCAAAACTTCTTCGTTACCGACTAGTTCATCATCAAAAAACTTGCAAAGTGTGTGCTTTGTGACATCATCTTTGGTGGGGCCCAACCCACCAGTGATAATGACCACGGAAGAACGGTTTCCTGCTGTTTCTAGGGCATCTAAAATATGTTGTTTGTCATCCTGTACCGATGTAATCTGGTACACTGAAACCCCAATCTTGTTCAGTTCTTTGGAAATAAAAGCGGAATTGGAATCTATAATCTGGCCAATGAGGATTTCATCCCCAATGGTTATGATTTCTGCCTGCATCTATAAATCGAAGTCTTTTTTGAGCTCCGAAATTACTTGAAGTACGTCAGTTTTCAAAACAGGAAATTTTTCCTCGATATCGGACATGCTGGCCTTGTTCTTGCCCATGGTTTCAATTTCAAGCGCAGTCGCTCGTGTCTGCTCCATTCCCAAGAGGTCAACGTTGGGCTTTATTTTGTGCGCAAGTTTGTAAATGTTTTCGTAGTCACTATTATTGACCGCGGTTTCCAAATCCTGTAAATCAGTTGGAACCTCATCCAAAAAAACGGAAATCACAGAAGTAACAAAGTCCTGGTCTCCTTCGGCCATTTCGTTTATTTTATCGAGACTATAAATCATTATTTTATTTTGATTGAAAAGAGCTCCTTACCTTCGAGTGTACCGGTAAGGTAGTCATTTGGGCTTACTTTACCAACCCCGGCAGGTGTGCCTGTAAACAGAATATCCCCCTTTTTAAGCATAAAGTAGGTAGAAACATGAGCGATTAATTCGTCTATCTTCCACAGCATCAGCGAAGTATTGCCCTTTTGGACAATTTCCCCATTTTTTAACAAGGAAAACCCCAGTTTGTCAACAGTTTCGTACATATTCTTGGGCATCCACTTACCGATGACCGCCGCACCATCAAAACCTTTGGCCTTTTCCCAGGGCAGACCTTTGGCCTTTAATCTAGATTGAAGGTCCCGAGCGGTGAAGTCGATACCAAGTCCAATTTCTTCATAATATTTGTGCGCAAATTGCTTAGAAATATGCTTGCCTACTTTATTGATTTTTACCAAAACTTCTACTTCATAGTGAATCTCATTTGAGAATTCTGGAATATAAAAATCTTGTTCTTTTGGTAAAACAGATGAATCAGGTTTAATAAAAACCACAGGCTCATCTGGCCTCTCATTTTTCAATTCATCGATGTGTGCAGCATAATTTCTGCCAATACATATCAGCTTCATAGAGATTGTAATTCTTTTTTGGATTTACGAAAGCTTGTTATTTAGCTTGCTTAACTTAATCTGGGTCAGTACTTTTTTGGTGTAAAGCGGAAAATCAGCATTTAAAATCCATCCGAAATAACCAGGTTCGGCTTCCAGAACTTCCTCAACGCTTTTCCCCTTGTGCTTGCCAAAAGTGAAGATAGGTTCCTTTTTGTCATTGACCCCTATAAAACCTGCAAAGTCAAGAGACTGCTTTCTTGTAGTAAATTCAGACAGCTTTTTGATATTGTTATCAAGTTCAGGATATCGGTCCAACTGAGCCTTAAGGACCTCATAGGTAGCCAAGGTATCGGCCTCGGCGCTATGGGCATCGGCCAATTCTTTTTCACAGTAAAACTTATACGCAGCTCCCAAGGTTCTCTTTTCCATTTTATGAAATATGGTCTGCACATCTACCGAAACCATGTTTTTCATGTCAAAATCTACTTCTGCCCGAAGCATTTCTTCCGCCAGAAGCGGAATATCGAACCTATCGGAATTGAAGCCAGCCAAATCACTGTCTTTTATCATCTTGTAAATCTCCTTGGACAGCTGTTTGAAAGTGGGTTCATTGGCCACCTTTTCGTTTGAAATCCCATGAACGGCCACCACCTCAGGTGGAATGGGCATTTCGGGGTTTACCAACCACGTCTTGCTTTCTTTGTTTCCGTTTGGGTGAATCTTCAATATGGATATTTCCACTATTCTATCGGTAGCCACGTTGGTTCCTGTGGTCTCCAAATCGAAAAAACAGATGGGTTTGGTAAGTTTTAATTCCATTAAAATGTGTTATCGAGATTGTGAAAATAACCAAGAAAGTAACTCAGGTTCGGCAAAGGCATTGTCCCAACTGTTATGCCCTACGCCTTCATAAACCGTATATTTCACCTGAATTCCCAGTTCCTTCATGGCATTCACCATATTGGCGGAGTACTTTTCCGGCACAACTTCATCTGCATCACCATGGAAGACCCACCACTCGGGCCTCTTTAACCTCTTGCTTATTTCAGGATTGGCCCCTCCACAGATTGGAAATGCGGCCGCGAACATTTTCGGGTTTCTTCGAACCAATTCAAAGGTCCCCATACCTCCCATTGATAATCCACCCACATAAATCTGGTTCTTTTTTAACCTGTAGGTCTTCTTCAGTTCTTTCAAAAGTCCTTCCAGTAGTAGCATATCTGGTGTAGGTTCAGCATCGATATAGAAAATGAACTCACGGTTTGGAAACTCCCCCTCAACGTCGAGTTTTGCCCAGGAACTGCCCGCAGCACATTGAGGAAACACAACAATCGCCGGATAGTTTTCCCTGATTTCTTCTTTTAAAAATAGGCTTGAACCGTGAACCAACTGCGATTCATTGTCATTGCCCCTTTCTCCGGATCCATGTAGAAAAAGTACTAGGGGATATTTTTTGTTGGAATCGAAATCCTTAGGCAGCAAAAGACGATAGGGAAGGGCACCCTCTTCCTTTTGAAACGTTTTTTTCTGGAAGGCCGACTTATCTTGAGCCATCGTATTGAAACTAAACAAGATGGACAGGGTCAAAACCCATAGTGTACACCATTTCATTGATTGATGAATTGATTTTGCTCCCTAAATTAAGAAAGTAGCAGGATTAGGCGTCCTTTTTTTCTAGATTTCTCGATTCACATCCCAAGCTTCGAGATAATCTGCCACTGATTTCACGAACATTCCGCCCAAGGCACCGTTGACCACACGGTGGTCGTAACTATGTGAGAGGAACATTTTGCTTCGTATCCCAATATATTCCCCTTGGTCGGTCTCTATTACCGAAGGTACTTTACGAATAGCACCCAGTGCCAAGATACCCACTTGGGGTTGATTGATAATTGGGGTCCCGAAAACGCTCCCAAAAGTCCCTACATTGGTCACGGTATAAGTTCCATCTTGAACTTCATCGGGTTTTAGCTGGTTGTTTCTGGCTCTATTGGCCAAGTCGTTTACCGTTTTGGCCATACCGACCAAATTTAATTGATCAGCATTCTTGATTACCGGCACAATAAGGTTACCGTCAGCTAGGGCAGCCGCCATTCCCAAGTTGATGTTTTTCTTTTTGATGACATTGTCCCCTTCCAAAGAGATATTCACCAAAGGATATTTTTTAAGTGCCATGGCCACAGCTTCCATAAAAATAGGAGTAAACGTAAGCTTCTCGCCTTCACGTTCTTCAAAGGCTTTCTTTACCTTGTTTCTCCAATTGACTACATTGGTGACATCTACCTCCACAAAACTCTGGACATGTGCCGAGGTGGACATACTCTCTGCCATATGTTTGGCAATCAACTTGCCCATTCGGGTCAAAGGAATCACCTCATCTCCATCAGCAACCTGAATTTTTGGAGATTCGACTTTTAGTGCCGGTTTGGCTTCCCTTTTCACCTCAACTTCTGGTTTTGACTCCACCACAGGTTCAACAATCGGAGTAACCGCACCTTTTCCATTGGAAGACCTACTTTGCAAAAATGCCTTAATGTCATTTTTAGTTACCCTTCCTTCCTTGCCTGTACCAGCAATGGCTTCCAATTCTTCCATGGAAATACCCTCTTCCCTGGCTATGTTTTTCACCAATGGCGAATAGAATCTTTCGGTAGATGAAAAACTAGGCGCTGGGGTAGCGACCTTTTCCTGAACTACTGCCATTTGTTGCTCCAATTCAGCAACAGGGGCTGGGACAGGTTCATCTATCTCAACAGATGGTGTTGAGACTTCTTCCATACTTTCTGGAGCATCACCCTCGGTTTCAATAACGGCTACCACTTCACCCACTTTAATTACATCGTCAACCTCGAATCGCTTTTCAAGCAATACGCCTTCAACTTCACTGGGCACTTCAGAATCTACTTTATCCGTTGCAATCTCAAATACAGCTTCATCCAATTCAATGGTATCCCCTACTTCTTTTAACCAGGTTGTAAGTGTTGCCTCGGCTACACTTTCTCCCATCTGCGGTAATTTCAATTCAAATTTTGACATATTCTTAGTTAACGAACCGATGCAGGCTTATATTTTGCAAAAATACTAAAGAAATCGACTTTTTTTTAGTCAAAGTGTATTTTTTCTATGTTAAATCAATCTGCTTTTATTGAATTCTCAAAAGGAACCCTGTTCAAAATGCTGCGTCCCAACGTGACCTCATCAGCATATTCCAACTCATCACCTACCGAAATACCTCTAGCTATCGTCGAGGTAATCACATCATGCCCTTCCAATTGTTTGTAAATGTAAAAATTGGTGGTGTCCCCTTCCATGGTTGAACTTAAAGCGAAAATAAGTTCCTTTATATTTCCTTCTTTCACTTTATTGATTAACGAAACGACGTTCAAGTCTTGCGGACCAATCCCCTCCATAGGGGAAATCTTACCGCCAAGAACATGGTACAGCCCCTTAAATTGCGAGGTGTTTTCTATCGCCATTACATCTCGAACATCTTCCACCACACATACAATGCTCTTGTCCCTTTTAGGATTGGCGCAAATCTCACAAATCTCCGTATCGGAAATGTTGTGGCAATTTCTACAGAAATTCACATCATCGCGAAGTTTGGTCAATGCATCGGAAAGTGAATGGGTTTGCGCTTCTGGCTGTCTTAAGAGGTGCAATACCAACCGTAAGGCCGTTCGCTTTCCTATACCTGGCAGTTGAGACATCTCGTACACTGCGTTTTCCAAAAGTTTTGATGAAAATTCCATGAGACTTTCTAACTGCGCAAAATTACAACTTTAGGTTTACCAATTTACTTTTGTACTTTGCATTTCAAACCGAACTTATGTCAGCCATACAGATTCTTCTTCTCATCGGTATCTATTTTTTGGTATTGATGGTCATCTCTTATTTTACAGGTAAAAATGATTCGAACACCGACTTTTTTAAGGCTGGACGTCAATCCCCTTGGTACGTAGTTGCCTTCGGAATGGTAGGTGCATCGTTATCGGGCGTTACCTTTATTTCGGTTCCCGGATGGGTCGAAGCCTCACAATTCAGTTATATGCAAGTGGTTTTGGGCTATTTGGTCGGTTATTTTGTGGTTGCCTATCTTTTGTTACCCATTTATTACCGATATAATCTGACTTCCATTTATGAATACCTGTCGGATAGATTCGGCGTGGTCAGCCATAAAACCGGAGCCTTTTTCTTCTTTATTTCTAGGGTGCTTGGTGCTTCTTTTCGATTATATCTTGTGGCAATAGTCTTGCAACAGTTTGTTTTTGATGACCTAGGTGTGAGATTCGAAATGACCGTAGTACTTTCCATTCTATTGATATGGGTGTATACCAATAGAGGAGGTATCAAGACCATCGTTTGGACCGATACCCTGCAGACTTTTTTCATGATTTTGGCAGTTATTCTATCGATTATATTAATCAATCGTGAATTGGATTGGAGTTTTGGGGAGTTCCTGGCTTCAGAAGAACTGAAGTCGTACAACCGCTTTTTGTATGTGGACAGTCTTTTGGAACGTAACCATTTTCTTAAATCCTTTTTAGGAGGAATGTTCGTAACCATTTGCATGACCGGTCTTGACCAAGATATGATGCAGAAGAATCTTACCTGTAAAACCTTAAAGGATGCACAAAAGAACATGGTCTCATTCAGTTTTGTACTGGTTGGGGCTACCTTTTTATTTATGCTTTTGGGCGCCTTGTTGTTCATTTATGCTTCCAAAAATGGAATTTCGGTTCCGTTGATGGATGGTCAGCCCAAATCTGATTTGTTGTTTCCCGAAATTGCTTTGAACAGTGGCCTTAGCCTTACCTTGGCCGTCACCTTTATGCTGGGACTCATTGCGGCTGCCTATAGTAGTGCGGACAGTGCACTCACCTCTCTTACTACTTCGTTCTGTGTTGATTTTTTGAACATCGAAAAACAAAACGAGGCCAATCAGAAAAAGATTAGAAAGCGTACCCATATTCTAATGAGTGTCTTATTGATTCTGGTCATCATCTCATTTAAGTACATTTTGAGTCGAAATGTTATCGATAGTCTCCTTATTGTAGCGGGATATACCTATGGTCCATTACTAGGGCTTTTTTCCTTCGGAATTTTTACCAAGTTTCAAATCAAGGACAAATGGGTATGGCTGGTTTGTGGAATAGTTGTGGCCCTAATCGCCTTTCTTGGAAATATAGACGCCGAATATCTTGGAGGCTATCAAGTTGGCTACGAGTTACTCCCTCTGAACGGTTTATTGACCTTTTTGGGACTATTGCTGATTCGAAAGAAAGTGGTCGCTTAGTATTGGCCAGTAGCTAAAAGAACCAAGGTACAGGCATTTTCCACTTCTATGCCATTATCGTTAAGGATAGTTCCAAATTCTGGGTTTTCCGTACCGGGGTTAAAGATTACGCGCTTCGGTTTTAGGGCGAGGATATAGTCGTAATATTCTTCTTGTCTTTTTGGGTTTAGATACAGCGTAACCGTATCGATATTTTGGAATTCGTTGAGCTTATTCTTAATTTCAATTCCGGAAACAGTACCCGACCTAACCCCAAATGCCTCTGTTTCAATTCCATTTTCGACTAATCGGCTTATGGCAATGTTGCTGTATCTTGATGGATTGGGCGATGCACCAAAAACTAGGGTTTTGTCCATTTGTTAATTTATGTGTTAAACTAGTTTAAAGCGTGTAACTAATCAAAAAAAAACTCGTCTATTTAACTAAAAGTTTACTCATTGGTAAGACTGTATTTTTTTATAGTTAATGGTTAGTGTTTAGTATAGCTTATCAATGAATCACCCTGGTGGAGCTTAATTGTGATACCAGGGTTTCTTCTTTTAATTTTCCCTCCTTTGTCTCTAGATTGACCCCTTCCTTACGGTTTTTGTATAGGGTAATTCCTACCAAAAAGTGTTAAACATTTTTTTTGCTTGTAACATGTTCGGGGGTATGGTCGTCTAGTAAGCATCATCAATCAATAATCAAAAAAAACGAACAAACTCATGAAACGAGGTACTTTACTTGTTGTACTGTTACTATTCGGTGCATTTTTGCAAACATCACAGGCGGGAAACAACGACACCGACACAAAAATTGGTTCCATCACGGGAACGGTCATTGATAATGCCCAAAATCAACCCGTGCCCTATGCAGCCATTGTCATAAAATCTGAGGACGGCACTACCGTAACCGGAGGAATAACGACCGAAGACGGGAAATTCGAAATCAAAAAACTGCCCGAAGGTTCATTTATCGTTGAAGTACAGTCTATAGGCTACAAAACCTATTCCCAGAAACTCGTAATCTCCAAAAAAAACAGGAAAGTTGACATCGGCACGGTTATTCTGGAGGAAGAAGCTGAGGAATTATCGGAGGTAGAAGTAGTGGCTGAAAGAACAACCATTGAACAACGGGTGGATCGGAAAGTCATCAATGTGGGGAAAGACTTGACCACAGCCGGGGCCACTGCCTCAGATATCATGAACAACATTCCCTCAGTAAACGTTGATGCCCAAACCGGAGAGCTTTCCTTGCGAGGGAATTCAAACGTTAGGGTAATGGTCGATGGAAAGCTTTCGAATGTCCCCGTAGCCCAATTGTTGCGGCAGATTCCTTCTACGTCTATAAAATCCATTGAATTGATTACCAATCCGTCCGCAAAATATAATCCCGAAGGGATGAGCGGAATCATCAATATTGTATTGCACAAAAATGCCAATATGGGCTTCAATGGAAACTTGAACCTAGGCTACACCCAAGGAATTCGACCAAAGTATAATGCCTCCTTAGACTTGAACTACAAGGTTGGGAAGTTCAATTTTTATGGAAACTACGGTACCAACATTGGGGATTATTTCAACGACGGGTTCATTTTTAGACAAGATGAGAATTCGCAGCAGGATTTTGATTTCTTCAACGACAATGAATCCCACTTATATAAGATAGGTGTAGACTTTTATATCAATGATAAGAACACCCTGTCAGTTTTCACAAATCAGAACCATTTTGAAGGGGAGGGCATAGGTATTACTGACGTTACGTACAATATCGACCCCGACCGAAATTTGCTTCAGATATTCAGCAACATTAACGACAATCTTAGCGAACAGTACAACTTTAACTATAAATTGGATTTTGCAAAAGAGGGACACAACATCGAACTGGAAATAGACCACAATCGCTTCGAAGATGATGAGGATGCCAATTTTGCATCGACCGGGGCCACTCTTTTCCCCGATTATATGGATTTTGTGGATACCCGACGCGACCAGACCTTCATCAATCTGGATTATGTGAATCCATTGGATAGTATTTCAAAACTAGAGCTTGGATTGGAATCAAGAACCTTTGAAACCGATGTGGATTATTCCTCCACTGGTCTTTCGTTCAACTCCAACGGAGATTTGGTACCAACACCATCTACCAATTTTGTTTACGGAATGGATATTTATTCTGGCTATGTCACCTTTAGTCAGCGCTACAAAAAATGGTCCTATCAAATTGGCGCACGATTGGAAGATGTTCAGGTTATAGCCGACACGAACCAGGTAAGAGCTTTTACAGATGACTACCAACAGATTTATCCCTCGGCCTTTCTTACCTACAATGTAAATGAAAAAGACCAATTGCAGGCCAGTTTCAGCAGAAGGGTAGACCGCCCAGGGTTGCAACAGGTGAATCCCATTCGGGAATTTGCCACACCATTGATTTCTTCTTTCGGAAATCCAAGTTTGTTTCCGCAGTTCACGAATTCCTATGAAGTGAATTATACTAAGCGACTTAAAAAAGGAAGTATCACCGCAGGCGTCTTCTATCGAAGCATAGAGGATGAAATCAACCGGGCTGTTTTTGTGGACCGATTGGACTTCAATAAATTGATTTTGACCTTTGATAATTTTGATAATACCTCGGCATATGGCGTGGAAGTCTCAGCCAATTACAAACCTACCAAGTGGTGGAGCATCAATGGAAGTTTTGATATGTTCAGTCAAACCCAGCGCGGAATTACCGAACGTTTGGAAGGAGAACCAGGCAATGCCACTGAGGATGATATTGTTGTAGAAAATGTAGAGGTGGACAACACAGCTTGGAACCTCAGAATGAACAACAGCTTTACCGTAAGTAAGAAATTGACCCTGCAACTTTTTGGGTTTTACCGGGGACAGAACCAAAATATCCAGTTCGAGGTACAACCGTTATACTTTATAAATTTTGGAGCCCGGTACAATTTTGCAAAAGGAAAGGGAACATTGAGCGCCAACTTCAACGACGTATTCAACTCTATGCTTTTTCAGTTCGATGGGCAACGTCCATACATCCAAAATGGGGAGTTCAACTGGGAGAGTCAAACATTATACGTTGGGGTTTCCTACCGGTTTGGTAGTGGGAAAAATAGAGCTAAACAGCGTAAAAGAAGAGATAGCAATACCAAAAAAACAAGTGGAGGAATCCTTTAAAGATTCTGATATTCCCTGTATGCGTGTTGGTTGGTAGGTCATTCAGGGTTTATCATTGAAAGCCCCGTTCCAAAGTTGATTTTGGGCGGGGTTTTATTTATTCAAAAGTGTCTTCAAACCCATCAATACTGGTGGTATTTTTTTTGTTCCAGTATTTTTTTAACCCTTCGTCACCCTTGTTTTCTGCCCATTCGACCAATGATTGCCTTTGTTCTTTGTACTCCATCAAAGGCACTCCCATGCCACAAGAAATTTGGACCTTTTCAATCTCGACATCCATCAACTGTCTACTTCCCGCAATTTCTGGAAAAAGGGATATATGCTCATTCCAGAACTCAGTATCTTTCTGGTAGGCCGTAGCTTTTCCATAAAGTCGTAGTATAATGGGATCGCCTTCAAAAGCACAAAACATTAAGGTAATCCTATTTTTGTTCTTAAGGTGAATAGCTGTTTCATTTCCACTTCCGGTCAAATTCAGCCAAACTACCCGGTTTTCATTGAGAACCCTTAAAGAATCGAGACCCTTGGGTGAGAGGTTAACACTCCCCTCCTCCATCGCTGTAGCCACAAAGAATACCTTTTGCTTTTCGATGAATTCTATAAGTGGTTTGTTTAATTGTTCAAGTTGTCGACCCATAAACTACCATCGAATGATAACACTGCCCCACGTGAACCCGCTTCCAAAGGCTGCCAAAACAATTAAATCACCTTCTTTGATTCTTCCGGCCTCCCATGCTTCTGTCAATGCAATTGGGATGGAGGCAGCGGTAGTGTTACCATAGCTCATAATGTTATTGAAGACCTTGTCATCTGAAAGTCCAAATTTCTTTTGAACAAACTGTGAAATGCGCAAGTTGGCCTGATGGGGAATCAACATATGAATATCGGCCGGAGTGAGATTGTTTTTCTGCAAACCTTCCATAATGACCTCACTAAAACGAACAACTGCATTTTTGAATACGAATTGACCATTCATGTAGGGGAAATAAGAAATATCCTCAGGGTCTTCATCCTCCAAAATATCGGTCACCCAACGTTTTCCCATTCCAGGTGCTATCAAAGAGAGTTCCTCAGCATGTTGGCCTTCAGAATGCAAATGTGAAGAAAGGATACCTTTTGATTGGTCTTCTTCACGGGTAAGGACCGCGGCTCCTGCTCCATCTCCGAAAATAACGGAGACTCCTCTTCCCCGAGTGGTCATGTCCAGTCCATGGGAATGCAATTCGGAACCAATGACCAATACATTCTTATACATCCCACTTTTGATATACTGGTCCGCAACGGATACTCCATATACAAATCCGGAACATTGATTTCTTACGTCGAGAGCACCAACTGTTTTAATATCCAAATCACGCTGCACCAAAACCCCTGGGCCGGGAAAGTAGTAATCGGGACTTAGGGTGGCAAAAATGATAAAATCGATTTCATCTTTGTCGATTCCGGCTCGTTCTATGGCAATCTTTGCGGCCTTAACCCCCATTGAAGTGGTGGTATCGGTTCCTTTGATAACATGTCTTCTTTCCTTAATTCCAGTCCTTTCCTGAATCCACTCGTCACTAGTTTCCATGACCTTTGATAAATCATCATTGGTCACAACATTTTCAGGCACAAAAAAACCGAGTCCGGCAATTTTCGAATTATACATAGCTCACTTCCTTTATTGTATTACAATTTTGGTTCAATAGTATTGATTAAAGGGGAAAATAACTAATATTCCTTGCAGATTCGTAAAAAAACGGGAAAACAATTTTCAAATCCATAATATAAATACGGTTATGTCCAAAATTGTGTACGTATTAAACGCAAAAATAGCTACTAAAAAAGAAGGATTTATTGTATTTTTAGAGGTATTCTTTTACAAATCCCATCACTAAATATTATCCCTATGAAAAATAAGATATTGCTACTGTTCTTTCTGATTGGCACTATTGGTTTTTCACAAGAAAAACTTACCTACCAAAAGCCCTCAACCGAAATTCTGGAGCTTGTAGATGCTCCTTTGGCCCCCTCGGTCCGCATTACCGATGATGGCAAATACATGGTTCTACTGTACAGGGATTATTATAAGAGTATTGCTGAACTATCTGAAAAAGAAATGCGGTTGGCAGGTCTACGAATCAATCCTAAAACCAACATTGGCAGTCGCACCAATTATTACAATAACATTAAAATCCAAGAAATTGGCAGCGATGAGGTGATTCAAGTAAAAAACCTCCCAGAAAATCCCCGTTTGGCCAATTTTAATTGGTCTCCAGACCAATCTATGATGGCGGTCACCAATACTACTCCCAAAGGGGTTGAGGTTTGGGTGCTGGATTTGAAAAATGCTGAAGTTACCCAATTGACAAACGCCAATGTAAATGCCAATATGAGAGACGTCATCAATTGGTTTAAGGACGGAAAGTCAGTGTTGGTAAAAATGCTTCCCAACGACCGACAAGAATTAATCAATGTAGCCGAAGCCGTACCCAACGGTCCTACTATTTCCTCAAATGACGGAAAAAAAGCGCAGAACCGAACGTACCAGGATTTGCTGAAAAATCCCAATGATGAATTCAATTTTGAACAATTGGCACGGTCCGAACTCTTTAAAGTAGGACTCGATGGAAGCATGACCCCATGGAAGGAAGCAGCCATGTACAGCAACATTAGTTTTTCACCTGATGGCAATTATGTGATGGTCACCAATGTGGAAAAACCCTTTTCCTATTTAGTGCCCTACTATCGTTTCCCCTCCAAAACCAATGTGTACAAAGCAGATGGCACTTTGGTATCCAATTTATTGGAAGTGCCCCTGATTGAGGATTTGCCCAAGGGATTTATGGCAGTTCGCATGGGGATGCGTTCCGTTTCTTGGCGGGAGGATAGAGCGGCCACATTAATCTATGTGCAGGCCTTGGATGGAGGTGACCCAGAAAATGAAGTGGAATATCGAGATGAGGTATTTCAATTGGAAGCCCCCTTCAATGACAAGGGTAAAAGCCTTATCAAGTTAAAGAATAGGTACTATCAGATTGAATGGGGAAATGAAAATATGGCAATAGCCTATGACTATTGGTGGAACAACAGAAACCTGAAAACCTATCTTTTTGACCCATCAAACGCTTCCAAGGAACCTAAAATTATTGGGGACAGAAATTATCAGGATGTCTATAGCGATCCTGGGTCTTTCGTTACCAAACGCACCAAATATGGCACCGATGTACTAGCCATGGACGGAAATAGCGTTTATTTACTGGGGGAGGGTTTTACCGAAGAAGGCCAGTTTCCGTTTGTGGATAAAATGAATCTTTCCTCTTTGGAAAAAACCCGATTGTACACTTCAAAGTTGGAAGGCAAAAAGGAAAACTTGGTGGATTACAATGTCGAAAAAGATGAATTACTGGCACGAATTGAGTCTCCCAACGAATATCCAAACTACTATTACAAGAGTTTGATCAAGCGAAAAGGTCCAGTTCAATTGACCAATTTTGAAAACCCGTTCAAAAGCCTGCAAGATGTGCATAAGGAAGTGATTACGTACAAGAGGGATGATGGATTGGAACTGAGCGCTACCCTTTATTTACCCGTTGGGTACAATAAGGCATCCAAGGAAAAGGCGCCTATGATCTTATGGGCCTACCCAAGGGAGTATAAAGACAAAAACAGTGCCTCCCAAAATACACAAAACCCCAACGAATTTACGTATCCATTTTGGGGCTCACCCATCTATTGGGTCACCAAAGGGTATGTAGTATTGGATGATGCTGCTTTCCCCATCATCGGTGAAGGAGAGGAACAGCCCAATGATACATTTCGAAAGCAACTGGTAGCCAACGCCAAAGCTGCTATTGATGCCGTTGATGAGATGGGCTATATCGATAGGAACCGAGTAGCCGTTGGCGGTCATAGTTATGGTGCCTTTATGGTGGCCAACCTGCTCTCCCATTCCGATTTGTTTGCAGCTGGTATTGCCAGAAGTGGCGCCTATAATAGAACCTTGACCCCCTTCGGTTTTCAGAGTGAAGAACGAAATTATTGGGAAGCCCCAGAGGTGTATTACACCATGTCGCCGTTCATGCATGCCGATAAAATGAAAACACCATTGCTTTTGGTACATGGTGAAGCCGACAACAATTCCGGTACCTATCCCATGCAGAGCGAACGTTATTTCAACGCGCTAAAAGGACTTGGCGCAACCGTAAGGCTAGTGATGTTACCCAAGGAAAGTCATGGTTACAGGGCCAAAGAAAGTATTCTTCACCTACTATGGGAGCAAGACCGGTGGCTTGAGAAATATGTGAAACAAAAAACGGAGCAGCCCCTATTACCAGAAAAAACTATGGGTAAAGACAAGTAGTTATCGGTCCAAATAGTTTTGGAAGTCATTGACCTTAACTACCGCCTTTAGGTCGTGCAGTAAATTATAGAGTCCAAAAAATGTACGGTTCATGTACAAAAAGTGTTTGGAGCCTCTATTACCGTTCATTTTCCGAATCTGTTCATCTTTGGAGTATCGCTCGCTCAAGTCAGCAATTTTACTCCAGAAATGGTCCGACCCAAAATCGAATTCCTCCTTATTGAAAGGCGAAGTGAATAAGGTCAACATTTCCTTGAACAAGGCTTTAAAGAATTCTAGTTCTTGCTTGGAATCGGTTGGTGTCAAAATTTCCAGCTCGTACAACTTCTCCATGAATATAGAGTCGTTGTTAATGTTCTCTTCCTTGGCCAACTCGAAATAGGGTACATAAAACTCATCCGGAATTTCCTTGATGCAACCAAAATCAATGGCGATCAATGTTCCACTGGCACTTATCAAAAAATTACCGGGATGTGGGTCTGCATGTACTTTACGGAGCTTATGGATTTGGAACATATAGAAGTTCCAGAGAGATTGCCCTAATTTATTACCCAAATCGACATCAAAATCGGTTTTGGTAAATTCTCCCAAGTGTTTACCTTTCATCCAGTCCATAGTAAGAATGCGTTCGCTGGACAAATAGTCATAATATTTTGGAAACTCGATATCGGGAATGACTTCACAGGCTTCTGTAATCTCCCTGCTCTGTTTCAGCTCCAAAATATAGTTGGTTTCCTCCACCAACTTGTTTTCGACTTCTTTGAAGTATTTTTCGGAGTCTTTTCCTTTTAAATTGAACATGCGAATAGCGATGGGCTTAACCAAGGCAAGATCACTGCCAATACTTTCAGCCACTCCAGGATATTGAATTTTAACGGCAAGTTCCTTTCCATCTTTCGTTGCCTTGTGTACCTGACCGATACTGGCCGCATTTATGGAATCCTTTTCGAAGCTGTCGAAAATCTCCTCAGGATATTGCCCCAGATATTTTTTAAAAGTCTTGCGAACCAGTGGGGCTGAAAGCGGAGGGACAGAAAATTGGGAAAGGGAGAACTTTTCCACGTACGCTCGGGGAAGCAGGTTTTTCTCCATACTTAGCATTTGCGCTACCTTCAACGCACTCCCCTTCAGACTTTTTAAGCCGTCATAAATATCTTCAGCATTGTTCTCGTTCAACTCATCTTTAGAGGTTTCAGGATTGACGAGCTTTTTGCCATAGTACTTCACATAATTCCCACCTATCTTCACCCCTGTCTTTACCAGTTTCCCGGCTCTTTCAATCTTACTGGTAGGAATACTGTCCACTGTTTTCATAGGCTATGCAATGCTTTCTTTGTATAAAAATCTACCGAAATCAATTATTTTTTCCAGAGAAGAGTTATCAAAAACTTGGAAAATAGTAGTTACGGATTTTTCTATGGCAATGTCTGTTTTTTCAAACTCAGCTGAACTGTCTTCCATCCAAAACTTCAACAAAAACATAAACTGAATCCACGCCCCTTCAGAAAACAACTGAGGGTTTCGCTTTAAAATCTTCAGGTTTTTATCACTGTTTCGTTCGTCAATCAATTCTGCAGCAAAGTCTTTGATGTTTTTTCGCAGACCTTTCAACTGGGAAATTTTCTCCATAGCGTTTTCCTGACCTTTTAACACGAATAGCACATAACTACGGTTTAGGGTCAGATTTTCAAAAAAAGTAAAGAAGAAGGTCAACATCTTATCTTGGTTGGACATCGCTTGATACCCCTCATTCTTTTGCATAACACCTACCGTATTTTCATAGAACTTTTCCCAAATGGTTTTTTGAAGACCTTCGAAGGAACCGAAATACTTGTAGAAATCCTCTTCCTTGATTTTATTATCCTTACAGAACTTGTAGACTGATTTTGGAACAACTTCATGTTCCAATACCGTGTCCATGAACCAGGTAATTATCTTGTCTTGATTGATTTTTGTATTGGAAGAACTTGCCATAACACTATTTTTATGTTTAAACAAAAATACGAATAATCCAACAGGAATTATTCGTTTGGAAAGAGAAAACGCACTTTCGGGCGAAAGTGCGTTCTCAACAACCTAACCAATAAATAAACAAACTCGTTATAGTTTTCTACTATTTCATAGCAATCTTCTACAACACTACAAATATAAATATTTGTTTAGCTTTTACAAATAATTGATAAACAAAAAGATGTTAAAGTTTAACGAAGAATGTTAAAAACCTCTTAGTGTCAGTTTGTCAGTTTAGATGGTAATGGTATTTTTTTTGACATCTGAATCGCAAAAGAAAAAGTAATACGTATGGCTACAGGTAAAATCAATGTTTCGGTAGAAAACATCTTTCCTCTAATCAAAAAGTTTTTATATAGCGATCATGAAATCTTTCTAAGGGAACTGATTTCAAATGCAACGGATGCAACCTTAAAACTCAAGCATCTTACCTCCATCGGCGAGGCCAAAGTTGAATATGGTAATCCTCTCATTGAGGTCAAGGTCAACAAAGATGATCAACGAATTCATATCATCGACCAGGGAATAGGTATGACCGAGGATGAAGTAAAAAAATATATAAATGAAGTGGCCTTTTCAGGGGCAGAGGAGTTTTTGGACAAATACAAGGATGCCGAAAAGGATGCAGGTATCATCGGACACTTTGGTCTCGGTTTTTATTCGGCCTTTATGGTTGCTGATAAAGTAGAAATCATCACCAAAAGTTTTAAGGATGAGCCAGCGGTGCACTGGACTTGTGATGGCTCTCCAGAGTTTACTATCGAAAAAGCTGAGAAGGAAGATCGAGGAACAGAGATTATTCTTCACATCGCCGATGATTCCACGGAATTCTTGGAAAACTTTAAGATTCGCGACCTTTTGAAAAAGTACAACAAGTTTATGCCCATACCCATCAAGTTTGGGACAAAAACGGAAACTTTGCCAAAACCTGAGGGCGTTAAGGAGGATGACCCTGCTCCTACCCAAGAAGTGGATGATATCATCAACAATCCGAATCCAGCTTGGACCAAGCAGCCTACCGATTTAAAGGATGAAGACTACAAGGCGTTCTATAGAGAGCTTTACCCCATGCAGTTCGAGGAGCCTTTGTTCAATATTCACCTCAACGTAGACTATCCTTTCAACTTAACGGGTATTCTTTATTTCCCAAAGCTGACCAACGACCTTAATGTTCAAAAGGATAGAATTCAATTATACCAAAACCAGGTATTTGTAACGGACAATGTTGAAGGCATCGTACCTGAGTTTTTGACCATGCTTCGTGGGGTAATCGATTCACCGGACATCCCGTTGAACGTATCGAGGTCCTATCTGCAAGCTGATGGTGCCGTAAAGAAAATATCTTCTTATATCACTCGAAAAGTAGCTGACAAACTCAATTCACTTTTCAAAAACAACCGTGAGGATTTTGAGCAAAAATGGAACGACATTAAGGTCGTTATTGAATACGGAATGCTATCCGAAGAAAAATTCTTTGAAAAAGCAGAAAAATTTGCCCTATACCCAACCGTAGACGGTGATTTCTTCACTTTTGAAGAGTTGGAGAACAAAATCAAGGACAACCAGACCGATAAGGATGAAAAATTGGTTGTTCTCTATGCTTCCGACAAAGAAGCGCAGCATAGCTATATTGAAGCTGCCAAGGCAAAAGGCTATGAGGTGTTGTTAATGGATTCACCTATTGTTTCCCATTTAATGCAAAAAATGGAGACCTCAAAAGAAAAATTGTCGTTTGCACGGGTAGATGCCGACCATATTGACAATCTTATCAAAAAAGAGGATACAGCCATCTCTAAACTTTCTGACGAGGAAAAGGACAAGCTCAAGGAAGAATTGGAAAAGGTGGTCGCTGACCAAGGCTTTACCATTCAAATGGAGTCTATGGACAGCAGCGCGTCTCCTTTCATTATTACAGAACCTGAGTTTATGCGCAGAATGAAGGAAATGCAGCAAACCGGTGGCGGCGGAATGTTCGGTATGGGCAATATGCCAGAGATGTACAACCTTATTGTTAATACCAATCACGAACTGGTAGGTGAAATTCTCAATACCAAAACGGCTAAAAAGAGAGAACGATTAATCAATCAATCTTTGGACCTGGCCCGACTCTCCAAAGGTCTGTTGAAAGGTGAAGCATTGACCAATTTTATCTCCCGCAGCTATGAGATGATAAAATAACGATAGCTCGTTAACACTACACTGAATCAAAGCCGCTTCTGTTTAGAAGCGGTTTTTTTGTGACAAAACATTATCTTGAATTCACCAAACTTTTAAAAATGAGCAACGATTACAACAGCCCTCAGTTTAAAAAACTCCTTGATTCCCTTCAACAGCAAAGCTGGGAGTTGGAACTTATCATATCTGGTTTCGCCATTTTCGGGTTGTTTACCGCCTATGGTCCCTTGCGTAATGAAATGTTGATTGCAGAAAACGAGCAACAGATTTACCGTTTTATTGTGTATCTCATTGCCTTTTTAGCCTGTTCTATATTGCTCTTCAATCTTTTATTGCATGTGGTTTTAAGAGGCTTATGGATTGGCGCTCTTGGGCTACGGTATGTCTCGGGAGATATTGAATTTGAAAAACTGAAGTACAGTCAAAAATTCAAGTCTTACTTAAAAAAAAGAATAGTTTCATTTGATCGGTACATCGCCAATTTAGAGAATTATTGCAGTGTGTTATTCGCAGTTTCATTCCTGCTGATTTTTTATGTTCTTGCCCTAACGTGTGTTATTCTTACTATGGTCTTAGTGTCAATTTTCATAATAGATAATGATGCTTTACCGGAATGGATTTCTATAGGTTTTGGCACGGTCTTAATCGTCTTCTTGTCCTTTGGGATGTTCGTCACTTTTTTAGATTTTATTACTCAAGGCTTGTTAAAAAGGAACAAATGGGTTTCCAAGGTCTATTTCCCAATATATTGGGTTTTCAGTTTTCTTACTTTGTCCTTCTTGTATCGACCTCTTATTTATAATTTCTTGGATAATCGGTTTGGCAAACGACTTATTCTATTACTAACACCCATTTACATACTCATCCTCTTTCTAACTTCACTTGAATATCGGAATTCAAATTTTTTAGAAAAAGATAAAAGTTCCTCTAACGAATTCGCAAACAAGGAGAATTATATGGACATGCTGGTTGAAGAAGATGATTATCCGGGAGAAATTGTAATTCCTTCCAAAGTAATTACCACTTCTTATCTTCAAGTGTTCATGCCCTTTGCGGAAAGAATTGAAAACCGGGTTTTTGATTTTGATAGTACTTTAACTCCCAAAAAAGAGCTTAGAGGACTTTCTTCCAGCATTACCTTCAGTACCGATTGGAGTGAGCAAATAACTACTGCTCGCCAGAAGGATAGCATACGGAAACGCTATTTAAAGGTGTTCAACCAGATTTATTCCCTTGAGATTGATAGTTTGGAAAGGGAAAGCGACTTTTTGGTCACAACAAATAGTAAAAACTTATTGGGGTTTGAAACCTTTTTGAACTTAGATAGCATTGAGGAAGGTAAGCACCTACTGAAGCTAAAAAGAAAAAAGATAGAAAGAGATAAAAACGATACCATAACCCTCACTACGGAATCTATTCCGTTTTGGTTATACAAAGAGTAGTAAATGTAGGGTATCTGCATTGTTCTTTCTAAGGTGGAAGTCGTAGAAATTGCCTAAACCATGTCAGGTTTTTCGGATAAATTGTTAACTTATCAAAAAAATCTATGAAATGGAAATTCACTACAGTATTGTTTCCATTATCGATATTTTTGGCTGTCTGCAAGGCCTGATACTAGGGTCGATTTTACTTTATACCAACAAAAGGAAAAATCGTTCCACACTTTTTCTCGGCCTTTTTGTACTGACCTATGCCTACTGTTTTATCCCCATCATTCTGGAAGACATGAACATCTTGGAATATTATCCCAAGTTGAAGATATTACCTAGACCTGGCGAATGGCTTTTGGCATCTCTTTTTCTGGTTTACATTCAAAAAGTATCCATTTTTTCACACAAAGAGAACAAGTACTGGTATATCTACCCCGGCCTTGCGGTGTTGCTTTTTCAGATTGTTGTTTTTCTCCTTCCCGTGGAGACCAAGTTGGAGATTTCCCAGGCAATTTGGTATAAACCTATTTTTTTAGCTGGACTTGTATATTCCACTGCTGTCCTTATCTATATGTGGCTCTTTATTAATAGGCATTCCCACGAAGTGGAAAACCAATTCAGTCAGATTGAACACAAACAGTTTTTATGGGTCAAACGCTTTGTATTTCTTGGTTTTATACTATTTACACTTCATTTCATCAGATATTTTGTGGACAACTCCAAAGTGTATCGAGTTTTTTATGCCAGCTATAACGTATTCATGTTGTATTGGGCATCTGTACATGGTTTGCTCCAACGAGATGTGGTTTCCCTTATCTCTGAAGATGATTCTGAAACAACTCCAACAAAAATTTGGAAGGAAACCGAAACTGTAGAATTGCCTGCAACAGATGAACAAAAGAAATTGGTACAACAGGTAGATGCGTACTTAAGGGATTCTGAAATATTTATCGATAAGAATTTGACCATCATAACCATTTCTGAAGCTTTGAAAATACACCCTAAACGAATCTCCCAGGCTATCAATAAAGTATATGATGAAAATTTTAATGCATATATTAACCGGTACCGCGTAGAAAAGGCAGAAAAATTATTGGCCGATGAAAAGCCGCTCAACCTCAGTATTGAGGGGCTAGGGGCCGAAGTAGGTTTTCAGAGCAAGAGCGCTTTCTATTCAGCCTTCAAACGCAATACGGGCACAACCCCATTTCAATATAAAGAACGATTGGCCTCTTAGATCTTGGTTTCAATTACGCATGAATCGCCTATGTAGATACGCTGTTAATTTGATATACTATTGAATGAATTAAACTACAATTTTGTATCGCTATTGGATACCGTTGGCTTCATCCAAGGTATGACTTTGGGGATACTCCTCGTTCTTTTGAACAAAAAGAGGCATAAGAGCACCTTTTTTCTGGGGCTCTTCTTGATATTCTTTGCCTTAAAATTGCTCCATTACATTTTTGGAGGTTTGAACATTCCAGAAGTGTATCCTGATTTGTACTTGGTCCCCTTTAATTTTTCTTGGTTACTTTTCTCGGTTTTCTTCATCTATAGCCAAAAAATATCCATCTTTTCTGAAAAGAAGACCAAATATTGGGTTCTTGTTCCCGGTATCATATCTTTTTTGGCGCAATCGATAATTTTCTTTTTGCCCTTTGAAACCAAAGAGACCATTGCCCAGAGTTTTTTACATGAATTCATCTTTACGTATTTGGGCATATTTTACTCTTGGGCCATCGGTATCTGGAACTTACGATTCCTGCGAGATCATCAGATTGAAGTGAACAACTACTTTTCAATGGTAGAATCAAGGGAGCTTGGTTGGGCACAGATATTTCTAATCTACAGTCTTATAAGCTCGGTCATCATTCACATTATGTACTACATATCTCCCAATAACTTTTATTATCGGATAGTTTTTGCTGTTTTTGATTTGATTGCCATTTATTGGGTTTCTTTCCATGGGGTTCAACAATACAATGTTCATCGGCTTTTGGGTCAAAAAGAAATCAAAGAACTTATAAAGGTCAAAAGCGCAGAAAATCCAAAGAGCGAACTACTTTCCGAAACCTATCTGAAAGAATTGATGGAGCAAATCAATGATTTTATGATGAATTCTGAAATGTTCACCTATACTGAACTGACCATAGCAGATCTGGCCGAAAAATTAAAGGTCCATCCTAGGCGGATATCAACGGCAATCAATACCTTGACCGGTCATAATTTCAATACCTATGTAAACCAGTTCCGGATTAAAAAAGCGAAAGCTTTACTAAAAAAACAGGAAGGATTGGACTTAAGTATCGAGGGAATAGGCAACGAAGTCGGTTTTAATAGCAAAAGTGCATTCTACTCTGCCTTTAAGAGAGAAACCGGATTAACACCCACCAAATTTCTGGATTCTGTTTAACTGACTTCCCGAAATCACCCTTGGAGGACTCCATTTTCCTGAAAACGGTATCAAACTGAAGTACTGATTCCTGAAATCGGAATAAAAAAAGTGTCCTAAAAGGCAAGTTCGTTCGATAGTCTGCATTCAGAACTCCTTACTAACCAATTTCTTTGCCAACTTAATGCGAAACGGAAATATTTGCACCCTCTTAAATGGAAAAGATGGATTTTTTCAAATACGTATGTTGGGTATGTTTGGTGATAATCTGGTCATGCTTTATTCTTTGGGAGGTTCAAATTCAGGCATGGCTGGAAATTAATCCGGCTTTTGTGGTGCGCTATGACCTCATGCTGCTTCCTTTGTTGTTGGTGGTGTCCTTCTACGTACTGTATGTGACTTTGAAGAAATAGATTCACAAAATGAAATGTGTTCAATTAAATCCGGAGGGGAATTTTGATCTGTGGGATCTAGATAAGATCCGTGAACTTCACGACTGTGCCAACCTCAAAGATTCTGTTGGACAAAAATTGCTTTTTGAGAATGAAACATCCCGACTCTGGGATCTTACACTATGGCCCACGCAAAGGATACCATTCAGAAAGCACAGATATCCCAGCAGTTTGGTTTGCATGACTTCTGGATTGGCAATTTCAAGATATGGTAACGGAAAAATCGACCTAATTCAATTTGATAAGGGAGATACTGAGTATGTACAGCCCAATGAGAGCAACTTCATCTATGATCTCGAAAACATTGGTGAGCAAATCCTTAACCTCTACATTTTGGAATTTCGCCATCTACAGGCAATCAAAATTTAGTTGCACACTTTTTTTTAAATCTAAGCTGCAATTTTAGTCTGTTT
>NZ_JANQIH010000049.1 GCF_028282265.1 Allomuricauda sp.
TGAGGAGCTTATAAAAGAGGAAGAAAAAAGGCTTGAAGAACTTGCCAACAACGACCCTATAAAAAGCCATATGGCCTACAATGAAACGGCCAAACCCACCGTCGGAAACCCAGAACCTTTAAAAACCCTAGAGGAGATTCTTGAGGAAAGGGCTCTTAACGAAGAAAATAGTGAGTTCTCAGCTTCTGATGGTGAATATGCCTCTCACCTAAAAGAACTGGCTGCCAAAAGGCAGGAAAAAAAGCAGCAGCTAAGTGAGCGCGAGGAACAGAAAGAGACTTTCACAAACAATTTGAAGGATAAAAGGACTTCCATCTCCTATTCTTTGGTGGAGCGTAATGCGTATTCGCTGCCGCCTCCCATTTACACCTGTATTGAAGGAGGAAAAGTAGTCATTAACATAGAAGTGGATTCTAATGGGTACGTAACTGAAGCAACCTTCAACGAAAAGAGTTCGGGAACAAACAACTATTGCCTGATTGAGAACGCTATAAAGTATGCGTTAAAGGCCAGATTCAGTCCTGATTCAAAAGCTTCACAAATCGGAACGATTACCTACTTATTTCAGAGCAAGTAAATTAAGAAGGTCTTCTTGAATGTTTTGACCTTTGTCCTTGTTATACCATACTTGAAGGTCTTGTTTAAAATCTGAAGTAAGATGCCCGCGCTCCTTCTTAAAATCCTCCACCATTTGTGTTGCTATACTTGGTCTTGGGCCCCACTGCCCGACAATTTCGTTTCTTTTTTTATCAAGCACTATTAGTTTAGGAATCGATCGTGCACCTTTGGTCAAGAATTCGTCCATCAGCTCTGGGTTTTCGTCACGCAATACAATTCTTAACTCTATTTTAGGGTTAAGTTCAGCCACCTTATTGATGACCGGAAGGCTCGGAGCAGCATCTCCACACCAACTTTCTGTAAGTACCAAAAAAGTCAGTTCCCTGTCAAGTGCCAAAACCTCGTTCTTCAAATCCTCAGAAATTTTCAAGGTTTTGTCCCAGCGGTTCATTCTTCTATCTCCAAGTTCTGTATAGTTGATAAGGGATTCTAACTGCTCGGGACCCGTGGTAGCCCTATTTTGTGCTAGGCCATTGACCAAATCGCGATATTCGGTGTAAGTCATCCCTCTTGAAAAACCATCAAGTACCAAATCCAAAACCTCTTCTTTGTTGTTCTTCACTATAGTTTCCATAAAATCCTTTCCTGTAAAAATAGCACTTGTAATGTGCCTACTTTCTGATTTTTATCATTTGTAGCATTCATTATCAAAACCTTACATCAAAGAATTTGTGCAACTTTTAAACGATTAAATCTTTCGGTTTATCAATAGAAGTACTAATGATTTAGAAATCTTTTCTTTACCATGCCTCCCTTGGTGTCATTGATACTGTTCATTACCACGAAAGCTTTTTCATCAATTTTTTCTATTTCTAAATGAAGTCTCCGGATTTCCAATCGAGTAATCACGGTATAGATCACATCATACTCCATTTGCTCTCCTTTTTTTCCATAGCCGCCACGAGCGTTGTAAATCGTAAGGCCCCTACCCATTTTCTCAATGACCATTTCGCGTATTTCCTCACTTTTTTGTGAAATGATGGTAACCCCGGTGTACTCTTCAATCCCCTCAACTACAAAATCCAAGGTTTTGGAGGCCGCCAAATAGGTAAGCATGGAGTATAGAGCCGCTTCAATGGATAAAAGATACGCGGCTGCCAAAAAGATGACCACGTTCACCAAGATGATGATATCTCCGATTTTTACGCCCCATTTTCTGCTCAAGAAAATAGCAAGCACTTCGGTACCGTCAAGTACGCTACCTCCCCTTATGGAAAGTCCTATTCCGGCACCTAAGAAAAAACCACCAAACACGGCAACCAACAATTTGTCTTGGGTAACTTCGGGGAAAGTCACCAAAACCAAAGTCAATGCCAATCCTAAAATAGCCAAGACGGCCTTGATGGTAAACTGTCTGCCTATCACTCGATAGGCCATAAACAAAAAGGGAAGGTTAACTAAAATGATAAGAAGCCAGAGAGGTACTTCGGCAACTTCAGAAATCAATAGGGAAATCCCCGTAGCCCCGCCATCAATGAAGCGATTGGGCAATAAAAAACTCTCAAGACCAAAGGCCGCTGAAAAAATACCGGATACTATAAAGAAAACATCCTTCGCATTTGAAGTGAATGCCAACTTGAAGCCCTTGTTGTTGAGCATCTTTCTATAACCAAGCATACTTTTTTTTCGGACCATATCATATTCAATTACAAGTCCGTAGGGTTAATTGCCAAGCTCTTAAAGAGCATTGCCTTGGTATAAAAAAACTTGTTCTGTACTTCGTTCTGTTTAAGATAGGCATCGATAAGACTACTCTCCCGTGAATTGATCAAAAACAAAGAGCTTTCCCCAAAACTAAACTTTCGCTCTTCTGCCGATAACAGTGTGGTATAGTCCCTTACAATATTTGCTATAAGCTGGTTCTGTGTAGTGTAAGAATCCAACTCTTGATAAATGGCCAAGACTTTGTTCTGAATTTCAACCTGCGCATTGTCCCTTTCAAACTCAGCATCCCTCAGTTTGAACTTTGCCAGTTTTAAATCTCCTCTTTCTTTCCGCAGGAATAGTGGAAATCGAAATGTTACTCCGCCCTTGAAATTCTCGGTGACGAACGAATTGAGTTGGTCAGGGGTATCGGTCAAAAAGTTGTACTCCACATCCAAAGTGGGCAGAAGTTTGTTCGCCTTAAGCCTTTTGTCAACCACAAGACCATCTATTTTAAATTCCAACGAACGAATTTTCGGATGGTTTTCCAATGTGAAGCTGTCCAAAGGTCTCCCCATGATTTCCAAAGTGGAATCAATCGCATTCTCCACATCGATATCGGGAATCACATCAGGCTGAAGTTCCACTGGAATGTCGTTGATCCACAGAAAATTTGAAAGTTCAAGGGATCGCTTCATGAGTTTTACCCTAGCTTGCTCTAAACTCAATGCTCGGTTTTGAACAGCAATTTTAGCTTCCACTGTATCAATAATTGCCCTATCCCCGGCCAATGCACTTTGCCGTATTCCTTGGAAACGATCTTGGGCATTTCTAAGGAAATCCCCAAAAATCTCAGCATCTTGATAGGCTCTTAACCAATCAAAATAAGCCAAAGATGCCATATACAATATTTCGTTGACCAACAAATCCTGATCGGCTTTGGTCTGCTCACGAAAAAACTTGGCCTTACGTAGGGTAGCCATTCTTTCATTGATCCAAAAGCCTTCTCCCAGGGACATGGAAACCCCTGCGCTGTAAAGCCCATCATCCGGCACCGTTTCATCAAGATTGATGAAATCCCCTTGGTTTTGCTCAAAATTTCCTTTCAGCTCAATACCAAACCAGGTGGGTATTTTGAAGGTAGTATTCAATCGGTCCCAATATTCGAGTCCTTTCAAATCCTTTCGTTCATAGTCGACCTCAATTTTGGGGTCAAAACCACCTCTCGCCTTCATCAGGTTTGCCTGACCTATCGGTATGGTCAGCTGGGCCTGTTTGGCTACGGGATGGTATTTTTTTACGTATCCCAAGTACTCGTTAAAGCTGAGCACAATGGAATCGTTTTGACCATACACCCTAACCCCATTGGCAAAAAGAAAAAATACCAAGAGTAGAATGTTTGCTCTATTTTTTTGCCACATCGGACTTGCCGTTTACAGGTTGATAATAATTTGGTGGGAATCCATTTATCTGTCTCCAAAGCTCAAACCAAATCGGTACATCTTCCAATAATGCAATGGTATTGGCACCGGATCCAACCCGAAGGTCTTCGGGCCAAGGATGGTCATCTGGGTCTGGAGCTAACAAGATTCGGTATTTACCATTATCGCTGATAAAGGTTTCAATGGCTACGACAACCCCTCCATATGTACCATAAGAAACATTGGGCCACCCGCTGAAAATAATTACTGGCCAACCATCAAACTCTATCCTTGCCTTTTCTCCAATATGCATCAAAGGTAAGTCTATGGGCTCCACAAAGGTTTCTACGGCCATATCATATTTTGCGGGCATAATGCCTACCAGTTGGTCTCCTTCCTTAAAGGTTTCGCCAATACCTCCCTGTATCGCACGATTGATAAATCCACTTTGGGGAGCGGTAATATAATAGAGATTGTTTCGTATTGAATAATTGGTGTACTCATTTTCGAGTTTAGTAACCTGGGCCTCAGAGTCAAACTGACTAGATTGTGCCGTGTATTTGTCACTACGCGCCTTTGAAATCTTATCGGTGTATTCTGCCTGGACCCGGGTGATTTCAACCTGGGAGTTCAGCACCTCATTTTTACTAGCCAAAAGCTTGTTTTCTTGCGAAATCAATTTCGCTTGGGTCTCCTGAAGTTTAAGTCGTTTTTCCTCAACATCGGTGACGGCCTTAAGGCCTTCGGACTCTAGCTGGGTAGTACGATCAAACTGCCTTTGGGCTATCAAAATATTTGTTTTCGCAGCTTCAAGGTCAATACTATCACTTTGCACTTTTAGCTTTGCCTGCAACAGCTTATTCTGGGCTTGCTCCAGTTTTAACGACCGCTCTGTTGTCAGAGCACCTATTTGTGTTTCAAGCGCCCTAACCTTTTCTTGATATGAAGTAACCGACATTTCTTTTGCCCTTATCTGCTGACCCGTTCGCTCAACTAAATTGGGGTCAAAATATTCGTTCTTGATTTCAGATATATGTAAAATGGTATCTCCTTTTTCAACAAAATCCCCCTCCCGAACAAACCACTTTTCAATACGGCCCGGTATTGGTGATTGAATGGTCTGTGGTCTTTGATCTGGGGTCAATGTGGTCAAAAAACCTCTTCCAGTAACGTTCTGCGTCCAGGGCAGAAAAAGTATGATTACAAAAATAACGGCAAACACTATTAAAAAACGATTGAAGTGTTTATAGTGTTTTCGATGGGAAACTCGTTGAACGGCCTTAAACCCCGAAAGGTCTACGGTTCTGTTCAAAACGGTTTTTGAGATATTCAACATAGCACTATTTGTTATTTGTTATTTTACCATTTTCCAAATTTATCACACGGCCACATTTATCGACCCAATTGGGGTTGTCACTAACAACCAACAAGCTCCAAGGGCGTTCGGGGTGCGTAAGAAAATCCATAATACGTTCTGCCTCCGCCGAATCGAATTGATCTAGAGGGTCACGAAGCACCAATAATTTAGGGCGCTTGACCAAACTTCTGGCCAATACAATTCTCTTGGCAACTGTATAAGAAATCTGCCTGCCTTCAGGAAAAATGATGGTATCCAGGCCATCTTCCATTTCCTTTACCACTTCATCCAGTCCCGTTGCTTCCAAGGCCCACAAGATGTCCTCTTTGGGTATTGAACTATTATTGAAGGTGATATTATCAAGTAAGCTGCCCTCAAATGGTGTCTCCAACTTGAGCGACTGGCCAACCTTAGATCGAAAATGATTCAGATTCTCTGACTTGAGGCGTACCCCATTGATAAAAATATTCCCCTTCACAGGTTCTACCAATCCAGATACCAAATGTAGCAAGCTGGATTTCCCTGATCCATTGGCACCTTGAACCAATATGCGGTCATGGTTGTTTATTTCAAAGGAAATTCCATCAAGAATGGGCTTTTCCCTATTTGGCACCGAGTAGGACACATTATTCATTTGAAGTGAAAATGCTTCTTGATCAAAAAGTTCAAGGTCCTTCTGCTGTGGCTCCACTTCCTTATCAACCACTTGACCCAACTTTTCGAGAGCCGTAAGTACATCATAAAAAGACTCAAGGCCAACTATTAGCTTTTCTACGGAGCTGATTACTAAAAGTATAATGATCTCAGCAGCTACAAACTGTCCAATATTCATCTCTTGGTTCAATACTAAAAGCCCTCCAATAATCAAAAGCCCGCCAGTGACCAAGATTTTAAAGCCCACCATTTGAATAAATTGAAGCACCAAGATTTTAAAGTGGTTTTCACGTGCTTTCAGGTAACCTTCCGTTAGGTAATCGTTTTTTTGTTGGGCGAGGCTGGTTTTGCCCGATAATTTAAAACTAACGATACATCTCGCCACTTCCTGTATCCAGTGAGCTACCTTATATTTTTGCTTTGACTCCATTAAGCTAGTTTCCAAACCTCTAGTAATGGTATATTTGAAAACAACGTAGATCAAGACCAATAGCAGTATTCCATAGGCTATAAAAAACGGATGATATAAGCTTAACAACAACAGGCCAAATACAATTTGCAGCAATGCCGTTGGAAAGTCAATCAAAAGCTTCGAAACACCTTTTTGTATGTTTAGCGTATCGAAAAAACGATTCGCTAATTCAGGTGGATAGAAATTTCGTAACTCCGACATTTTTATCTTGGGAAACCGATAAGCAAACTCAAAAGAACTTCGCGTAAATACTTTCTGCTGAATATTTTCAATAATGCGTATCTGCATCAATTGAAGCACGCCCTGAAATGCCACACCAATGGTGACCAAAACGACAAGGATTATCCATGAGGTACTAACTTGCGCTCCTTGAATTAGATTTATTATGGCCTGAATACCCAACGGTAATGTCAAGGTTACCAAACCTGCAAAAATTGCATAATAAAAAATTTGCATTACATCTTTCTTATCCAAAGTAAGTAGCCTAATTAGGCGTTGCCATGCGGTAAGAATGTTTTTAGCCATGTTGTGCTGGTTTTAAGGCTCTAAAGGCCAAATCCATAAAATAATCGGTTGGTGTGGTCGTTTCGTTACAGCTCGTCAGCATTGGAAAGTGCTCCTTTAAAAAGTATTGGTGCAATGATCCTTCCAAAATGGTACTTGCCAGACTTGAAGGGTACGGGTATTCCGAATCCAAGGCAACTATCATCTCGTAAAGGCGATTCACCAATCTCTTGTAGATCACAAAGTAGCCGTCCTTGTTCTCTTGGTCTACCTCTTTGGTTAAATACGATTTGGAGTACTCGTTTATTACGATTTTATTTAATAGAATCTCATTGATGTGGGAGAAAGAGATGTCTTCCTCAACAGTTTGGGTCAAAATTTCAATGGCGGTTCTCAATTTTTGGCGCGGGTCTGCAATACCATTGGTGGCAAAAACCATTTTGTACTCCAACCAGCCCCAATACCACGAGGCCAAATAGAGCAAAAGCTTATGCTTGTTTTCAAAATATCTATAGATGGAACTTTCGTTGGATTTTATCCGAGCTCCCAACTTTCGAAAGGTGAAACTTTCAAAACCCATTTCATCAATCATCAAAATACTTTGCTCAATGATTCTCTTTCCCAGATCTGAAGACTCGGGGTCCTTTACATAAATTTTCTCGTTGATTCCTATTCTTATAGAATGCAATAATCTTTCCATATACAAGCTATAATTAAAATTTCCAGACAAATATAAAAGTATTACTATCATATGATAATAGTTTAACTACCTTTTAACAATAGTAATACTTTTTTATTGGCGATAAATACTATCTTTAAAAGCTAAAACTTAAATTCCTTATCGTATGGGAAGAAAATTGCTACTATTGATAGGGGTTTCGGTTTTGTGTAGTGTTGCACTGCAGTCCCAAAACCAACCCCAGAAAATTGAATTCGAACATTTTACTACTAGCCGGGGAGACGCTGATGATAATCTTCTCCTTGAGATTCCTTACTCCCAAGTGGTGGTCATGAACAATTCCCTCAACTCCAGTTCTGGTTTTGGCATGACCCTTAACTTCCACGGCAACATGGTAGTTGTAGATCAAATAGAAACTATGCCCGACGGTAGAACGCAAGTGGTTCTAAGAAGAGAAGATGGTCGGGATTTTTATGGCTACAAGCCAACAATCAAAGCTATCCTGTCTGACAGGAACGATGAAAATCTAAACAACAAAAACTGATATTTTTATGAAAATCATTCTTTTTCTTTTAGTTGCTACACTTTCTATGGGTTATTCTTCGGCCCAACAGAAAGCTGATCTAGACGTAAAGATTGGTGACAAATTCGTTATTTCTGAACCTTCCTCCCACGAATATCAACACATTGATGTTCCTAGGAAGAACTTTATCATCAAAAGAGGCGGTATTGCCGACATGAAGAGTATTTTGAACGCAGTGGTCGTAGTAACGGATATTGCCGGTGACCAAAGCCCCATAATAACCTTCGAACGGGCAAATGGCATGAAGTTTTTTAGAAATTATAAAACTTTGACCGCCGACCTTCAGGGGGCCCTGGACAGCAATGAACTTTTGGCTTACGGCTCTAACTGATTTGCTAAGGTTAACCTAAACAAAAACTCCCAGAACAATAAGGCTGCTTAATTCTAGCAGCCTTTATTAAATCAAGCTAAAACCTATGGTTCTTATCCATATCTGTTGTCAATCCGCAAGTCAAGCTGAAGAGATTGTCGACTTTCTTCTTGAAGAAAAGCTTGTATTGGACGCTTTGGTTTCTGATAAGTTGCTTTACAAATATTCTAACAATGGTAAAAAACAGGGTTTTGAGCAAACATTAATTATGTGCACTACCAAAGCGTTGCTTTTTACCAAAATCAATAGAAGAATAAAGAACAAATACCCAAAAAGCACGCCAATGGTATATGCGATGCCCATAGTTTATATGGATCAAGGCCAAGAGAAAAAGTTAAAAAACCGTACGGAAAAGGTTTAGCCGATTAAAAACAAAATAAGCTTTAGAAACGTCACTCGAACACGAAATATCAAAGTTGGGAGCAAACGGCCAACAAGGAACAAAAACATAATGTATTATTATTATTTATGTTTTTCATAATTATTATAAATAAAACTAAATAAAAACATCTTTGCATTTTTGCCAAAAATTAAAACAGAATGGATAGAATTACAGTAGCTAAGGGTGATGGAATCGGCCCTGAAATTATGGATGCCACTTTACAGATTTTAAAGGCCGCTGGCGCTCAACTTGAAATTGATGAAATTGAAGTTGGTGAGAACGTTTATCTCAAGGGCAACACTTCAGGAATAGCCAAAGAATCATGGGACATTATCCGAAAAAACAAGGTATTCTTAAAAGCCCCTATTACAACTCCACAAGGAGGCGGGTACAAAAGTCTTAACGTTACTACTAGAAAATCTTTAGGTCTTTATGCCAACGTAAGACCCTGTCGAAGCATTCATCCATTCGTCAAAACAAAACATCCGAAAATGGACGTGGTAATCATTAGGGAAAACGAAGAGGACCTTTATGCCGGAATCGAGCACCAGCAGACGGATGAAGTTGTACAGTGCCTTAAGTTGATAAGCCGCCCTGGTTGTGAAAAAATTGTTCGGTATGCTTTTGAATATGCAAGAAGATACGACCGCAAAAAAGTCACTTGCTTTACCAAGGACAATATCATGAAACAAACAGATGGCCTTTTCCATCAGGTGTTTGATGAAATTGCCAAAGAGTACAGCGACATCGAAAACGAGCATTGGATTGTGGATATTGGTGCCGCCAAATTGGCCGATACCCCAGAAAATTTTGATGTAATCGTTATGCCCAATCTGTACGGTGACGTTCTTTCTGACGTAGCTGCGCAAATAACCGGATCAGTGGGCTTAGCAGGATCTGCCAATATTGGCGCAAGCTGTGCTATGTTTGAAGCGATACATGGTTCGGCGCCTCGTAGAGCTGGTCAAAACTTAGCCAATCCATCAGGTTTGTTACAGGGCGCCATTATGATGCTAAACCATTTGGGACAGAACGATGTTGCGCAAAAAGTAGAAAATGCGTGGTTGAAAACCATGGAAGACGGTATTCACACCTATGACATCTATGATGAAAATTCCAGTACCCAAAAAGTCGGAACAAAAGAGTTTGCCGAAGCAGTAATTGCCAATTTGGGACATGATCCCAAGACTCTCAAAAAAGTATCTTACCAGAAGAGCGAGCCTCTACATCTACCAGTAGTGGGGCGAAAAGAACCTCGAAACAAGGTGCTCAAGGGCGTTGATCTATTTGTCCACTGGTCGGGCACAAATCCTGATGAAATTGGAGAAAGACTTCAATTAATCGAAAATTCCAATCTCAAACTCCAAGTAATTACCAATAGAGGGGTAAAAGTTTGGCCAAATGGATTTGAGGAGACTTTCTGCACAGATCACTGGCGTTGTCGATTTGCCATTTCGGAAGATGGTGGCATCGAAACCTCTGAAATTCCAGAGCTTCTCCAGCGGGCTATTACCCATGATTTGGATGTGATAAAAACAGAAAACTTATACTTTTTTGATGGAAAGCAAGCTTTTTCAATGGCTCAAGGCCAGTAAAAACAAACTGCTTCCAAATAAAAGCAGCGGCGAACAGGGGGACTCCTGTTACCAAGTGAGACTGGTCGAAGGAGTATTTGAGCCGGCCGAGTCTGCCGAGGTCCTCTTGTCGCTGCTTAATTATAAAATTAAGTTTCATACCGTTCAATTACTAAATCTCAAAGAAACGCAAAACAGTGACCCAGAAAACTCCCAGAAGCGAATAGAAGAGCTTAAAGCGGCAAAACAAGAAGTAACGGACCTAGTGGTAAAAGCTAGGAATAAGGGTCTGGTCTTAGAAATTCAAAGCACCGTAAAAATCATTCCCCGAGAAGTGGACGTTGAAACTCAGTACTGATGTATCCACTGAAAATTGGACTTGATAATGGATTCCTTTTCTAAATCCAAATAGTCCAAAAATGCTGTAGCTACAGGAGATAGCTTTTTGTTCTGTAGCCACACCAAATTCCAGTTGGTAGTTATGGGCAAGTCCTTTTGGGGAATAATTTTTAAATCACCCCGAATCAGTTCATTGTTTACCCCAATAAGAGGCATTATGGAGCATCCAAGTCCGGCTATGACCGCCTGCTTAACTGCTTCGTTTGAGGTCAACTCTATTTTTTTTCCAACTGAGATATTTTTTTGAATAAGATAGGTTTCCATGGCTGCTCTTGTTGCCGAGCCCTTCTCCCTAAAGATTAGAGGCGTATCCTTTGAAAAAGCACTTTTGCCCAACTTCACTCTAGCAAAGTATTTGGGATTGCCGACCAAATGCAATACGTTTTTCATTAAGTCGATTTTTTTGAGTCCCAAATGTGAAGGCAAAACGCTGACCAAGGCAAA
Source organism: Allomuricauda sp. (assembly GCF_028282265.1). Lineage (GTDB taxonomy): Bacteria > Bacteroidota > Bacteroidia > Flavobacteriales > Flavobacteriaceae > Flagellimonas. Next base: position 11,102 of record NZ_JANQIH010000049.1, read on the forward strand.
ATCAACAAGATTATCCTCCAAACTCTCCACTACCTTTGATTTGTTGGTCACGTCCATTACCAAATCCACTCCCGGATTATCTCTCATGAAACCCGACAAAAAATAGGGCATAACATATTTTCCTGTAGAGACCACCGAAATTTTCAATCGCCCTGCCAGTTCTCCCTGATAAGCCAATAATTTGTAACTGATTCCATCCACTTCCTTAAGGATTCTTTTCGCAATTTCTGCGATTTCCTCACCAAAATCTGTGATGAAAAGCTGTCTTCCGACCACCTCTGTAAGGGGAATAGGGAACTGATTTTGGAAATTTTTCAGCTGGATGGAAACCGCTGGTTGTGTTAAATGCAGCTCCTCCGACGCCTTCGTAATGCTCTGTTTTTCAACAATCTTAAGGAAGATTCGAAGTTGGTTAAGTGTATAATTCATAAATAAAAATTATTTATTCAATAA
>NZ_JANQIH010000104.1 GCF_028282265.1 Allomuricauda sp.
TTCGATTCCGCAAATGGTGTCAAGCTAGCAAGTGATGGTGGTTTTGTAATTGCAGGAAATTCAAAAAGCCTTGACGGAAATCTTACAGAAAACAATGGGGAGAATGACCTTTGGGTAATCAAAACCGATGCTTCAGGAAACATCGAAAACCAAAAAACTTTCGGCGGCTCCGGTCTCGATTTTGGCTTTGATGTGGTTGAAAGCGAAGATGGAGGTCTGGTGCTGGTCGGTGAATATGAAAGCAACGACATTGCCGATGTTCCCAACAGGGGAAAAACTGACTTGGTCGTCATGCGAATCAATTAGACATGATATGCACCTTACTGTTTGACTTCTTTACCACCATGGTTAAACAAGCCTTTCTTTTTGTTCATAGAAAAACTTTATCTCAATAATAGAAAAACCTTATCTGTAAATACGTTATTATAATGTTAGGATATGAGGTAAAACCCTACTAATATCCTATATTTGTGAGCTATTTAGAATAAATCCAAGTAATAATGATCAAAGTTTCTGAGACCGCTAGACAAAAAGTTGTGTCATTGATGACAGAAGACGGCTTTGATTCCAATACCGACTTTGTTCGGGTAGGAGTAAAAAGCGGTGGCTGTAGCGGGCTATCCTATGAATTGACATTTGACAAATCTATCGGCGATACCGATAAGGTCTTCGAGGACAATCAGGTTAGGATTCTTGTGGATAAGAAAAGTTTCCTTTATCTGGTAGGGACCACTTTGGAATATTCGGGAGGTTTAAACGGAAAGGGATTTGTGTTCAACAATCCCAACGCACAACGTACCTGTGGGTGCGGTGAGAGTTTTTCACTTTAAATGTTGATTGATTTCACTCAATCGACCAACAAAAAGACATGGCTTACACAGAAGAAGAACTAAAAAAAGAACTGGAAACCAAAGAATACGAGTACGGTTTCTATACAGATATTGAATCGGATACCCTCCCAAAAGGGTTGAATGAGGACATCGTCATCGCCATATCCAAGAAAAAGGAAGAGCCCGAATGGATGACCGAATGGCGTCTTGAAGCCTTCCGGGTTTGGAAGGAAATGGACGAGCCAGAATGGGCCAACGTAAAATACAAGAAACCCGATTTTCAAGATATTTCATATTATTCCGCACCCAATAAAAAACCGAAATACAACAGTCTGGATGAGGTAGATCCTGAACTTTTGGAAACTTTCGAAAAACTGGGTATTTCTCTTGAAGAGCAAAAGAAGTTGGCGGGTGTTGCCGTGGATATTGTGATGGATTCCGTTTCTGTGGCCACTACCTTTAAAAAGACCTTGGCGGAGAAAGGGATTATTTTCTGCTCTATATCCGAAGCTATTCAAGAACACCCTGAACTGGTAAAAAAATATATCGGAACGGTGGTTCCTAGAAAAGACAATTTCTATGCAGCCCTAAACTCTGCGGTCTTTTCTGATGGTTCCTTCTGTTACATTCCCAAGGGAGTGCGATGCCCCATGGAGCTTTCGACCTACTTCCGAATCAATCAGGCTGGTACAGGACAATTTGAAAGAACCTTGGTGATAGCTGATGAAGGAAGCTATGTTAGTTATTTGGAAGGATGCACAGCTCCCTCACGAGATGAGAATCAGCTTCACGCAGCTGTGGTAGAATTGATCGCATTGGATAATGCTGAAATCAAATATTCCACAGTGCAAAACTGGTTCCCTGGAGATAAGGAAGGCAATGGAGGGGTTTTCAACTTTGTGACCAAAAGAGGACTTTGCGAAAAGAACTCTAAAATCTCTTGGACTCAAGTGGAAACAGGTTCGGCTATTACTTGGAAGTACCCATCGTGCGTATTAAAAGGTGATAATTCAATAGGAGAGTTTTACTCTATTGCGGTCACCAACAATTTTCAACAGGCAGATACTGGTACAAAAATGATTCACTTGGGGAAAAACACGAGAAGTACGATTATTTCAAAAGGAATCTCGGCAGGGCAGTCGCAAAACAGCTATCGAGGTTTGGTGCAGGTGAACAGCCGTGCTGAAAATGCCCGTAACTTTTCACAGTGCGATTCACTTTTAATGGGTAACAAATGTGGAGCCCACACTTTCCCTTACATAGAGACAAAGAACAAATCCGCTCAAATTGAGCACGAGGCGACTACCAGTAAAATTGGAGAGGACCAAATATTCTATTGCAACCAAAGGGGCATAGATACCGAAAAGGCCATTGCTTTAATTGTTAATGGATTCAGCAAGGAAGTATTGAATAAACTGCCTATGGAATTTGCCGTAGAGGCTCAGAAACTTTTGGAGATAAGCCTAGAAGGATCGGTAGGATAAGAACTAAAAACACTTTTTGAAAAGACAATAATGTTACAAATAAAAGATTTACACGCTAGCGTAGAGGATAAAAAAATACTTAAAGGAATCAACCTTGAAGTAAATGCAGGGGAGGTTCACGCCATTATGGGGCCCAATGGTTCGGGAAAGAGCACCTTGGCCGCGGTGATTGCGGGAAAGGAAGAGTTCGAAATCAAAAAAGGCAATATTACTTTGGAAGGAGAGGATTTGGAGGAATTAGCTCCAGAGGAGCGCGCTCACCAAGGAATTTTTATGTCCTTCCAATATCCGGTTGAGATTCCAGGGGTATCGGTAACCAACTTCATTAAAACTGCAATCAACGAATCTAGAAAGGCCCGAGGGTTGGAGGATATGCCCGCCAACCAAATGCTTAAGTTGATTCGAGAAAAGGCCGAATTGTTGGAGATAGATCGCAAGTTTTTGTCCCGTTCGTTGAACGAAGGTTTCTCAGGAGGTGAGAAAAAGCGAAATGAAATCTTCCAAATGGCAATGATGGAACCCAAATTGGCCATTTTGGATGAGACCGATTCAGGTTTGGATATTGATGCGCTACGTATTGTTGCCAACGGAGTGAACAAACTTCGAGGGAAGGACAACGCAATCATCGTGATTACTCACTACCAACGATTGTTGGAATATATTGTTCCTGATTATGTTCACGTATTGCACGATGGAAAAATTGTAAAATCAGGAAACAAGGAATTAGCACTCGAGCTTGAAGATAAAGGCTACGATTGGATAAAGCAGGAAGCCGTTCTCTAATTAATTTGTCATTCCCGTGAAAACGGGAATCCATAATAGACTGAATTTTAATTTAAAAGATTCCTGCCTACGCAGGAATGACAAGTGAAAAAACATGGATTTAAAAGATAAATTACTGTCTTCGTTTTTGGCGTTCGAGAACAATATAGACTTGGACAATCCTGTTCATGAGGTTCGTTCTGAGGCCATTAAAAATTTCGAAACAAAGGGTTTCCCCTCAAAGCGGGAGGAAGCTTGGAAATATACTTCGTTGAACAACCTTCAAAAGGTCGACTTCAGCATCTTTCCTAAAAAAGAAAGTACGCTTGAGTACAAGGACATTAAACAATACTTTGTCCACGAAATTGACACCTACAAGATTGTTTTCATAGACGGGGTCTACAGTTCCTATCTTTCAGAAACAACCCATGATGGAGTGGATGTTTGTTTGATGAGTGCGGCCTTGACCAAACCCCAATACCGTCAGGTCATAGATGTTTATTTCAATAAGGTAGCATCAAAGGACGAATCCTTGACCACTTTGAATACCGCCTTTAGTAGAGAAGGGGCCTACATCTATATTCCAAAGAATAAAATGCCGAAAAAGCCCATCCAAATACTGCATTTGGCTACGGGTAATGAGGCAGCTCTGATGTTGCAGCCAAGAAATTTGATAATCGCAGAGGAAAATGCGGAACTTCAGGTGATTGAACGTCACCAAAGTTTAACAGGCAATGAAGTATTGACCAATTCGGTTACTGAAATTTTTGCAGCTAAAGATGCCATTGTTGACTATTATAAGGTTCAGAATGATGCCAACACGGCTTCACTTATCGATAATACCTACATTTCCCAAAAGGACAATAGCGTAGTTCGGGTTCATACTTTTTCTTTTGGAGGAAAGTTGACTCGTAATAATTTGAACTTCTATCAGAATGGGGAACGTATCGATTCGACGTTGAAGGGGGTAACCATTCTCGGTGAAAAACAACATGTAGACCATCATACCTTAGTGCATCACGCCCAGCCCAATTGTGAGAGCCATCAAGACTATAAAGGTATTTTCGGGGAACAATCCACCGGCGTCTTCAATGGAAAAATAATCGTGGACAAGATTGCCCAGAAGACTAACGCATTCCAACAAAACAACAACGTATTGATCAGTGATAAGGCGACGATAAACACCAAGCCCCAACTGGAGATTTTTGCGGATGATGTAAAATGTTCGCACGGATGTACGGTCGGCCAGTTAGATGAAGAAGCCCTGTTCTATCTCCAGTCTCGGGGAATACCTAAAAAAGAGGCCAGCGCGTTGTTAATGTATGCTTTTGCCAACAACGTTTTGGAAAGCGTCCGCATCCCAGAATTGAAGACCCGAATCAACAAGTTGATTGCGAAAAAACTTGGGGTTAGCTTAGGGTTCGATTTATAGGCTAGCCTTCCGTAGAACAAAAAATCCGATTATGTTGCAAACGAAATTGGACATTGCTGCCAT
>NZ_JANQIH010000128.1 GCF_028282265.1 Allomuricauda sp.
ATTAACGACATACTTCAAATCAATAAAATTGATGCTGACAAGTTAGAACCCCTTAATATTGAGTTCAAACTTCATAAAATATTGGCAGATGTGGTTGACTCCCTTCAGCAGAATGCCCATGAAAACAATACGACTTTGGTATTAGATTATGACCCTAACATTCCAAGTCAATTGTTGGGAGACCCCATTAAACTTTCCCAGATTTTTATGAACTTGGTAGGAAACGCTCTCAAGTTCACCAAAGATGGAAAAGTTGAGGTCATCGCAAAATTACTGCGAAGGGAAGACGATGAGGTTAAACTCTATTTTGAAGTAAAGGATAACGGTATTGGAATTTCAGAAGAGCAGCAAAAGAGCATTTTCGACAGTTTTGAACAGGGGTCCGTTCAAATTAACCGTGAATATGGCGGGACTGGTCTGGGTCTTACCATTGTAAAAAGTCTCCTAGGGCTTTTTGATAGTAAGGTGCATCTGGAAAGTGAGTTGGGGCATGGTAGTTCTTTCTTCTTTGAGATGGACTTAAAGTGCGATAGTGAAGCCCTTCAGGATGTTGCTTTTGAGCTTGATGCCGAGGAATTTGATTTCAAGGGGCTACATGTTTTGGTAGTGGAAGACAATAAAATCAACCAGGTCATTACCAAAAAGATGTTGAACAAGAAGGAAATTACGTGCGATATTGCCAACAATGGTAATGAAGCGATAGACAAGGCGAAGGCCAACACCTACGATGCCATACTTATGGATATTCACATGCCGGGAATAAGTGGTGAAGAGGCGACCAGACAGATACGAAAGTTCGACCAGGAAATCCCAATTATTGCATTAACCGCTATTTCCTTGGATGATAGCTTGGACAGTTTCTATAAGGCGGGTTGCAACGATGTGGTTACCAAACCTTTTAAACCTGAGGTGTTTTATCAAAAAATTGGACAAAACATCTTCAGAAAAAAAACAGGCGGTCTGGTTTAAACAATGCTTAGAATCTCTTCCTGAAGTATGCTTCGGTCATTTTCTGAAAATTCATGCTCCACTTCCAAATAATACAAATTGGATAGCTTCCCCTGCAGACGAACATAATCCTTTTCGGTGGTAAGCACGTATTCAAAGTTTTTTAGGTTTTCAATCTCTTTTTCCGTGAAAAAATGATGGTCTCCAAAATCAAGATGCTCAAATTGGAGGTTTTTGGATTTTAAGTGATCTATAAACGGAGCTGGAAAAGCGATTCCGGTGACAACGGCTGTTTTCTTGCCAGATATTTGCTCCCAATTTAGATGTTCTCCATTGGGTCGGGTGAAATAAGGGGCATATGCGAAATGGCAGAAAAGTACTTTTTGATGTGCCTTTGGATTAAGCTGATCCGTTATCATCTTCTTTTGTTCAATGGACAAGTCCTCAGGACATTTGGTAACGATAATCAACTCTGCCCGCCTTGCTTCTTTTTTACTATCCCTTAAATCTCCAGTAGGTAAGTACCAATCATCGCAATACAATTTACCATAAGCTGTCAATACTATGGAAAAGGTTGGTTTTACCTTTCTATGCTGAAAAGCGTCATCCAAAAGAACGACCTTTGGTTTCACAAGCTCTTCCAACTTTTGAATTCCATGTGTTCTGTTAGCATCAACGGCGACCGAAATATTTGGAAACTTTTTAAAAATTTGAAAAGGTTCATCCCCTAGTTCCTGCATTTTAGAATCTTCATTGGCCAATAAAAAACCTTTTGATTTTCTTTTGTAGCCTCTACTTAAAACCGCAACCTGATGTCCCGTCAAAAGCTTGATAAGATATTCAATCATAGGGGTTTTTCCGGTTCCACCAACACTCAGGTTCCCAATACAAATCGTTGGAGTCGTAAATTGATTCGACCTGAACCAACCTTTGTCATACATCGCATTTCGAAACAATACAACCAAAGCATAAATCAAGGATATCGGAAAGGCAATTGTTCTTAGGATTCGCAACATAGGACGAAAATATAATATTTTATCTTTAGCACTATTTAGAAATCATGTATGAAAGTAAAGGATGTCGCCCAGCTTTTGGAAGAACTCGCGCCTTTGGCCCACGCCGAAGATTTTGATAATACAGGACTTTTAGTAGGCAACCCCGAAGCTGAGGTAAAAGGTATTTTGGTCACCTTGGACACTTTGGAAGATGTCGTGGAGGAAGCCATTGCGAAACAGTGTAATCTCATAGTGAGCTTCCACCCTATTATTTTCAAGGGTTTAAAACGACTTACGGGGTCAACCTATGTTGAGCGAGTGGTGATGAAGGCTATAGCCAATAACATCGCCATTTATAGTATCCATACAGCACTTGACAACAGTATTTTGGGAGTAAATGCCAAAATATGCGAAGTCTTGGGCATCCAAAGTCCCAAAATTCTAATTCCAAAAAAGGGTACCCTAAAAAAGTTGAGCACCTATGTTCCCTTTGAGCATGCTGATAAGGTTAGGGAAGCCCTGTTCACCGCTGGAGCTGGTGCCATTGGAAAGTATAGCAATTGCAGCTTCAATATTGAGGGTAAGGGAAGTTTTAAGGCAGAAGAAGGTGCCAATCCTGCATTGGGTAAAATCGGTGAAGTGCATTATGAAGATGAGATACAGCTTAATATGGTATTCTCGTTTGAAAAGGAAAAAAGAGTCCTTCAGGCACTATTCAGCAGTCACCCCTATGAGGAAGTGGCTTATGAAGTAGTTTCGTTGGACAATAACAACCAAGATATCGGAATGGGAATGATAGGCACCTTGCCCAATGAAATGGAAGAGAAGGATTTTCTAGAGTTGATAAAGCAAAAAATGGGCTCTCCGGTAATCAGGCATTCAGAGCTTTTAGGTAAAAAGATAAGTAAGGTAGCTGTGTTGGGCGGTAGCGGAGCCTTTGCCATTTCTGCTGCGAAAAGCGTTAATGCCGACATTTTTATTACAGCAGATTTAAAATATCACAATTTTTTTGAGGCTGAAAAGGATTTGGTTTTGGCCGATATTGGACACTTTGAATCTGAGCAGTTTACAAAAGATTTATTGGTTGACTATCTTAGAAAAAAAATTACTAATTTTGCAGTCGCGTTATCGGAAAGTATAACAAATCCCATCAAGTATTTATAAAATTTATGGCGACTAAAAACGAAAGCATCACCGTTGAGGAAAAGCTAAGAGCACTATACGATTTACAACTAATTGATTCTAGGGTTGATGAGATAAGAAATGTTCGGGGTGAACTACCTTTGGAAGTGCAAGATTTGGAAGATGAAGTATTGGGTCTTAAAACTCGTATGGATAAGTTGAAAACTGATGTTGAGACCATAAATTTTGAAATAGCGGCCAAGAAAAACCTGATAGAAGAATCAAAGGGTCTCATAAAAAAATATGCTGAACAGCAAAAGAATGTTCGCAATAGCCGGGAGTTCAACTCATTAAGCAAGGAAGTTGAATTTCAAGAATTGGAAATTCAGCTGGCGGAAAAGAACATAAAGGAGTTCAAAGCCCAGATTGAGCAGAAAAAAGAAGTTATCTCCGAAACAAAGGAAAAATTGACGGAGCGAGAAAATCACCTAAAGCATAAAAAAGGGGAACTCGATGCAATCTTGGCAGAAACTGACAAAGAAGAAAAGGCGCTTCTTAAAAAATCAGAGGAGTTCGAGGAGAAAATCGAGGA
>NZ_JANQIH010000187.1 GCF_028282265.1 Allomuricauda sp.
CACTAAAGGCTCCATTGTACAATGGTGTATCCTTTTGCAGTCCTACCAAATGGAGTTCGAAAAAGTCCTCGGCCAATGCTCCTGTTTCCCTTAAAAACCGATTTGCTGCCAACAGCACTTTGTATGGCCCCACTACGCTGCTTAAAATGGCATTTCGCTTGGGCACCAAAATAGATACATGTTTCATTTATTGGGTGTTGCGGTTCTCTCAAAGGTATGAAACCAATATGGCGGAATCAACCCTCAAAAGTGTCTTATTTGCCCTTATGGGTCGCATTTGTGCTTTTGTAGTTTTGGGAAATGGAGTTCGAAAAGTTTCAAGAAATAAGGAAACATTTCTGTCAAGAATTTCTTGGGGCCACCGAAGGTAAAATGATGAGTTCACCGGCCATTCATTACAACAATAAGGTATTCGCCTTCTTCTCGCGGAAAAAGAAAATGGTCTTCAAACTGGGGAAGGGTTTTCCGTTGGATTCTCTAGACGTGGAACTTGTGGAATTCAATCCGTTCAAAAACAAAGGCCCTCTTCCCGGATGGTATGAATTGGGTTTTGAACATCATGAATCTTGGGAAAAGCTAACCAAGTTAGCCTTGGATGAAACTAAAAAAAGCTTTTCTGGAAACATATTGTCCAAAAAAGACAAGTAGTAATCGTCTCTATACTGTAACTGCAAAAAACTATCTATGATTACTAAGGCATATAGTTCATTTTTTAAGGATTTGGCCAAAAACAATTATAAAGAATGGTTCCATGAGAACAAGGCTCGCTATGAAAACGATGTAAAAACTCCCTTTCTGAGGGTATTGGATATGGTACTTGCCGAGTTGGAAGTCTGGGACAGTAGGCTTCTAGTGGACCCAAAGAAAGCTTTGTTCCGAATTAACCGAGATATCCGGTTTTCAAAGGATAAATCACCCTACAACACCATCATGAAAGCAGGATTCTCGCCAGGAGGTAAAAAGTCAGAGCTTCCGGGGTACTATTTGGGAATTGATGCAACCCATATTCATGTCGGCGGCGGACTTTTTATGGTGGGCACACCAGAGCTCAAAAATGTTAGGCGCCACATTGCCCAAAATCCAAAGGAGCTTTTAAAAATTGTAGAGGATTCCTCGTTTCAACAGGCCTTTGGGAAAGTAAAAGGTGAAAAATCCAAGCGGCTGGACAAGGATTTGATGTCCGCCGCGGAAGAGACCGACTTGATTTTCAACAAACAGTTTTACGCCATGGCCGAGTTTCCTCTGGAACCTTTCCTTAATTCGGAAACCCTTATTGAGGAAATCCTTGACCATTTTAGGGCCGTGAAACCTCTAAATGCCTATCTAAACGAAGCTTTGAACCATTCCCAATAAAGTATTAATCGATAAAACAAATAGAAAATGAGTACACAAGAAGTTGCAGACCAATTAGTTGCCCTTTGTCGCGAGGGAAAATACGAAGAAGCCTATGGACTTTATGCCCAAGATGCTGTAAGCGTTGAAATGCCCGGATTTCCCAACGAGGTTACCGAAGGATTGGATAATATTTTAAAAGGATACGCAGACTGGGCCAGCAACATTGCCGAAGCCCATGGAGGTTCTGTTGGCGACCCTATCGTAGTCGCCAACCATTTTGCGGTTCCTATGAGCACTGATGTCACCTTTAAGGACGGCAGAAGGGTGAACATGGAAGAAATATCCTTGTATCAGGTTGAAAACGGTAAAATTACAAAGGCATCGTTTCACTACGACCCCTCTGCTTTTATGGGATAAAGTCTTTACCAACAAGTCGCTTCCAGCAAAGTGAGGAACATAAACGCCACAAAAAAGTGGCGTTTTTTTATCCCCCGAAAAAAGTTTCCAATTCTTGAAGGGTTTCTGTTGAGGTCTGAATGTCCTTTACAATCTCTCCCTTGTTGAGAACAACGATGCGCTCGCATACCTCGGTTACATGGCTTAAATCATGACTTGACACCAAAACCGTGATATCCTGTTCCGCGGCCAACTCCTTAATTATGGCCTTCAGCCGAATCTGTGTGGTCGGGTCCAAATTCGCAAAGGGCTCATCAAGCACCACAACTTCAGGATTCCCGATAAACGAAGCTACAATGCCAGCCTTTTTTTGATTTCCTTTAGATAGGTCCCTCAAATATTTTTTTTGACCCAAAATCTCCCCGTGAAAAAAATCTTCAAACTGAGACAACAATGCATCCACATCGGCTTTGTTACGGCCACGAAGCTCTCCAATAAAATAGAAGTATTCCTCTGGGGTAAGGTATCCTATTAAAAAAGTTTCGTCAATAAAAGCTGATGTAAAAGGTTTCCAAGCTTCACTAGTGTTGACCTGAACGCCATTGTTTACAATTTTGCCCGATGAAGGTTGTATCAAATCGAGCAAAAGACTAAAAAAGGTGGTTTTTCCAGCACCGTTGTTTCCGACCAATCCGAAACTTTGACCTTTGGGGATTTCCAAATGTTCAATGTTCAGTACTACTTGAGACCCATATTTTTTAGTAAGGTTTTCTGAAAGAATCATTGCAATTTTGTTTTTAAGAAGTTATTTCAATCAGCTATTTTTTTCTTTAAATCCGTCAATCATGCCATACTTCTTTCTTCGGTATTGTTCGGTAATCTTGTCGAAAAAGTAATTCCTAAAAAAGAACCCAACAATCCCCAAAACCGAGAGTACAATTACGGCCACCTCAACCGAGAATAGATAATAAGCTATTGTAAAAATCAAGATGGGGAGCCCCAAAACCGGAAGCATAATCAAAAACTGTGTGCCACTGGTACCTTGCATGTTTCCAAAAGGGCTTTGGTCCAATTCGATTCGTTTTTTGTTGAAAGAACCAAAATATAGAATGACCGGAATGTTGACCCCTAGATTGTAAAGAGCGCTTCCAAAGTTTACCGCTAGGGCTTTCCAACCAAAATATACATAGGGAATGGTCAGCAAAAACATGACCACCACACTTACGGCAATAAGTCCGGCCTTTGACTCAAGGTACTTGCGCAAAGGAATGTTCTGAGACATCATCATACTGTAATAGGCGCTGTCCCATGCTGGAATGAACTGTCCGAAATTTGCCAAAAAGATGCCTGTCATAAAAATGCCCAGAAAAGCGTACATCGGCATCATGTTCGCATAAATCTCCTGCGTATAAAAAATAAGTCCGTAGAAAACGAACAACAAAGAAATGAATACCTGGGCCTTGGTTCGTTTGTTTCTCCAAATAAGCTTTAGATCCAATTGTAGAAAGGGAGCGATATCCCCAAAGCGTTTCGTCCACGCCAAATCGGAGGTTTTTGCTTCTTGGGATTTTGTTTTGAGGGAAGCATCAAGAAAAATGCGATTTTTTAAATAGTTAAAGTTGATAATGTAGACCAAAATAGCCAGTGCTACAGGAATAAACACTGCAATAGGATAAGCATAGAGACCATGAAAGATAGGGCCAAAAAACTCCTTGACGGGCAATAGCCCAAAGTAATCCAGAGCATAGAGACCAACAATGATAGCTCCTATGATAACCAGAGCCTTGTCACTCTTGTTGATGATGAAATTCACATAATTGATACAAAGGGTAATGGCGCCAATGGAAACGACCCAAAGAAGCACATTAAGAGCAGGATATCCTTGAAATATGAGTACAATCGCAAAAGGGACAAAGAAGAAAATGGCCAAAAGGTTATAAACGGAAACCGCCGACCTTCCTAAAATATAATGGGCTATGGCACTTTTTTTTATGGGAAGGGACAAAAAAGGCTTAATGTCCATCACCGGTAGTTTCTGCATAAAGTACCGCAAAAAGAGTTCGATAAGAATCCAGTAGACGAAATATTGGCTAATCAACCACATCGGGCTGACATCAGGAACCAGTTTTCGTAGAATGAAATACATGCCGACCCCGGCACCAACCAAACTAATCAACAGATAGAGTCCGAGGAAAACCATTAAAATTTTCAGGGCGATACCTTTTCCAAAGGAAGAAGACCTGAAAAAGGATTTCCATTGCAATCGAATAAAATGCTTGAACATGGTTGGCAATTTTTCACAAGTTAGTATGCAAACGGGAAAATTTGTTACAAACGAAGGGTATTTGCAAAAATTTAAGGTCAAAAATTCGGCTAATCCTTAGTTTTGCAAAAAAATTGACTAGATGAGCGATTTTCATCCCCTAACGGTTGCCAACAAAGAGCAACTTACTCCAAATTCTGTTTCGTTAACTTTTGAGATTCCCGAAGCATTAAAATCTACATTCAATTTCATAGCAGGACAGTACATTACCTTGAAACACCACGTCAATGGTCAGGAATTGCGAAGGGCCTATTCCATTTCCTCCGCTCCATCATCTGGGAAGTTAACCGTTGGCATTAAAAAAATGCCGAACGGTACATTTTCTGTTTATGCGAACGATCAAATTGGCCAAGGAGACATTTTAGAGGTAATGCCTCCTGAAGGAAGATTCATTTTTCAGCCCAACGGAACACCGAAAAAGGTTGCGGCTTTTGCCGCGGGCAGTGGCATCACCCCTATAATGAGTATTGCCCGCTCAGTCTTGGAAAGTCATTCTGAAAGTACATTCGTTTTGGTCTTTGGAAACCAATCGGCCGAGGAGACCATGTATCTTTCTGCAATACAAAATCTTCAAAAAGAATATGGAGATCGCCTTTTCGTTCAGCACATTTATAGCCGAGCGCAAGAAGACGGCGCCATGTTCGGGCGAATTGAAAAGTCTACCGTGAACTTCATCGTAAAAAACAAGTTCAAAGATGTAGATTTTGAGGCCTTTTATCTTTGTGGTCCCGAAGAAATGATCAATACGGTTTCAGACACCTTAAAAACCAATGGTGTTCAGGAGGATAAAATCTTGTTTGAACTGTTCACCTCAACAGAAACCGAAGATACACTGGCCGAAGAATTGGATAGGAAAACACAGCTCGAAGTCATTGTGGATGATGAATCCTTTTCGTTGACGATGGACCAAAAAGAACTGGTACTGGATGCTGTTTTAAAGGAAAACATTGATGCTCCCTATTCATGCCAAGGTGGTGTTTGCAGCAGCTGTATTGCCCGAATTACCGAAGGCAAGGCTGAAATGGTAAAAAATCAAATCTTAACGGATGGTGAGGTTGCCGAGGGTCTTATCCTTACCTGTCAAGCGCATCCTTTAACGCCCACTCTAAAGGTGGATTATGATGATGTTTAGATCATGCTCGGCTTAAAAATTATCTATTTGGCCAACATCATCGTTGCTGGGTGGATTAGCATAACCAGCCTGTTCTATCCTAAAATCGCAGTTCGTTCGATTTTTCAAAACACCATAGAGTATTCGGAGGTCATTCGATTGGTAGGCTGTTTATGGGGGGCCATTTTTGTCCTATCATTTTTGGGTATGTTCTATCCCAAACGTATGGCTTTGGTTTTGCTTTTTCAGTTGATTTACAAAGGTAGTTGGCTATTGGCTGTAGCGCTACCTTCTATTCTGGCAAAAAACCATTTCCTTCAGGAATGGCTGTATTCTTTCTTGTCTGGTGTTTGATTTTGCCCTTCGTTATCCCTTGGAAAGCCATTTTTCAATAGCCCGACTTCCATGTTCATATCCGATTTGAAAGGCTTTTTCAATGCCCTTTTTATCCAAAACCCCAATTTTTTCAAGCTCTGAAGGTTCGATAAAAAGGTCACATTCGGTCAATTTCTTGTGGCTTGAAGCATATATCATCAATCCGGTTATCCTACCAGCTAATTGCAAAGAGTTTTTCAGGTCCTTTTTGCGAACTTCTCCCGCTATGGACACATTGCTCCCAATGATAAAATCTACTTTCCCATCCACATATTCCTTAGGAAAATTGTTCATCACTCCACCATCAGCGTGGAGTGTACCATTGATATCCACAGGACTGAAAACAGGGGTCAGGGCAGCAGAAGCAAGCAGGGGTTTAATAAGATTCCCTTCCCCGAAAACTGCTTCTTCTCCTTTCATCAGGTCCGTAGTGACCACAAAAAGGGGTTTTTCCAGAGTTTCAAACGAATCCGAAGGGAAATACCCTTTAAAAATAGGATAGTACCTTTCTGTATCTATAAATCCGGGTTTATTAATAGCAAAGAAGTTGTACTTAAATAGTGGGGTCTCCCGAAAGAACTGAAGCATATCGTCTACCGAATTGCCATTGGCGTATAATGCACCGACCAAAGCCCCAACACTTGTTCCTGAAATCACCTCTGCACCAAGGTCATTTTCGTGCATAGCCTTGATGAGTCCTATATGGGCCATCCCTCGTATACCTCCTCCTGAAAGTACGAGTCCGATTTTTTTGGGCAACACCAAGTTTTGGGACATTTTTTCAATGATTAGGATGCTATAAAATTAGTGGGTAATGCCCAAAACCCCCAATAATTGGCTTTTTTTAAGACTCTATTACCGACCCCATGGTTTGTGAGTCTGGTTTATACGTCAGAATTGGGGATTTCATCCAAAAAATCTACCTGTGGACTTAGCAATCAACGAACGGCTGATTTATACACCAACCCAAAGGTCGGTATGTTAAAAAATGATGTTTTTTCTCAAATCTGTAATGTAAAATAGGTCAGGTCGACTGAATAAAGCGTACTTTTTATCGTAAGTTTACGAAAAGACCTGCTTTTGAAGACCTTGCTCGCTCAAGATACCGCTATTTTACTTTTTGCGAATTCCGCGATGGAAGACGCTCGTTTGAAAAAGATGTCGGGCGAACCCAAAATTTTGGAGCGTCTAACAGAGCATACCCTTCAAATTATAGAAGCAACCGGACTTCCCTTTTTTCATTTCAGTGAAAAAGAGCAAAAGGGGGCCAACTTCGCCGAACGCTTTACCAATGCCATTCAAGAAGTTGTTAATTTGGGCTACAACAAGATTATCACTGTCGGAAACGATAGTCCCAATCTATCACATACCCATCTTGAAAAAGCAATGTTCTCTCTATCAACTGGCAATTCGGCGGTGGGACCCTCAAGGGATGGAGGATGTTATCTGATTGCTCTTCAAGCCAAGGATTTTCAAGCCGAGGATTTTGCCGCATTACCTTGGCAGACTTCCTCTTTATTACACGAGTTGACCGATTTTCTAAGTTCCAATACTTCTGTTGAGCAACTGGGGCTTCTTTATGATATTGATTCCTTTTCCGATATTAAGAGGTTATCCAATTTTCTGAAGGGAATACATCTCAAATGGATTCAACTCTTTTCAAGATTATATTCATCACACGGACCTATTCTATATGAATCGGTAGGTGTACCCCAATACCATTATTTCAAGATTCCATTCAACAAAGGCTCCCCTTTTTGTTTTGCAAAGCTATACGTCTGATAGCACTGAGACCTCTCTTTTTTCTTATTGATAAAATTCTTCTGTTTTAGAAGTACGTTAAACTGTAAAAGCAAAACAAAATGGCTAACTCATATTATGATCCGGCGGATCTACGAAAATTTGGAAACATCACTGAATGGAGCGAAGAGCTCGGCACAAAATTCTTTGACTACTACGGAAAGGTTTTTGAGGAAGGTGCACTTAGTGCAAGGGAAAAATCGCTGATTGCCCTAGCGGTGGCCCATGTGGTGAAATGCCCGTACTGTATCGATGCCTACACTAAGGATGGTCTTCAGCGAGGGATTACCAAGGAAGAGATGATGGAGGCCGTGCATGCAGGAGCCGCCATTGAAAGTGGTGCAACGCTGGTACACGGCGTTCAAATGATGAACAAATACAACAAATTATCTATGTAGTTAGATGCTAGATGTTAGGGTGCTCGGTGCTGAGTACTTGAAACGACGAACTAGTATCACAAAACTGAAATAAATGGAACAAAGCATATTGCCACAAATCAAAAAAGCGGCGAAAAAGTCCTTAAAAGCAAGAGATAACGAGTTGGCGTCCACCAACAAACAGTTGGAGATTTTGAATGGGGGCCTTTTTGCCGATGGCGAACTGCCTTACTTCAAAGATAAAATTGCGGAGATTGGTCACCATCCGTTACGCCCCAATAAATTGGAAATCCTACAGAT
This sequence comes from Allomuricauda sp., assembly GCF_028282265.1. GTDB lineage: Bacteria > Bacteroidota > Bacteroidia > Flavobacteriales > Flavobacteriaceae > Flagellimonas. The sequence continues at coordinate 8,018 of NZ_JANQIH010000187.1, forward strand.
CAATGTGGGGTATATGTGCAACCAAGTATGCGAGCACTGCCATGTGGATGCCGGACCTGACCGAAAGGAAATCATGACCCGCGAGACCATGGAACTCTGCTTGGAGGTTATCCGAAACACGGGAGCCCATACCTTGGACCTCACTGGAGGTGCTCCCGAGATGAATCCCAATTTTCGATGGTTTGTGGAAGAGGCCGCTAAGGCGGGTATCCAAGATTTTATTGTGCGTTCCAATCTGACCATCATTCGTGCGAACAAGAAGTATTATGACCTTCCGGAATTCTTTAAAAAGCACAATGTACATGTGGTATCTTCCATGCCTCACTACACCCGTGGTAAAACCGATAAGCAACGTGGGGATGGGGTTTTTGACAAATCCATCAAGGCCTTACAAGAATTGAACGCCGTGGGATACGGTATGCCAGGAAGTGATTTGCGTTTGGATTTGGTCTACAACCCTTCCGGTGCGTTTTTGCCCGGGGACCAAATGGCCATGGAGCGCGACTTTAAAAAAGCCTTGGACGAGGATTTTGGAATTCAATTCCACAATTTGTTTGCCATTACCAACTTGCCCATTTCCCGCTTTTTGGACTATCTAATAGCTTCTGACAATTATGAGGATTATATGTACGCCTTGGTTGAGGCCTATAACCCAGCCGCGGTGGCCAATGTGATGTGTACCAACACCATCTCAGTAAGTTGGGACGGTTGGCTCTACGATTGCGACTTTAACCAGATGTTGGACCTAAAGGTTGCCAGTAAGGTAAAGCACATCAAAGATTACAATGAAGACGTGCTAAACGACCGCAATATTGTGATTTCCCAACATTGTTATGGGTGTACGGCCGGTGCCGGAAGTAGTTGCCAGGGGACGGTGGCGTAGCGTTGCGATATTCAGACTTCTTTGATATAGAAGAAGGCTTCGCCGGAATTGTCCGTAAATAGCATACGGGATTCTTCATCACTGATGAGGTTTCCACCGTTTTCCAGTATCCGTTTTTTGGTGCTTGCTAGGTCTTCAACTCCGAAAGTGCATACCCAATACTCATATTTACCCTTGTATTGGTTTTGTATTTGTAAAAGGTCGGCAATGTAATCCCCTCGTTGATTTATCACCTGATAGGATTCATCTTCATTTGGTTTGAAATCCCATTCCAAAACTCCTTGGTAAAACGGGATGACTTTTTCTAAGTCTGAAACATGAAGTTCATTCCAGATGAGTGTGTTTCTGGTGTCTTTGGTTCTTGCGTTTTGCAATTTGTCGCCTTCATAAAGGGTAAAGCCTGCGCCCTGGGGATCTCGAATCAAAGCGACTTTGCCAAAACCGTCCATTTCATAATTCATTTCAACAATACCTCCAATTTGTTTGGATTTCTCCACCACGGATTCCAAATCGGTTACTTGCATGTAGGTCATCCAAAAATGGGGCATCCGCATTTGTTTGAATTTTTCTGGGGTTTCATACAATCCAGAAACTGCTCTGTCGCCCAAATATGCCGCGCAATAGGCATCGCTCAGGTAGTATTTCCAACCAAAAACAGCTTCGTAAAATGCCATGCTCGCTTTAGGAGTGTAGGTTGATAAGTCTGCAAATATGATGTCGTTTGCTTTCACTCGATTACCCGTTTATCAGTCCAATAATAAGTATATCAATAATAGTCAGTCCTAGCAAAATAAACACCCAAACCCACCATTTTAAATGGATATTTTTTGCGATAAGCATTTCTGTCCACCACCAAATAGCAACATAAGCGGTCCAAATCCAGAAGCCTCTTACTTCATGAACCATCATAATGATCATGCCAATAATAAACACTACCATCACCAAAGCAAACTTGAGCCAGTCTTTTTTTGTTGCTGCGTTACCCATTGCTTTTGGCGTTTACCATATCCTGATTCTGGGGCATCCAATCCGGGGGCTTTATAAAGACCAATAGCTTGTTTTTAAATCCATCCACTTTTTTCAGCTTTCGGAAGAGGCGGAAAATGCCATGAAGAAAGACTTTTATCGGATTATTACTTTGTAAAGGTTCCGAAATCCCATACCGGACTTCTTCCTCTTCGGGCTCAAAGGTACCCAGCATTCTGTCCCAGATTATGAGAATCCCTGCATAATTTTTATCCCAATATTGCCGATTGGAACCATGGTGTACCCGATGATGTGAAGGCGTATTGAAAATAAATTCGACTGGTTTTGTCAACTTCCCTATGATTTCGGTATGCAACAAGGCTTGAAACGTCAGAACGAAAATTTCAGACAGCAAGACCAGAAGGGGGTCGAAGCCCAACATGACTATCGGCAATGAAAATAAAATGGCCGAAATACCGTCCATTGGGCCAAACCGATAGGCTACGGAAATATTGAAATGCGTAGAGCTATGGTGCACCGTATGCGTTGCCCAACCAATCCCCACTCTATGCATCATTCGATGCTCCCAATAGTAGGCGAAATCGGCCAGTAAAATGCAGGTGATAATGGTTATCCAATTCAATTCCAGATGAGGAAGGCTGAAATTTTGGTATATCCAAAAGTAGATTTTGGTCACAGCCAGCAGGCCAAGAATTATTTCAATCACAAAGAAGGCACCAAAGGTGATACCATTGGCGATGGTATCCAAAATTAAATCCTTGTTCAGTCTTTTTAGATAGGCATACCGAATCAATTCCAAGGTAAAAAATGGAAGTATTATATAGAAAAGACTCAGGTCGTTAACGATGTGAAACCAATACTGCACATCTACCCAATCGAGTTTTTTTGATAGGAGTTCCAGCATGCTTATTGTCTTTTCCAGGTTTCCACATCGCTATACCCATAATAGTCATAGCTCAAGGTAAAGGTGTTATCATCCACCCTCTTAATTACACAGTCGATTTCGTATTCTTCTTGCTCATATTTCATGGTGTACATACCCTTTCCTGTAGTACCATCAAAGCTTTTTATGGTTAGCGTTTTAGCACCATCAGCTTCTTCGGAATTTCCTTGCTCATCCTGATATTGATAGGTGTAGGCATGAAACGCTTCGCCTTCTTTCTTGATGGAATATACTACGGCACCTTTAAACGCTTCGGTGCTGTAGTTCACTTTCCAGTTCCCTTCCAAGTAATCAGTTTCAGGGACTTCATTTGAGGTTTTCTCTTGGGAAGGTTTTGGGTTGCTATAGGCATCCGCAGATACTTCGCTATCCTGTATTATCCCATGTTTTGGGGAGGCATAACTTACCAGATGTGCGGTCCCGGCGAGAATAATGAGTATGGCCAGGCTCCTGAACACTAATGTTGAATTTTTCATCTTTTCACTATTTGCTACAAAGATGAGTTGGCTGAAGTGGATTCTTTTTGACCTATGTCAAAATCTACTTTCTGATACGGCTTAAGGTTTCTTGCGAAATTCCCAGGAAGGAAGCAATGTAGCCCAGTTTTACCCGCAATTCGATATTTGGAAAGTAGGTGAGCAATAGCTCATATTTCTCTTTGGCAGTCTGAAAAGACCAACCTTTAGAGAATTCATCTAGGAAGGTAAGCATCTCCTCGGCGAGCAATCTGGCGAAGTTTCCAAAGGCTGGAAAATCAGCGATTAGGCTTTGATACTTTTTGTAGCTG
>NZ_JANQIH010000198.1 GCF_028282265.1 Allomuricauda sp.
TTACTTTAAGAAATTCAAGCATGTTAAAAGATATATCCAAGAAGTCTTTGACCGTATCAAGGAGGATGGTTTTACTGAGCATGATGCTTGGTATTTGGTCACGACCTATGGAAAGCAGACTGAAACCATTTTGGAAAACTACGCCGCTCTGCGAAATAAAGACCCTTATATAAAAATGATAAGGGCCGAGGCACAGTTTACCATTAACTATGAGATGGCTTCGAACCCTTTGGATTTCTTTATACGCAGAACAGGTAGACTTTATTTTGACATTGATAGCGTTCGTACCTACCTAGACCCGATTCTTGAGGAGTTCAAAAAGGCGTTTGGTTACGATAGCGCCCAAATTCTTTCGTTCAAGGAAAAGATGGAAGCGGAGCTGGAATCCCATTCAAACTTCTCGTTGGAAAGAGTTTAAGCGTCTAGGCCCACAATCTGTCTGGCCCATTCAATGATTAAATTGATGGTGCCTTCATCCCATTTGCCTGGCTTGCCTTCAAATGAGTTTTTGGGGTTCTCATGAATGGTGTTCCAATGGTCTAACCCAGGATACTCATGAAGAACGTGATCGGTATGTCCATTTCTTTTGAGAACATCGATGATTATTTGATTGTCAAAGGCAGACATTATCCAATCATTGGTGCCTCTGAGTATACGAACAGGAACTTTTACTTTTTCCCATTCACCGGCTAAATCAAAATCTTGAAGCTGATGGTAATATTCAACAGGCCGTCCGTACATATGGCTTGGCGAATGATAATTGAATTCTGCAATGGCCGGATACCTATCCACCACTTCTTGATAGGTTTGTTTTTGAATGAGCATACCATGGTAGAGAGGAATGAAATACTTGTTCATTTTCATAGCGATTTCTGACTCAGTGTTGCCTTGAAACTGAAGGATTCGACGCTCTATTTCGAGCATGTGCTCATACCAAGTCTTGAAGAATGTTCCATCAGAAATCACTCCTGCAAGATTGAATTCATTGGCAAGTAAAGGGGCTAAGGCACTACCCATGCTAGACCCATAAACCACAATGCGGGAGGAATCCACATAAGACTTTGTTTTTAAATCTTTAATAGCGGACCGATACCCTTCCAAATCGGTAAGAAAATCTGAAGTACTACAATCCCCTTCGCTATCCCCAACGCCGGGTTTTTCAATCCGCATGACCACCATGCCCGACCTTTCGACCAATGCTTTTATGGTTTTGCCCCAATTGGTACCTCTGCGCCCCGAATACGTTTCAATACTGGAACAGCTGAGACCTCCAATTAAAACTATGGCAGGTTGTCTGCCCGATTTTTTGGGTCTGGTGATGATAGTTCTTTGGGTGATTCCATAAGTACTGGTCACTTCCTCATAAAAGGTATCCAGTTCTAGATGAACTTCTTTGGGTAGCGGATTGAACTTCACAGAAGCATCTACTTTTAGACTCCCTCGAAGCGCTTTGATATGTACTGGCTTTTCAGACCTAAGGCCATAGGAGACCTCGGTCCAAGTTTCACCATCCTTAACAGTGGTTCCGTTTACTTCAATGATTAAATCATTTGGCAAAAAACCAGCTTTTTCCAATGGACTATTGGCTTCTATTTCAAGAATTTTTGCGCCTGGGTGTTGTTTCGTTGGACTACTGATTTTGGCCTCCCAAGAACTTCTTCTTCCCAAGACCTGTGATTCTAAAGAAGAAGAACTGAAGAGAAGAATGATTAAAAGTACCAGAGTTAGGGAATTGTATCGCATGGATTTGTTTTTATGATTTCCTTAAAACTAGATTGTCTATTTTTAGCGGTATCCTGATTTATACGAAGCTGTTCGTTTTTTATACCAATAAAGGCTGCAGTATGACGTGATAAACCCATTCGATGAGACAGACCAAGAATTTTTATCTTTTTGATTCCAGAATTGCGACCCATGTTATTTTTTGGATGGGGTATTATGTATTGTTTGGGCTCATTTGGGTCGGGCCGGAAGGGTATTTGGCTTCCTTTTATTTGGAGTTTGTGTTATTACCCATTCGCATTTTAGCGGTGTACACCACCATATACTTCTTATTGCCAAGATTTTTGCTCAAGCATAAGTATCTCATGTTTTTATTGGGGTATTCTATCGTACTTCTTGTAGGAGGCGTTTTGCAGAGAATCTTTATACATCTTTTTTACGAAGAACTATTATTGAATGATTCAAATACGGGTCTGTTCAGTGTAATGATGTTGATACGAGCGATTGTTTTGATCAATACCACAGTGCTGTTGATACTTGGAATAAAACTATTTCAATTATGGGCAATGGAACACGAAAAGAATCAAATAGCCAATTCGGAGATTTTGGAAATACGATCGAACCGAAAGACCCATAGAGTTCCAACGGAAAAAATTCTTTTTGTGGAAGGTTTGGGCAATTATGTAACCTATCATTTGGATGATGACTCCAAGTTGACCAGCTATGGAACCATCAAGGCGGCCTTAGAGCAGCTCCCCAAAGATTTCAGCAGAGTCCATAAATCCTACATAGTGAATAAAAGGCACATCAAATCGTATGATGCCATGAGCATTGATGTTCAAAACAAGTCTATTCCTCGGGGGAAGAATATATCCGATGAGGTACTCACGGTTTAATATCAGTCCAACTTTTCGGTCAACTTTTTGAAAGCCTTTTTGGGTTCTTTGTTGTGGTAAAGAATATTGTAAACCGTATCAATTATAGGTGTCTTTGACTTTTTTTCCAAACGGTCCATAAAATCATGGGCGGTTTTTGCGGCATAGTAACCTTCGGCCACCATATTCATTTCCATCATAGCGCTTTTAACGGTGTACCCTTTTCCAATCATGTTTCCAAACATGCGGTTGCGGCTAAAAATGGAATATCCTGTAACCAATAAGTCGCCCAAATAAGCGGAATTATTGATGTTCCGTTTCATTTTGTGCACGCAGCCAATAAAACGCTTCATTTCGCGAATAGCATTGCTCATCAGCACACTTTGAAAATTATCTCCATACCCCAGACCATGTGCAATTCCTGCAGCTATGGCATAGATGTTTTTCAACATGGCGGCATATTCGGTTCCTATAATGTCATCTGAGATTTTGGTTCTGATATAATGACTTCGCAATTTTTCAGCGACTACCTCGGCTTTGGTCATGTCAGAACAGGCAATGGTCAGGTAGGACAACCGTTCCATAGCTACTTCTTCCGCATGACTGGGGCCAGTTATCACACCAATATTTTCAAAAGGGATGTCATATTTTTCATGAAAGTGCTCCCCAACGATTAATCCGGTGACAGGAACAATTCCCTTGATGGCTGAAAAAACAACCTTGTCTTTCAATGGAAGGGACAGCTTTTCAAGCTCACCCTCCAAAAATGCGGAAGGCACCGCAAAAATGAGAATATCACTCGATTCTACAACGGTATCTATCTCTGAACTCAAGCCTAATTTGGAAACATCAAATTGGGCCGAACTGATGTACTGCGGATTGTTACCTTCCCGTTGAATATGTCTGATAATGGAATCGTTACGGATATACCAACCAATGTGGTTCAAGTTTTCCGATAACATTTTAACAATAGCTGTTCCCCAACTTCCCCCACCAATAACTCCAAAGCGTGGTGCTGCCTGCATACCTGATATTTAATGCCCCAAAACTAAACATTCTTCGAACTATGTCATTAAATACTGATTATCAAAATGTTATGATTTTGGCACAGTGCTTGGTTATACTATTACAAATCAAAAAACTAGGATTATGAAGAATGGAAAACTACTTTTTGGGATACTGTTTATAGGTTTTTTGGCGAGTTCATGCTACACCGAAGTGATCATTGAAGATGATTTCATTGATGAATCGCCAATTAATACGGCTTTGGTCTTGGAATCATACGATTTATGGTATATCGATATCAATGCGAGTCGCGGTAATGGCGAGGTTCCTTTTTTACAACAGGCTTTTACCATCTCTTTTGACCGCGGAATTGTATATGTAAACAACAATTTAGTTGGAATAGGAAAAACAGGTAACGGTTTCGGAATTGATGTGGGGACTTACGGCACACTCAATGGCGCAGTTGAAATTGACCATGATATTGATGGACTTTGGCTGTTGGAAGTTCTAGCGGTTAACAATCGAACTATAGAGTTATACGACCCCAATTCGAACACAACTTATTTGTTGAGAGGGTATCAAAGAAACAACTTTGACTATGACAGTGTTTTCTATGATAATATCCATTACTTTCTTCAGGAATATGAGGCTTGGGAAAAAACGTTTACCAGTGAAGTAGGAGCTATCAACGAGTTCGATAACGAGAACTATCTTCAGTTTGTATCAGGAAATGGGCAGGGCGTTTTTAGGTCTTCCATTGATGACTTTGGACTTCCTTTAGTTGATTTGGTTTGGGATTATGAAGGGCTTTATGAAGTATTTGATATCGCCAATGATCCGACGCTTAAAACTTTAACACTGGATTATGACTTCTTGGGCAATGATTATTTTGAGCTCTACGTTATTAATGATAGTACCATCGAGCTGTATCACGTAGCAAGTGAAACCATTTATGAGTTTACAGGAAGAGGTTACGTGCAATATTTGAAGTCTGGTGAAAAAACGGGTAAAAAACGAGTGAAAATGAAAAATGCCGAAATGAATGTTACCCGACAAAGAAAAATGTAAGGAACTCTTTTAGTGTTCGACTAGATATACAAGTTTTTTGGTTGGTTATTTAGTTAAGAATCGCCTCAAGCATCAAGTTTGGGGCGGTTCTTTTTTTATTCAGTCAGTTTTTGTGAGCATACTTTGGCAAATCCTCATTGTACAGACATTGGATTATCAAATTCCTAATTCTCCACTTTAGGACTGGCAAACCCGAGAGAAATCCTATTTTTGCCGGCTTCAAATCATGGGTGATGAAAAAGTACCTTAATCTTTTCGACTTTTCACAAAAAGTGAACTACCGAACCGAAGTATTGTCGGGCCTTACGGTTGCCTTGGCTTTGGTTCCCGAGGCTATTGCCTTTGCATTTATTGCAGGGTTATCGCCTTTGACCGGTCTTTACGCGGCATTTGTAATGGGATTGGTCACTTCAATTCTGGGAGGAAGGCCGGGAATGATTTCTGGAGCGACAGGTGCTGTGGCCGTGGTCATTGTAAGTTTGGCAAAGGACTATGGTGTGGAGTACGTCTTTGCCACCGTTATCCTTGCCGGAATTTTGCAAATGGCCGCTGGATTTCTACGCTTGGGAAAATTGATGCGATTGGTACCCCACCCTGTTATTTTTGGGTTTGTAAACGGATTGGCTATCATCATCTTTATGTCGCAACTAGACCAGTTCAAAGGTGAAGATGGGACATGGCTAAGTGGAGTTACACTTTACACGTTTTTGGGCCTGGTTTTGTTGACCATGGTGGTCATTTGGGGTTTGCCTAGGCTCAGCAAAGTAGTGCCAGCATCATTGGTTGCAATTCTATTGGTCTTTGGCTTGGTATTCTTTCTAAATATCGATACTCGAACCATTGGAGATATTGCTTCGATCCAAGGGAGCTTCCCCCCATTTCACATTCCAGATTTGCCTTTTTCCATGGAAACCTTGCAAATCATTTTTCCCTATGCTGCCATTGTAGCAGGAGTTGGTTTGATAGAAAGTCTTTTGACCTTGAACATTGTGGATGAAATCACGGAAACGAGAGGAAGGGGCAACAAAGAAGCTGTGGCACAAGGAACCGCCAACATTCTTTCTGGATTGTTTTCCGGGATGGGAGGGTGCGCCATGATTGGCCAAAGTTTGATTAATACTTCCAACGGGGCTCGGGCCCGACTGTCAGGGATTGTGGCCTCCTTAATGCTTTTGGCGTTCGTGATGTTCGGTTCGAATCTTATTGAAAAAGTGCCAATGGCCGCACTTACCGGACTAATGATAATGGTAGCGCTGGGAACTTTTGAATGGGCCAGCCTAAGGGTGTTTAAGCGAATGCCCAAATCGGATGTTTTAGTGATGGTCTTGGTGACTTTGGTAACAGTATTTCTGCACAATTTGGCACTGGCTGTTTTGGTCGGGGTCATTATTTCTGCCTTGGTTTTTGCTTGGGACAATGCCATTCGAATTCGTGCACGAAAACACATTGACGAAGACGGGGTCAAGCATTATGAAATCTATGGTCCCCTGTTTTTTGGAAGCACCACTCTGTTTGCGGAAAAGTTTGATGTTCCAAACGACCCTGATGAAGTGGTGATTGACTTTCAAGAAAGTCGCGTGGTTGATATGTCGGCCATTGAGGCACTGAACAAAATCACGGAGCGCTATCAAAAAGTGGGTAAAAAGGTCCATCTGAAACACTTGAGCAAAGACTGTCGACGCCTACTGAAGAATGCTGACGATATCATCGAAGTTAATGTAATGGAAGACCCAACCTACAAAGTTGCGGTCGACAAAATATGGCCTTACAACTAAATTACTTGAACAGGAGGGTCAATTTCTAAGCTTGCCCATAAAAACGCTCACGTTTGGATTAATGGGATTTCCTGAAGAGCGCCGCATCATGGTAATTTGCCCTGTATGGTAAATACAGTCGGAAAGCATCCCGTTGATCATATTCCAATAAGGAAAACTGGATTGATTTTCTTCCCTTTGAAAGATGACCTCAAAAGATTCAAAGTCTTCAGCCTGCTTACCTGCCATGATTTCACTTGCCGCTTTCAAGTTTTCCAACGTTTTTTGACGTAATTCTTGATAAGAATATTTTGAAAAATCTGCAGGACGAATATTGGGAGTAGCAGATGGTGCGTTCATGATCATTTCCGACATCCCATAAATATGTTGCAGAGTTTCTAAAACAGTTCTTCCATCTTCTGAAGGTTTATACGCCAAGTTTTTTTCGGTCAAACCTTCTGTTGCCCAGTAGTATCGAAAGCCCAACCCATCAATCATTCGGGCTGCTACGTTTCCAGGCCCATAATCGGCAGGATATTCGGGAATTTCTCTATAGGGTAATTCTTGGGCTTTCATGGTGGTCATTAATAGGAAAAGAAGCAAGACAAGAGGTATTTTTTGTATCATTCTATTCTGTTTTTCGTTTGCTCCAAATTTCATATATCGGATTTCCCTTACTGCTTTTTCCCGAGTGGTGCCAATCCCCATCCTTTAATTCAAAATCAAAAGATAGACTAGCTCCAACTCTTGAGTCATCCCGCGAGAAGAACCCTATATTTTCGACATACTTTCCATTTTCGGTTGTGTAGGTTCCACCGCCGGTTCCCATAAATTCTTTGGTCTCTGTGTTGTAGGCAATCCATTGAAAACGGGTACCTGATAAGATTTTCATGGTTTTTCTTGGTCGATTGGTATCCCGCTTTTGAATTTCACCCTATCGCATTCTTCCAGAAATAAGCCATGCACCTTGTAATTTTCCAGGGGAGCCACCATCAATTCGGGTCCAAACCTTATCCTCCATGTGCATTTTTCCGTCTATGAATTGATATTCGGCACTTTGGGAAGTACCTACCAATGCGGAATCAAAAGTGGCAAATTCATAGGTATAGCTGAAATTCCCGTCTTTCGCTTCATAGGAACCGCCCCAAGTACCCATAAACTTTCCTGATTCCTTTTCAAAAAAAGCCTCGGAGACATAACCATCAGAAATAATGGTCACATACTGGGTTTCTGCACCTTCGTCGTTAGGTAAGACCGTTTCCCATGCCCCATCTATGGATTGCGAATGCAGGGCAAGGGTACAAATTAACAAGAAAGCAGTAATGCAGTGTTTATTTATTATCGAAATCATCTGAATAAAGAGTTTTACCGTTTATATCTTTTAAAGATACATAATCAACGGCCCCTTTTCCGGTGAAGGTGAGGATTAGGCCCATAATCTTCCCCGTTGCTCCGGTAAATTCGGTTTCCGTGGCCAGCATATCATTTAAATACAGCTTAAAGCTTCCAGCATGGCAGACGATTTTAATCCTTTGCCACTCATCCAGTTTAGCTCCAAGTTTTGAGAAGTCGTTTTCCGTACCCATCAAAAAGGTATCACTCAATTTTAAAGATAGATTGCTTTCGCAACCTTTATCAATAATGCCAATCCACGAAACATCCTTTTCATCAATCCATGTGACTTCCATGTAAGGACAGGTTAAATTTTGGGTGTCCTCAAATCGAACCTTGGTCTCAAGAATAAAGGAGTCACTTTGAAGGTTTTCAAACTCCCGAATGTTAAAATAAGAAAGAATCAGATTCTCTTTTGGGTCATAACCAGCATCTTGTAAATCACGACTTGCGATTTTCATGTTTCCCTCCGATATGATTCTCTTTTGATTGGGATACAAAGGAATATCCTGTATCCTTTTTGATTTTGCAGTGGCGAACCAGCCATCGGTCTTTACATGAACACGGGTTTTTTTTATAACACTGTCGTTGGCAATCAATTTCGCCCAATGAAAACCTGGATAATAATAGATTTCCGAAAAGTTTTTCTTCTCTGGACGTATTGCCGATTTGTGCATGGGATTCCACGAACGTTGTATAAAAAAACTATCCGCTTCAATTCCGTTTAAGTCATAAGAAAAAATGACAGAGTTGGGTACATTATAGGCTACTGTTTTATTAGCTGAGAAAGAAACTCCCTCGGGAACAAAGATTTCTTTTTTCTTCTTCACCAAGGATATCAAAAGAAATGTCAATACACCAACACCCAAAACTGAGGCCACAAAAATTGGTTTTGAAAAACGTTTGGGCTTGACCAAGGAGGGGTCTGATTGCGAGAAGTCACTGCTTTGATTTTGTCGAAAAGCGTTCCAATTTTCAAAATCGAGTAAGGAAACCAGAGCATCCAAGGTGCTGGGATGCGGCATTTTGTTGAAGTCCCCTTTCCAAAGCCGCTTCATCGTGGATAAACTTATTCTGATATTGGTTTTTTCCTCAATCAAATCCATTAGATAGTTCAGGTCCCTTTGCCCAAGATTTTGGTCTGAGGAAGCCTTTTCAGGAAAGTATCGGCTCACGATTTGGGCAATGCAACCCTTCAATAAGTCTTTTTCAACAGAGGTCATTTAAGAAATTCAAAAAATGAACGGAATTTGGATTATAAATAAACGGTTTTTGATGGTTTGTTACAGTAAGATTCATCTGAATTTTGAAAAAAACAACCACATGAAGCGTTTTAACAGAAAAATTGATTGGATTCCACTTATACTTTTACTACTGATTTCGAGTGAGGTGATGCTTGGACAAAAAATCGAGCTGACCTCGGAAAACTGGAAGATTATTGACAATGAAAGCAACCAAAACCTGGATTTTCATACGGCCAGTTACAAAGGGAAAAAGGCCCTTCGATTGGGAAGACACGAAATAGCCAAGCTAGAGGGGAAAACCTATAAAAACTTTGTGCTGGAAATGGACATTGCCGGAAAAGCCATGCCGGGAGTCGGATTTCATGCCAAGGATTTGTTCAATTTTGAGTTTTTTTATTGCCGGGTGTTTTCAGGTGGGAAGGAGG
>NZ_JANQIH010000213.1 GCF_028282265.1 Allomuricauda sp.
AGAAGCTACTTTGATCCCATTCACGGTTGATGCGAAAATCAAAATTGCGGAGACACTAAAAATCGACTCTCCGGTGGCTCCCACTCAGTTCACTGCCAAAGTAATACGACAAGCGATAACATCCCCTGACCAAAAAACCTTGGTCTTCAACGCTCTCGGACATCTTTGGGCAAAAAAATTACCCAATGGAAAACCAAAACGATTGACCAATGGTACCGACTTTGAATTTGAACCCGCTTTTGCTCCAGACGGAAAAACCATCGTATTTGTCACTTGGAACGATGAAAACCTCGGAGCGATTCACAAGGTTTCAAGCTCGGGCGGGTCTTCTTCAGCAATTACTTCGGAAAAGGGCATATACCGTACCCCCTCCTTTAGTTCTGATGGAAAAAAAATAACCTATCGAAAAGAACCTGGAAACCAGGACCAAGGATTGAGTTTTGCCAAAAACACGGGAATCTACACCATGAATGCCGACGGTTCCAATAAACAATGGGTGCTGAATGAAGGAGAACACCCGGTATTTTCAAAAAATGGAAAACGTATTTTTTATCAAACAGGAGGTACGTATTTTGGAAGTCTGACCAAAGAACTCAGGTCGGTAAATCTCAATGGAAAGGATAAAAGAACCCATGTAAAATCAAAATATGCAAATCGGTTGGTACCGAGCCCAAACAATGAATGGATAGCGTTCACAATTTTGCATAAAGCTTATATCGCTCCCTTGGTTCTGAATGGTAAGGAAATGGATTTGGATAACAAGACCAAAGCGGTGCCTGTGTCGCAAATATCAAAGGATGCTGGAATCAATTTGCATTGGTCAAGCGATAGTAAAAAAGTGTTCTGGACGCTGGGCGATGAGTACTTTGCCAACGAAATCAAAGATCGATATACTTTTTTACCAGATTCTCCTGAAAAAGCTGCCAAAATGGACAGTGTTGGTATTAAGGTAGGCCTAGTTCAAAAAACCCATAAGCCAACTGGAAGAATTGCTTTTACCAACGCAAGAATCATAACCATGGAAGGAGATGAGGTCATAGAAAATGGCACCTTAGTGGTAAACGAAAACAAGATTGAATATTTGGGTAATACCGGCGAGGTCAACATCCCAGCAAACGCAAAAGTCTTTGATATTTCTGGAAAGACCATTATGCCGGGGATTGTGGATGCACATGCCCACATTGGAGGTTTCAGATACGGTCTCAGTACACAAAAGCATTGGCAACTCTATGCGAATCTAGCCTTTGGAGTCACCACCTCCCATGATCCTTCAGCCAATACCGAATCTATTTTTGCTATGTCTGAGCTCATCAAAAGTGGGGGTATGGTTGGACCTCGAATCTATTCAACAGGTATTATTCTATATGGGGCCGATGGGGATTTTAAAGCCGTTATCAACAATTTGGATGATGCTAGGTCGGCCATTCGAAGAACCAAGGCGTTTGGTGCGAAATCAGTTAAAAGTTACAACCAACCTCGAAGGGACCAAAGGCAACAGGTAATGCAGGCCGCAAGGGAATTAAATATAAATGTTGTACCCGAGGGCGGATCAACCTTCTATCATAATATGACCATGATTATGGATGGGCATACGGGAATTGAACACAACATTCCTGTTGCACCGGTATACAAAGACGTGGTCGAACTTTGGAAAACGAGCAACTCGGGCTATACTCCTACTTTAATTGTCAATTATGGCGGTATGAATGGAGAGTATTGGTTCTACCAAAAAGATAATGTCTGGGAGAATGAAAGACTCTTAACCTTTACACCAAGGGGTCTTGTGGATGCTAGATCACGGTATCGTACCATGATACCCGATGAAGAATATGAAAACGGACATATTTTAGTTTCAAAATCAGTAACTGAACTTGCCAATGAGGGTGTAAAGGTAAATCTTGGGGCACATGGGCAACTTCAAGGGTTGGGAGCCCATTGGGAATTATGGATGTTGCACCAAGGTGGAATGACCAATTTACAGGCATTGCAAGCGGCTACCATTAATGGTGCGAACTATATTGGCGCGGGCAATGATATCGGTTCTTTGAAAGTAGGGAAACTGGCTGATTTGATAGTTCTTGATAAAAATCCCCTTGAAGATATCAGGAATACCGAAACCATTAAGTACACCATGGTCAATGGTCGTCTATTTGATTCGAAAACCATGGACGAAATTGGCAATACTGAAATTACACGCGGTAAATTCTGGTGGGAAAACAATAAATACAACATGGCTTTCCCCTGGCATGAAGATGTTTTAAGTTTTTCCAGACCAGGATGCGGGTGTCATGTCGGTCATCATTAAACAAATCAAACACATGAAAAAAACTATTTTCCTTTTTCTACTTTTTACAGTAGCCCTTACGACTGCACAAGAATTCTCCATGGACCTTATCCAGGATATGAAACCTAGAAATATTGGTCCGGCCGGAATGAGTGGACGGGTAACCGCTATCGATGTGGTTCATAAAAACCCAGACGTCATGTATGTGGGAACCGCTTCGGGTGGGCTTTGGAAGTCTACTTCGGGAGGCATAAAATGGGACCCCATTTTTGATAAGGAAGTAACAGCTTCCATCGGTGCTGTGGAGATTCAACAGTCCAATCCTTCCGTGATATGGGTAGGTACAGGTGAGGGAAATCCCAGAAATAGTCTAAATGGAGGCTATGGAATCTATAAATCTCTTGATGGTGGTAAAACCTGGAAATCCATGGGGTTGGAAAAAACCCGACACATCCATAGAATCATTGTTGACCCCACAGACCCAAACACAGTTTATGTTGGAGCAATAGGCTCCCCGTGGGGTATTCACCCTGAACGCGGGGTTTATAAAACAACCGATGGAGGCGCATCTTGGGAAAAAATCCTATTTGTCAATGAAAAAACGGGGGTGGCCGATCTGGTCATGGATCCCAGCAATCCCAACAAGTTGATTGCAGCTATGTGGGAACACAAAAGAGACCCATGGTTCTTTAAATCGGGAGGTGAAGGAAGTGGACTGCACATTACTTATGACGGCGGAAAAAACTGGAAAAAGTTGACCAATGAGGACGGATTGCCCAAAGGGGAATTGGGTCGAATTGGAATTGCGATTGCCAAAAACAAGCCGAATATTGTCTACGCCTTAATAGAAGCTAAAAAGAATGCCCTATATAAGTCAGAAGATGGAGGTTTGAAATGGAAAAAAGTCAACGATAAAAATGATATTGGAAACCGGCCCTTTTATTATTCGGAAATCTATGTAGACCCCGAAAATGAGAATAGGGTGTATTCCATTTTCACTTATGTAAATGTCTCTGAAGATGGCGGGAAGAATTTCAAGCAATTGATGCCCGCTTATCAAGTCGATAATGGAGTGCATCCCGACCACCATGCTTGGTGGATCCATCCAGAAAACGGTCAATTTATGATTGATGGAAACGATGGGGGAATGAACATCACCAAAGATGGTGGCAAGACATGGCGATTCATTGGAAATCTTCCCGTAGCACAATTCTATCATATCAGTGTCGATAACGAATACCCTTACAAGGTTTACGGGGGTATGCAGGATAATGGCTCATGGCGAGGTCCGGCTTATGTATGGCGCGCCCAAGGAATCCGAAACAGTTATTGGCAAGAAATTGCTTTTGGGGATGGCTTTGATGTAGTTCCAGATTTGGATGACAGCCAGTATGGCTACGCTATGAGCCAGCAAGGTTTTGTGAGACGATATGATTGGAAAACTGGCAACAACTACATTGTCCGCCCTACCCCACCGGATGCCACTACTAGACTGAGATTTAATTGGAATGCCGGTATCGGACAGGACCCCTTTGACAACGGTACAGTTTATTTTGGAAGCCAGTTTGTGCACAAAAGCACGGATAAGGGACTCACATGGACCACAATTTCCCCTGACCTTACCACCAATGACAAGGAAAAACAAAAACAGAGCGAAAGTGGCGGCCTTACCATGGATGCCACAGGAGCCGAAAACCACTGTACCATATTGGTCATAGAGCCATCCCCAGTTGAAAAAGATATGCTTTGGGTGGGTACCGATGATGGTCGTGTACATTATACTCAAAATGGAGGTGCAAGCTGGACCGAAATAACGGATAACATTAAAGGGCTGCCCAAGGGAAGCTGGGTTCCACAGATAAAGGCCTCAAAAAATAACAGAGGTGAAGCCCTATTGATTGCGAACGACTACAGACGCTTCAACTACACCCCTTACGCTTACCGAACAACAAATTACGGCAAAACATGGACCCGTATAGTAGATGAAGGTGACGTGAAAAGTTACACCCTTTCCATTGTCGAAGATTCTAAAAACCCAAACCTAATGTTCTTAGGAACTGATGATGGTCTTTATATTTCATTAAACGCTGGAGAAAAATGGCAAAAGTGGACCGAAGGCTTCCCATCAGTATCCACAAAAGATTTGGTCATCCATCCGCGAGAAAATGACTTGGTCATTGGGACTTTTGGAAGAGCTGCTTGGGTTTTGGATGATATTAGACCCTTAAGGGCATTAGCAGGAGGGTCCTCCGCTCTACAAAAAGATATAGGTCTCTTTGAAAGTCCAGATGCTTACTTAGCAGCATATCAACAAGCTACAGGAAGTCGTTTTGGAGGAGATGCCCTCTATAATGGAGAAAATAGAAAAAGTGGAGCGATGATTACGTACTATCTCAAAGAGGGTAAAAAGAAGGATGAAAAATCGGACAAGAAAGAAGCTGAGGAAAAAAAGGAAGAACAGGAAAGCAATGGCCAAAAAACCAAAGATTCCATTTTCTTTAAATTCTTTGATGGCAATCGACTCATTCGAACCTTGAAATATAAGACTCCAGAAAAGGCCGGCTTCCACAGAATATACTGGCAACTGGATGAAAAAGGACCTGATCGCCCCCAGAGGAAAATCAGTAAAAAGAAAGAAGAAAGCGGGGGTATTGATGTCAAGCCAGGAAGGTATAAGGTGAAAGTAGAATATGGGGAATTCAATGATTCTACCAACATTACCGTTAAAACCGATCCACGACTTCAGGTATCGATGGCGTCCATCAATCAAGTTTATGACACAGGAAAAAAATTGACTTCCTACACACAAACTGCCGCAGATGCCATAAAACAACTGGTACAAAGCAAAGATTTGGCGAATAAGTTTTCCAAGGAAATGAAAGAAATGGATGAGGAGAAGTACAAAGAGCAAATCAAAGCCTCCAAGGATATCGTTAAGCAAATCGATTCAGTGGTAGCCTTGTATATTGGTAAAGAAGACAAAAGACAAGGTATCACTCGAAATCCTGAGATTTCGGTAATGCAACGTATCAACACGGCTGGATTTTACGTTGGATCACGAAAATCAGGTATTACCAAAACTGAAACCAACTTGGTGAAGTTTGCCGAGGATGATTTAAAATCAGCCTTGGAAAAGACCAACACTTTTTTCAGTGACAAATGGAAAGCCTATCAAGAATCCATAGAATCACTCGACCTATCACCTTTCAAAGAAACGGAAACATTTACAATCGACTAAAAAACAAACAGAACATGAAAAAAGCACTATTTTGCATTTCCCTTTTACTCTTATGGAACTGCAAGGAAAAAACCGAAAAGCCTGCCGATATAGCAGAAACCTTGAAGACCTACACCATCGACCAAATGATGGACAATGAGACCGTATTTGGTGGAAGTTTCTCCCCCGATAAATCGAATTTATTGGTGACCAGTAACAAGACGGGCATCTATAACATGTACCAGGTTGATATGGAGACGGAAGAATTTTATCCCGTTACAGCATCCGACAGTTCATCTGTCTTCGCGATTTCCTATTTTCCAAAAGATTCCCGTATGCTTTTCCGAATGGATAACAATGGGGATGAAGTCTATCAAATTTACCTGCGGGATACAACAGGTACTGTTTCTAACCTTACTCCCTATGAAGGGGCAAGAAGCCTATTTTATGGATGGAGCGATGATGAAACCGCATTTTACTATGGTTCGAACAAACGTGACAATCGATTTAATGACGTATACAAAATGGATTTGAACACGATGGAGGCAAGCATGATGTATCAAAATGATGACGGTATGAATGTGACTTTGATTTCCAGGGATGAGTCCCATCTTGTTTTGGTAAAACCTATAAATACAAACGACACTGATATTTTTCTGTATAATGTAAAGAGTGGCGAAAAGAAGAAAATCAATACTACCCAAAGTGGAAACTCTCCCGCCGATTTTTCGTTGGACGGCAAATATGTGTATTACACAACCGACGAAGGTTCAGAGTTCGCATACTTGGTACGATATAATATTGCAGAGGAAACCAATGAGAAGGTTTTGCAAAAAGATTGGGACATTGTAGGCTCGTACTTTACAAGAAATGGCAAGTATAGAGTGACGTATATCAATGAAGATGCGAAGAATGTCATTGAGGTTATGGATACGTCCACAGGAGAGAATATTGAGTTACCGCAATTTGAAGGTGGGGATATTACCAATGTATCTTTTTCCCGAGATGAAGAAATGATGCGCTTTTACGTTGGTGGCTCCAATACTCCTTCCAACCTGTACACCTACAATTTGGGGTCAAAGGAGCAAAAGAAACTCACAAATACCTTAAACGATGAAATTGTTCCTGAACACCTGGTGACCGCTGAAGTGGTACGATTCGAATCTTTTGATGGATTGGAAGTGCCCGCCATCTATTATAAACCCCATCAAGCATCAGAAGAAAATAAGGTTCCTGCATTGGTTTGGGTACATGGAGGACCGGGAGGGCAATCCCGTCAAAACTTTAGTTCACTTATTCAATATTTGGTGAACCACGGATATGCCATCCTTGCTGTAAATAATAGGGGAAGCAGTGGATATGGGAAAACATTTTATCAAATGGACGACCAAAACCATGGAGACAAAGATTTAAAGGACTGTATCGAGGGCAAAAACTGGTTGGCCCAGCAGGTGGATATTGATTCCGAAAAAATTGGAATTATCGGAGGTTCTTACGGAGGTTATATGACCATGGCCGCTTTGACTTTTGCGCCAGAGGAATTCGACGTGGGCGTAAACATCTTCGGGGTTACCAATTGGTTGAGAACACTAAAAAGCATTCCGCCATGGTGGGAATCCTTTAAAGATGCGCTTTACAAAGAATTGGGAGACCCCCATACAGCCGATTCCGTGAGATTACGTGCAATATCACCTTTGTTCCACACCGATAATGTCACAAAACCATTAATCGTTTTGCAAGGAGCTCAGGACCCTCGAGTACTTCAGGTAGAATCTGATGAGATTGTTGCTGGCGTTAAGAAAAATGGCGTTCCTGTGGAATATGTGCTTTTTGAAGACGAGGGCCATGGTTTTGTAAAAAAGGAAAATCAGATAGAAGCCTACAGTAAAATTCTTGAGTTCTTGGATATTTACCTCAAAGGAGAAGAAGGAACTCCAATCAATGATAGTAGCATTTAAGATATGAGGTCATTCCTGTTGGCTTTTCTCTGCGGTTTACTGGCGATAAAAGCGCAGGAAAATGGTGAGAGCCAGTTTGGAGCATGGTATATGTATTTTGGGATGAACCGCATCTCAGAAAAACTTAGTATACATTCAGAGGCTCAATTTCGTTACTATGAGACTCTGGATAACTTCAACCAGCTTTTGCTCCGAACTGGATTGAACTATCATATTGGTTCCAACGCCATTGCCACCGCTGGGTATGCTTTTATTAGAACAGACCCTTCCTTTCTTGAAAACGAAGGTGGATTGGACAGCAGGGAACATCGAATTTTTCAACAGTTCATCCTCACCAACAAAGTTTGGGAGTTTTTGTTTGAACATCGCTATCGACTGGAGCAGCGTTTTATCGATTTTGGCAACCGGACGGAGACCCAGCACCGAGCCCGTTATCGATTACAGCTTACACTGCCCTTGACCGGTACTTTTTTTCTGAATTTCTACGATGAACTGTTCATTAACTTGCAAGACCAGCTTTACGACCAGAACAGACTTTATGGGGCCTTTGGTATCAGAATTACGGAGAATAGCAATGTGCAACTAGGGTATTTGAGAAATCAGTTCGCTTCTGCAGTTTTTGATAGAATGCAGATAGGATTTTTCTATAATCCCGACTTAAGGGGTATCTTTAAAAAGAAGGTTAAGAGTTAGGGGGCAGAGACATGCCCTGACCCTTTTCCACAAATAAAAATACAGCCTAAAATGAATACCCAAAAAGTCGAATTCGAGAATGCGAAAGGTGAAAAATTGGTAGGACGTTTGGAACTTCCAGTAGACCAGCATCCTCATAATTTTGCATTGTTTGCACACTGTTTTACCTGTAGTAAGAACCTTTTGGCCGTAAAGAATATCAGCAGGTCGTTAACCGCTAATGGTTTTGCTGTGCTTCGGTTCGATTTTACAGGACTGGGAGAAAGTGAAGGAGATTTTGCGGATACCAACTTTTCCGGTAATGTGGAGGACCTTGTCGCTGCGGCGGATTATTTAAAAGAAAACTATACCGCCCCTACCCTCCTCATTGGGCATTCCCTTGGTGGTGCGGCGACCATTTTCGCAGCGGCAGATATTAAATCTGTGAACGCACTTGTAACCATCGGTGCTCCGGCCAATCCAGTTCACGTAAGACATTTACTTAAAAGTGGGCTGGAAGAAATCGAATCCAAAGGAGAAGCTGTGGTAAATCTTTCAGGAAGGGATTTCAAGATAAAAAAGCAATTTCTTGATGATTTGGAAACCAAGTCTTTGGCGACAACAGCAAAATCGCTTCGAAAACCCTTGTTGATAATGCATTCTCCACAAGATGATACGGTGAGCATCAAAAATGCGGAAGAAATTTATGTTGCTGCTCACCATCCGAAGAGTTTTGTTTCCTTGGATGGTGCAGACCACCTTTTGAGCAATAAGGAAGATTCCCGTTACGTTGGGGAGGTTATCGCAGGGTGGGCCAAACGCTATCTTACCATTGCTGCTAAGGTAGATAGTTCCTTGACCAGTAAACATCAGGTGGCGGCCAGTTTGGACCAAGAGGACGGTTTCACGACCCAAATGAAAGTAGGGAGTCATTATATGGTTGCGGATGAACCGATCGATTTTGGAGGGAACGACTTTGGTCCCTCTCCCTATGAGTTGGTTTCAGCAGGACTTTCGGCTTGTACCGCGATGACCGTTCAAATGTACGCTAGACATAAGGGATGGCCTTTGGAAAATATAGAGGTGCATACTTCCTACAGTAAATCCCACGCACAAGACTGTGCCAATTGTGAAGACGACCGCTCCAAAATAGACACATTTCATAGAGAAATTAAATTAAGCGGTAACCTTGATACACAGCAAAAGGATAAGATGATGCAAATAGCGGACAAATGTCCCGTGCATCGAACGCTTCATAGCGCTACACAAGTTATTAGTACGTTGATTGAATAGTTGATTGAGCCCAATAGCTACTATCATTCTATTTTAATGTTAACTTGGGACCATGCAAAGTCCAGTTTTTGAGGTATGCGTCGGTGGTGAGTTTAACAGCATCCATATTGTTGCCCTCCCTATTGAAATTGTGGAACCCTTCGTAAAAAACGGACATAAAAGGGTAAAGGTTGTAGCCAGTTTTGAAGACAAATCCATTTCTTTCCACGCAGCTCTCCAAAAACGTCAAGGGCGTTATTTCATGATGTTTAGTAAGAACAACCAAAAGAGTTTGGGCATTTTTCCCAACGATTACTTTCAACTTCAGTTCTTTGAGGATAACTCCAAATATGGAGTCGATGTTCCGGAAGAGTTTGAAGCGGTTATGTTGAGTGATTACGAGGCATATCAGATTTTCGAAAGCCTTACCATTGGAAAAAAAAGGGGGATTATTTATATGATATCCCGTTACAAGAATTCACAGACCCGTATTGATAAATCCATTCTGCTGTGCGAAAACCTGAAACGTGGTATACGGGACGCAAAAGATTTGCTTAAGCCCTTATGAAACGAATTGACGAGCACATGGAAACGCTATATCGATTTTTTAATATTCATTGATAGGGAACGTAATAATCCCTAACTTTAGAAAAGATAAAACAACATCATGAACAAGCGTAAATTCTTGAAACAAACCGTAATTGCGACAACGGGAATGTCCGTTGTACCATCTTTAATGCTCTCTTCCTGTAAAACTGAAACAAAAAAAGAAAAGACTATGGAAACTACTGAAAGTATCGCCGCGACGGCCTTTACCCTCCCCGAAATTCCTTATGGATATAATGCTTTTCCGGATACTATAGATGCGATGACCATGGAAATACATCACTCTAAACATCATCAGGGATATACAAATAAACTTAACGCCGCCTTGGAAGCAGCGAACATCTCTGGAAAGTCCATCGAGGAGATATTGACCATGGAAAATCTACCGACCGGCATAAGAAACAATGGAGGAGGTTTTTACAATCACAGTCTCTATTGGGATATCCTCACCCCAGGTGGTCAAGGGATGAGTGATGCGTTCAAGGCCAAAGTAGTAGAGGATTTTGGTTCGGAAGAGGCGCTTAAAAATCAATTGGCAGATGCTGGGGCCAAAAGATTTGGTTCAGGTTGGGCTTGGTTATGTCAAGACAATGACAAAAAACTACACGTTTGCTCAACACCAAATCAAGACAACCCCTTAATGAAAGTTGCTGAAAGAATGGGTACTCCTCTTTTGGGAATTGACGTTTGGGAGCACGCCTACTATCTAAAATATCAAAATAAAAGAGGTGAATATCTTCAAAATATATTGAAGATCATCAACTGGGAAAAGGTAGGGTCGCGTATGTCTTGATACGCTTGACCTATTTTAGTTTTTGACTTGCATCACCAATACTTCAGACTGACCAGATACTAAGAATATTTGAAGTTAGACATATGAAAGAACTCATAAATAATGAGGATGGAAAGCAATTTGAGCTACACATCGATGGCAAAATTGCCAAAATTGAGTATATAAGAGCTAAGGAAAAAATTTATCTGACCCATACTGAGGTCCCCAAAGGTTTGGAAGGCCAAGGTATCGGGACAGAAATGATAAGACAAGCCCTAGAGTTCATAAAGGAACAGGGGCTTACCTTAGTTCCTTTATGTCCATTTGTCGCCTTGTATCTGAAGCGAAACCCCGAATGGAAATCCCTGGTCTTAAAGGGTATCAATATCGCCTAGAGTCACGAATCCCTTTTGCCATTCCCTATTAATCTTGTTAAAAAAGTATCAAATTATGTAACTGGTTACGTAATTTAATATCTTTGTATCTTTAAGCGATATCCAATGACACAAGATTTTCTGGTACAGCTTAAACAACTGGGGTTTACGGCACGTATCAAACGCCTTCATGAAAAAATTGTTTCCAGTACGGTTGACCATTATGCGGCCATGAATTTGGATATTGAACCCAATTGGCATGTCATTTTTCTGCTACTAAAGGAAAAAGAAAAGCAATCGATTACCGACTTGTCCAATGCACTAGGTTTCACGCATCCGGCAATCATTAAGATGATTCGCAAAATGGCAGAACGAGGTTACGTAGAGCGCTACAAAGACCCTATGGATAATAGGAGAACCTTGGTGCAACTCACATCAAAAGGAATACAGCGACTACCTCTTCTAGAAACGGAATGGCAACGGATTGGCGATGTTTTAAAAACCTTTGTAGATGATGATTTTTTGGATGGGCTCACCCATTTGGAACATCGGTTCGAACAAAAGAGCTTTCGACACCGGTATCAAAACAAACATAAAAAGGCGTATCAAATTAGACTTGCCCGACCTTCTGAATTTAAGTCCATCGGGGATTTATTGGTACAGGTGTATTCGAGACTTGAAGGTTTCCCAAAACCTCATGAGCACCTGGATTATTATCAGTATTTATCCACGGTGGGAGAACTAACGCAAAAAACCGGGGTTGAACTATGGGTAGCCGTTTCAGAAAAAGAAGAGATACTGGGAGCTGTTCTCTATTTCAGCATTATGGAGCATTATGGCTCCGGAGGGTCTGCCTCACAACAGAAAAATGCATCGGGATTTCGGTTATTGGCCGTGAGTGAAAGAGCTCGAGGTCTTGGTATTGGAAAAGCCTTGATTGAAGCTTGCATCTCAAAAGCTCGGAAAGATGGTAATGCAGAATTAATTATTCATTCCACCGAATATATGAGTGTAGCGTGGAAGATGTATGAACGATTGGGTTTCAAAAAATCCCCTGATTTAGATTTTAATCAAGCAGGTGTTTCTGTATATGGCTTTCGATTGCCCCTGAAGTAAAAGTTCTTAATCCGAAAGAATCCAATTCAAATTCATTCAAAAAAAGAAAACGACCCTGTTCGAACCAAGGCCGTTCTCAATAAACGTAATTAATAAAACCCTATAATTTTAATCCTACTCCAAAGCCAATAATCCAAGGATTGATATCGACATCTGCATTAACTGTCGCACCAAGAGCAGTAGTAGCATCAATAGTGGCATCAGTACCCAAAAAGAGCCGTTTCACGTCAACATTAAGGAACCATTTATCATTAAGCATGTAATCCAGACCACCCTGCAAAGCGAATCCCAAAGCCGAATCATACTCAACGTCATCAGCTATGGGGCCTTCGTCCACACCATAAAAGATGGTAAAGTTCACCCCTGCCCCTACATAGGGAACAAAATTGCCACCGGTAAAGTGGTATTGCCCGGTCAATGTTGGAGGAAGCAACCAAACTTCACCTAAATCAATATCTCCATCTCCTACATTTGTTCCCACGGCCTCTACGTCATGTTTAGCTGTTGCCAAAATCAATTCAACGGACCAGTTTTCGTCAAAGAAGTATGAAATATCGAACTCTGGAACAAATGCCGTCGATATGGAAGCATCACCACCGATTGCTTCAATGTCAGCGCTTTCATCAGG
>NZ_JANQIH010000240.1 GCF_028282265.1 Allomuricauda sp.
AATGAAATCAATGGGCAAAACATATTGGACGAAACCCAGAGCAATCAATTTCGGTACACCGAAAACATCAACGCGGCGTATTTTAATTACAACAGAAAATGGGGTAAATGGAACCTACAGTTTGGTCTTCGTGTAGAGAATACCATATCCGATGGTAACTTGGAAAGTGCACAAGAAAATGAAAACAACAGAGTTGAACGGAACTTTACAGATTTCTTTCCATCAGGTGGACTTACCTATCAACTAAACAGAAAAAATCAATTCGCATTGAATTACAGCCGCAGAATCCAAAGACCCAACTATCAATCCCTTAATCCGTTTCAATTTCGGTTAAATGAGCTTTCTTTCAGTGAAGGGAATCCTTTTTTACAACCTCAATACACGGACAATGTAAAACTTTCCCATACTTTCAATTACCGATTGACCACGTCCATTAGTTATAGCCGAATTACTGATTTTTTTGCAAGAGTCACCTTGGAAGAAAGTGAAAGTATAAGCAACTTGACTACACTAAATGTGGCAAATCAAGAGGTGTTCAATCTAGGGGTCTCCTATCCAAAAAAGCTTTTCTCTTGGTGGGATGTCTATGTAAGCCTAAATGCCTTTATCAGTGATTACCAAGCAACAAGCCCTGAGTTTTTGCCTGTACGACAGGAAACGCTCAATTTCTATGGACAGAACACATTTTCTTTACCTAATGATTGGCGCTTTGAGGTCTCTGGGTGGTACAATTCACCATCAATTTGGGGAGGGACTTATCAAACGGATGCATTGGGTTCTTTGAACGCAGCCGTTCAGAAAAAATTTATGGATGGCCGGTTTACTGCAAGAGTGGCCGTAAATGATATTCTATTTACTTCTCCTTGGAGTGGAATAACCCAGTTCGGCGAATTATTCATTGACGGGAGTGGAGGAAGCGATTCTAGACGTGTAGCTTTTGGATTGACTTACGATTTTGGAAGGAATGAGATAAAAAAATCCAGAAAAAGGAAAACCGGATTGGAAGACGAGAACAAACGAATAGGAAGCTAAACCTGTACTCCATCAATCGATTTAATCAAAGCGTAGAAAATTCTTGAATTCGCAACCATGGGAACAAAAACAAAATTCTTCGGTGTGCTGATAATGCTCTCTTACCTTACCCCTATAGCGAGCCAAAACCTAAAGATAACCAATGGGTTTTGGTTCAACGGAACGGACTTTGATAAGAAGGAGGTATTTTATGTGAAGGATGGTGTTTTTTCGAACCAAGAGCCTAAAACAGTCGACTCAATTATCGATTTAAGCGGAAAGTACATCATCCCTCCTTTTGCTGAGGCGCATACCCATAACCTAAGTAGTACGTATGGATTGGAACCTATTTTGAACGCATATCTAAACGAAGGTACCTTCTATGTTCAGGTGTTGGGTTGTTCACATAAGGCCCGTTTGGAAGTGCTGGAAATGCTAAAAAAATCAAATTCTTTTTTGGATGCCTCTTTTTCCAATGGCGGAATCACCTCGAGTTTAGGTCACCCCTTCATGATTTACGAACCTTTGGCGATGGGAATTTATGATCCAAATCAGCGCAAAAATCGGTATCAGGAAATTATAAAAAGCCGACTGGCACAAAATGACGCTTATTGGTTTTTCGATTCCCGCGCCGACGTTGATACTCATTGGGATGAATTGATGAAAACCAAACCCGATGTCATCAAAATCATGTTGATTGATGCTGAAAATCAATCCAAGCACGAAATGGATTCCACGCGAATAGGACGAATGGGCATCAACGCATCAGTGGCAAGGTATGTGGCCAAAAAAGCCCGTCAAGAAGGCTTACGTTTGTTTGCACATATTGAAACGGCCAATGATTTCAGGTTGGGACTGGAGATTGGGGTTGATGTTTTTGGCCACATGCCAGGTTACAGCTACGGAGGGTCAGGTGATACCGATCAATACACCTTGAATGCTGAAGACTTTAAAAAAGCATCTGCCCAGGGTGTCGCCATTACACCGACCGCTTATTTGGCTTTGCGAAGACTCCCCAAAGAAGATGATTTGGAAAAGGAAAAAGCGCTACATAATATTTTGTCTTTTCAATCTGATTTTTTTCAACAAGCATTTCAAAATCAAATTCCTATGGCTTTGGGTTCCGATGATTTTGGAGAAACTCTAATGAAGGAAGTGGATTATCTACATCAAAACGGATTGGTCAACAATTTAGAGTTGCTACAAATGATGACCATAAACGGGGCAGAGATTTGCTTCCCCAATCGTAAACTAGGACAGTTAAAAAAAGACTATGAAGGAAGTTTTTTGGTTTTGGATGATAATCCTCTTTTAAATTTTGGAACAATAAAGGACATTCACTTAAGAGTCAAACAAGGTAAGCTATTGGATTGAGCCCTAACCAAAGGGCTAATGAGTTTTACCATTCTATAACTTTCCAGCCAAAAAATACCCGTATCTTTGCGCCCTTAAAATGGGGGATATGTCCAAAATCAAGAATATTGCCATTATCGCACACGTTGACCACGGGAAAACCACCTTGGTAGATAAGATTATGTACCATTGCCGTCTTTTCAGGGATAATGAAAACAAAGGGGAACTTATCTTGGATAACAACGATCTTGAAAGGGAACGTGGGATTACCATCGTTTCCAAGAATGTTTCGGTGGTTTACAAAGACACCAAGATTAATATTATCGACACACCTGGTCACGCCGATTTTGGTGGAGAGGTGGAACGGGTGTTGAACATGGCCGACGGGGTGCTCCTACTGGTTGATGCATTTGAGGGGCCTATGCCCCAAACCCGATTTGTGCTTCAAAAAGCACTTGATATGGGTCTCAAACCTTGTGTGGTCATTAACAAAGTGGACAAGGAAAACTGTACCCCAGAAGAAGTACATGAAAAAGTCTTCGATTTGATGTTTGAACTCGGTGCTGAGGAATGGCAACTGGATTTCCCGGTGGTTTACGGCTCTGCCAAACAAAACTGGATGAGCGAAGATTGGAAGCAGCCCACCAGTTCCATTGAACCTTTGTTGGACATGGTCGTTGAACATATTCCCGAATTCAAACCCGAGGAAGGTTCTACACAACTTTTAATTACATCCCTTGATTTTTCCTCGTTTACGGGTAGAATCGCTATTGGCCGACTTCAAAGGGGCTCATTAAAAGAAGGTCAACAGATTACCTTGGTAAAAAGAGATGGTAAACTCGTCAAAACAAGGATAAAGGAACTGTACACTTTTGAAGGCTTAGGCCGCCAAAAGGTACAGGAAGTAGCAGTAGGGGATATTTGTGCCATTGTAGGCATGGAAGGCTTTGAAATTGGGGATACCGTTGCGGATTTTGAGAACCCAGAAAAGCTAAAAACCATTGCCATCGATGAACCTACGATGAGCATGTTGTTTACCATCAATGATAGTCCATTCTTTGGAAAAGATGGTAAGTACGTGACTTCAAGACACATCAAAGAAAGACTGGAAAAAGAGCTTGAAAAGAATCTTGCACTAAGAGTGGAAGAAACCGATAGCGCTGAAAAATTCATGGTTTTTGGTCGTGGCGTACTTCATTTGTCCGTTTTGATAGAGACGATGCGAAGAGAAGGCTATGAACTTCAAATAGGCCAGCCACAAGTGATTATTAAGGAAATTGACGGCGTCAAATGTGAACCCGTGGAACATCTTACCATCGATTTGCCCGAAGAAGTTTCGGGAAAAGCCGTGGAAATGGTATCCATTCGAAAAGGGGAGATGACCAGCATGGAAGCCAAAGGGTCTCGAATGATATGTGAATTTATCATTCCTTCAAGAGGGATAATTGGATTGAGAAATCAATTGTTGACCGCCACTGCGGGAGAAGCGATCATGTCACACCGTTTTATGGAATATCAGCCTTTAAAGGGAGACATTGCACAACGCCAGAACGGTTCTTTGGTGTCCATGGAAAATGGTACTGCCATTCCATATTCGATTGATAAATTGCAGGAACGGGGCAAATTCTTCATCGACCCAGGGGAAGAGATTTATGAGGGACAGGTTATCGGTGAAAATTCAAGAGGAGATGATATGACGGTGAATGTAACCAAGACCAAAAAACTTACCAATGTGCGAGCTGCAGGTTCTGATGACAAAGCTAAAATTGTCCCTGCCATTAAGTTCTCCTTGGAAGAAGCCTTGGAGTACATTCAAAAAGACGAATACATTGAGGTTACTCCAAATCACCTTCGAATCAGGAAGATTTTTTTAAAGGAAGTGGACCGCAAGCGGAATAAGATAAATTAGAAGGACAAAGGAGTCTGCGTACCCTGTCTTTATCTTTCTACAACATGTCCATGATGGGTTTCGCGTAAACAGGCAACGGCGGCCCCAATGATTCCAGCGTTGTTCATCAGTTCAGCCTTTACTACTTCGGTCTCAATCTTGATATGATGTCTGAACTCTACCCACTTTTTGGAGGTGCCACCGCCTACGATAATCAGGTCGGGCGAAGTAATTAACTCCACTAATTTTAGAAATTTGTTGAATCGCCTGCCCCATCGTTCGAATGTGAGATCCTCCCGTTCTTTGGCTGAAGCGGCTGCCCAATCTTCAATCTTTTTATACTTTTTATAGGGAATTTGTCCCAATTCAAAATTGGGGAGAAGAACCCCATTATGAAAAACACCACTTCCCAATCCGGTACCAATAGTTACCATGACCACCAATCCGTCCCTACCTTTTCCAACACCATAGTTCATAGACGCATAGCCGGCAGCATCCGCATCGTTCAAAACAGTAAAAGGTTGACCTGAAACTTCAGTGAAAAGTTCATCAACATTAACACCTACCCAACTTTTATGAAGATTTCCCGGGGCCTTGCAAACTCCATTTTTAACGATACTGGGGAAACCGCAGCCCACGGGTCCTTTGTAGTCAAAATGTCTCACAATTTGAGTCACCACTTCAGCCATTTCCTGTGGTTTTCGGGACGGGGGAGTGGGTATCCGATGCCGATCCGTAATCATTTCACCCGTTTCCACATTAACTAATGCCCCTTTGATTCCTGAGCCGCCAATATCAATACCTAAAATTTCCATGGAATGGTTTTGTGTTTAACCAGCGCAAAGAAACAAAAATCTTTAAAAGTCAAAAGAAATTGTAGAGCAAGTGATAGTTTAAGGGGATACTAAAAATAGTTATTGACCCATTGGTTCAACATGGTAGTCGATGGAATTCAAGGAGTGATTAGGGTCAATTGTATCCAAAAGCCAATCAATTGCTCGACCAAAACCTGTCAACGTACCCAATTGCTTATTTTTTCCCAATGCACTTGAAATGGTTTCATCTCGATTGCCAAATTTATAGCCGTTTTTGGTTATCCACAGCCAATTGAAAAGATGTTGCATCAACACATTGCCCAATTGGTCAATGGAAATGGCCAACTGAAGTGAAAACTCACCTACGCCTCGTAGACCTTTGGTGAAAAGCTGTTGAAGTAATCCAAAGACCAAACCCAGAGGGCCGGTTATCACCAACAATATGATAGAAATCAAAAAAAGTAAAACGCCTATTAATGGATTTACTTTTTTGTCGCGCTTGCAATCCTCATGCTTTAAAACCATGCTTATACCGCTTTTTGGATAACTTCGAAAATTTTGCTGCCATCACACTTCAAGGTTTTGTGTGGGTATTTCAAAATGAGCGCATAATCGTGCGTAGCCATGATGATGGTTCTTCCATTCTCATTGATTTCCTGTAGTACTTTCATCACTTCCACGCTGGTCTGCGGGTCTAGATTTCCGGTAGGTTCATCGGCCAAAATAAGTTCAGGGTCATTGAGCAGTGCTCTCGCTATGGCAACTCTTTGCTGTTCTCCCCCCGAAAGTTCATGCGGATATTTAAAGCCCTTGGTCTTCATGCCCACTTTCTCCAGAACCTCTTCAATTTTCGAATCCATTTTATTGCCATCCGTCCAGCCCGTGGCTTTTAATACAAAACGAAGATTTTTGTTGATATTTCTATCGGGGAGTAACTTAAAATCTTGAAAGACAATACCCAATTTTCTTCTCAAAAAAGGAATGTCTTTTTCCTTCAATTGGGCCAAATTAAAATCCACCACCTTACCTTTCCCTTGTTTCATGGGAATATCGCCATACAGGGTTTTCATAAAACTGCTCTTCCCGCTTCCTGTTTTTCCTATGATGTAGACAAAATCTCCTTTTTTTACCTCAAGGTCAATATGGTTTAAAATAAGGTTTTCGTTCTGGAAAACGGCAACATCTTCTAGCTGGACTATGATTTCGGGCATTTTTTCAATTTGAAATTAAAAGTACTAAGTTCTAAAAAATTGTTGTAGCAAGCGCATCGAATTTCACGAGTTGGGTACCGAAAATATACTTTGGCCCAAATTTTGACGTTATGGTATTAGTCAATCGAGAAACAGCGTAGAACACTATGAATCGAAAGAACCTTAGTTTTTTGCCCATATTCCTTGGGCTTTTTTTTTCCATTGCAGCACAGGAGTCCAAAGTCTTTTATCACGGGGACAGGCAATTTCAAGAGGCTCTAAATCTTTATCACAATCATCAATACCAGGCAGCCCAGGCTCTTTTTGAAAAGGTAAAATCGTCTACTTCCGATTATGAGACTGAGGCCAATAGCACTTATTATGCGGCCAATGCGGCAATACGTTTGAATCAAAGGGGAGCCGACAGAATGATGGAAGATTTTGTGGAACGATATCCCACCTCTACCAAAAGAAACTCTGCATTTTTGGATGTCGCCGATTATTATTTTGAGACCGGGAAGTATCCTTACGCTCTAAAATGGTACAAAAAGGTTGACCAATCTGCTATGTCCAACAGTGATAAGGAACGCTTTAACTTCAATAATGGATATTCACTTTACGCCTCAAGACGTCCGAAGGAGGCCGAAAGGTATTTGAGCAAAGTAAGTAATTCGCCCAAATACGGGTCACAAGCAAAATACTATCTGGGATACATTGCATATGAGCAGGATGATTATGACCAAGCAAGTGCCCGCTTTGACCAGATTACCGACCCAGAACTTTTGAATGAAAAACTCTCCTATTATCAGGCGGACCTGAACTTTAAGTTGGGAAATTTTGAAGAGGCCATTGCCATGGCCCAAAAGCAGCTACCCAAATCAGATCGAAAGGAAATCTCGGAGTTGAATAAGATTATAGGAGAAAGCTATTTCAATTTGAAACGGTACGAGGAAGCTATCCCGTATCTAATGAAATATCGTGGCAAACGGGGAAGATTGAGCAATACTGACTATTATCTTATAGGATACAGCTACTATAAGCAAGGGGATTATGCGAATGCCATTCAACAGTTCAACAAGATTATTGGAGGCACAAACAGCGTATCCCAAAATGCGTATTACCATTTAGCGGAGTGTTACTTGAAACTAGATCAAAAAACGGAGGCACTTAACGCCTTCCGAACTGCTTCTGAAATGGATTTCAGCGCCGAGATTAAAAAGGATGCTCTATTGAATTATGCTCGATTGAGTTATGAAATTGGGAATCCCTATGAACCGGTTCCCCAAGTGCTTCAATCGTATTTGGAAGCATACCCAAAGGATGAAAATCAAAAAGAAATGCAAGAGCTTTTGGTTGATTCCTACATTACCTCTAAGAATTTTGAAGGAGCTATGACCCTTTTGGAGGAAAACAAGGGCTATGCTAGTAAAGAAACCTATCAAAAGGTAGCATTCTACAGGGGAATTGAGCTTTTTATGGAGGGTGATTATGAAAATGCCACGGAACGATTTAAAAAGTCACTTAAGAATCCAGAAAACAAAGAGTTTGAGGCAAGGGCCGAGTATTGGAAAGCGGAATCGGCATATCGCTTGAATCGATTTGATGAGGCGCTTTCAGGTTTTCTAAGATTCAGAGGCCTTTCCGCAGCAAAAGATTTGCAGGAGTATACTGATTTGGATTATAACTTGGGGTACAGCCACTTTAAACTGAAAGAATACTCCAAAGCCATTGGCTTCTTTAAAAGTGTGGCCAATTCGGAAGCGCAGGAAAATACCAAAAGAAGTGATAGCTATGTGCGTTTGGGTGATAGTTATTTTGTGACCAGCCAATATACCAATGCAAAAAAGGCCTATAACGAAGCTTCCCGAAGAGATGGGCCGGAGAGGGACTACGCTGCCTTCCAAAAGGTACTTTGCGAGGGTTTTCTGGGTAACAACACAGCCAAAATTGAAGGACTGAATGAATTTTTAAGAAAATATCCGAAGTCCACCTTGCGTGATGATGCCCTCTTCGAATTGGGTAACTCCTTGGTCAAAGCCGGACAAGAACCTCAGGGGTTACAGACCTACGACCAACTAGTGGAGGAATTCGGGCGCAGTAAGTTTGCTCCGCGGTCGCTTCTTCGCCAAGGGTTGGTCCACTACAATGCCAACAGAAACAATGAAGCTATTGCGAAATTAAAAGAGGTAGTACAAAAATATCCCAAGACCTCGGAAGCCAAACAAGCGGTTGCAACAGCTAAATTGGTATACATTGATGAAGGTCGAGTAAGCGAATATGCCAGTTGGGCCAGAAACTTGGATTTTGTTGAAGTGACCGACTCTGAGCTTGAAAATGCCAGCTTCGAATCGGCTGACCGAAAATACGTAGAAGGCAATACCGATGCAGCCAGAAAAGGTTTTGAAGATTATTTAAAACAGTTTCCCGATGGAATCCATGCCTTACAAGTCCGATTCAATTTGGCACAAATCTATTTTTCCAAGGGACGGAAAGATGACGCTTTGAATCATTATAAAACGGTAGCGGATAGCGGTAATAGTGAATATCAAGAGCAGGCTTTGACCCGGGTTTGTGAAATCTACGTTGGGCGGGAAAACTATCCCGACGCGTTACCTTATCTGGAACGTTTGGAACAGATTGCTGAGATTTCCCAAAATCGAACGTTCGCCCAATCCAACCTAATGAAGGGATATTATGGACAAAAGAATTACCCTCAAACCATTACCTATGCAGAAAAGGTGCTATCAGCCCCTAAGATTGATAACCGAATTAAGAGTGATGCCCAAATCATGATTGCGAGATCAGCTATGGCGACTGGAGATGAGAACTTGGCAAAAACTGCATATCGCGAAGTAAAGAAGATCGCTACCGGAGAATTGGCCGCTGAGGCTTGGTACCATGATGCTTACTTTAAGAACAACGAAGGGGATTATGAAGGTTCCAACTTAGCAGCGCAAAGGTTGGCAAAGGATTATGGCGCCTATAAAGAATGGGGCGGAAAGGGATTGATTGTAATGGCCAAAAACTTTTATGCCCTTGATGACGCTTTTCAGGCTACCTATATTTTGGAAAGTGTAATCTCCAATTTCACGGAGTTCGAAGAGATAGTGATAGAGGCAAAAGGAGAATTGGCCATAATCAAATCTCGAGAATCACAACGCAATTCATCCATCGATACAAACGGTAATTAAGTTGATTGATATCATGCAAAAAAGCGTCAAAATAGTTTCCATCATTTTTTTGAGCCTTTGGGGAAGTCTTTTTTCTCAAGAAACCGACGATATTGGTACCGAGACGGTCACTGTGGTCAAACCCTATTCGCCGACCGTTTCGGATGCCTTTAAGTTGAAATCTTCCCCTCAACTGGATGATTCCATTGTGCTTCAAAAGAAGAAAATCAACTACAGTATTTTTTCGGTTCCCGTGGCATCGACTTTTACTCCTGCCAAAGCGAAGGCCTCCAGAGTAAAAAAGACACCACCGCCTACCCTGTATAATTCTTATGCATCCATAGGTTTGGGAAATTTCAATAATGCCATGGTGGACTTATATACCAGTCGGGAGTTTAATCGAGGTGAGAATCTCTTAGATGTTGGATTGAGCCATCATTCCTCTAGGGGCAATATTGAAACCACCCCATTGGATGCCGATTTCTACAATACCGAACTGGACGTTTCTTATACCAAAAAGGATAGGGATTTGGACTGGGGAGCCAGTTTGGGACTTCAACATCAACTATACAATTGGTATGGGGTGGAGATAGACGAGTTTGATGAAACGGTTATTGCGGGGTTGGACGAAACACAAAACTATTTCAATGCTGAGGCCAAGGCTCATTTAAATTTAGAGGACTCTTTCTTCAAAAAGAGTAATATTTTACTAAGGCGATTTTGGGATGCCACAGATTCTGGTGAAAACAGGGTAGTGGTCGAACCTACCTTAGAGTTCCCGATTACCGAAGAATTGGTGACCATAAATACTAAAGTGGACTACGTTAACGGTAGTTTTGAAAATGCTTCTTTGAACAACACCGTGAACGATTCTGGAATAAATTATAGCCAATTTCAAGTGGGTGTCAATCCTAGTTTGTTGATTTTGCGGGACGATTTGACGCTTAATCTTGGGGCAAATCTAGTTTATGGTTTGGATACGGAAAACAGCGATAGTAATTTTTTTATCTATCCAGCCGTAACTGCTTCTTATCGACTGGTTGATGAAAGTGTGATTGCTTATGGTGGGGTTGAAGGGGAGCTTCGTCAGAATTCCTACTATGATTTTGTGGAAGAAAACCCCTATGTTTCGCCCACTTTGCAGATTCAACCTACCGATCAACAATATGAAGGCTACTTGGGATTAAAGGGGCAACTTTTGTCCAATGTGGGTTATAATATCAAAGGTTCATATTCCGCGGAAAATAGACGGCCCCTATTTCTTCTAAATCCAGAAAATCTATTCAGGGATGATGAAAAGGGATATTTCTATGGAAATTCCTTTCAGGTTTTTTACGATGACCTGAAGACTCTTGGGATTTTCGCTGAATTAAATGTGGATGTCAACCGAAATTTTACTTTGGGCATCAATGCCGAGTTCTACGATTACGATACCGAAACCGATAACCCTGCCTGGAATTTACCTTCCATCAAAGGTTCGTTGTTCATGGATTATCAAATTAATAAACAATGGTATTTTGGCGCCAATCTCTTTTATGTTGGTGAACGTGATGACCTTGAAGCACAGGCTTTGGAAAACGGCTTACCGTCCGAATTCCCTGCTACGATTGTTACTCTTGATGGGTTTTTCGACGTCAATGCCCATGCTGGCTACCGATTTAATGATCAACTGACCATTTTTGTCAAAGCTTCTAACATCGCTAATAACGATTACGAGCGGTGGGCCAATTTTAGAGTCCAAACCTTTCAGGCTCTAGCAGGAGTTTCGTACAAGTTTGATTTCTAGGAGATAACAATAATTAGGTGGAAAAAGCGTTGCAATAGGGAATCAACCTCTCTTTTCAGATTGGGATTACCAAAACTGAAAGCATGCGAAGCCTGCGCAATGACATATTGATGTTCCTCCCTATTCTAATTCTGACCAACACAGTGATAGCTCAGAATTTGGTCCACAATGGAGGTTTTGAGGACTTTGTTGAATGTCCCATAAAAATGAGCAACCTTAATCGTGATGCTGAATATTGGAATGCTCCTACGTTAGGAACTACTGATTACTTTAATGAATGTAGCAAAACGAAACTTGGAATTCCCTTGAATTTCAAAGGGAAGCAGGAAGCTTTGGAAGGAAAGGGCTATGTAGGTCTTTACCTGTTTGCTCCCAAGGATTATCGTGAATACATTCAAGTAGCCCTTACGGAAACCCTTCAAAAGGGACATCGTTATCGTCTAAAGTTATCAATAAGTCTTGCTGAAAAATCCGATGGCGCCGTGATGGACATGGGCGCAAC
Source organism: Allomuricauda sp. (assembly GCF_028282265.1). GTDB lineage: Bacteria > Bacteroidota > Bacteroidia > Flavobacteriales > Flavobacteriaceae > Flagellimonas. The sequence continues at coordinate 11,716 of NZ_JANQIH010000240.1, forward strand.
CTTTTCAGAAAAACCATTGTCGGTTCATACTAAAAGACAATTGTCCAATGCAGTTTTATCATCCCAATCGATAAAAACGACCCAATCCAAGCCTTTTTCGTTTGAGGGATTCTATGATAATAAGCAAAGCTGGATAGAAATCAGCCTCGATGTTTTGGCCAAAGGCTTTGAAACCAATCTTATACTTGGAAACTTCAAAAGCAACGGGGGTACAAAATATTTAGATTTTGGAAAGAGTACTACAACCAAGGAAGGGTACTCATACTATTATCTCGACAATGTAGAATTGTATTACTTGGGGCCCGATTACAAACCTGATGAAAGCTATATCTTAAATCATGTGAACTTTGATTTTGACCGGTTTTCCCTACAGCCAAGGGCCAAGGAAAGTTTAAGGGATGTGTACGATTACCTAAAGAAGAACCCCAACTTAAAAGTTTTCATAAGTGGTCATACTGATGATCAAGGCTCTGATGAATACAATGATGTCTTGTCTAAGCAACGTGCCAATACCGTTGCCAAGTACTTAATTCGTTTGGGATTGGCCAAGAGCAGGATTTCATCCAAAGGATATGGCAATAAAAAACCATTGGATAGCACCCTTTCAGAAATAGCCAGAAAAAAGAATAGAAGGGTTGAGTTTGTGATGACCGAGTTTGAGGACAACTAGAAAAGAGCCTTTATTTTCCCTCCAGTAGTTTTCTCATTTCGGCATTGTACTCCAACACAATTTCACCGGCGCTACCGCCGCTTAAAACAAAGAAGGATTCGGTTTTGTACCCTTTTGAACTAATGTTTATTTTCCAATGAAAATCCTTGTCGCTCACAAGTGAAAAGACACCATCAAAGTCGGTGTAGGCTTTGTCATCGGTAGAATTGATTTCAACCGTCGCCCGATAAATGGGAAGTCCCAGTTCATCGATGATTTTTCCCGTAACCATGTTTTGGCCAATACCAAAAACGGGAATAGTGAATAATATTAGCGTAAAGGTCACTTTGCGCATTACAGTAAGACTTGGACTTTAGTAACGTTTTTTATCATGATTTAGTATCCAATGTCAAATGTCTTGAAGAGATAAAACAAGAATTGAAAAATGGGTAATGTCGCAATATACGGGTAAGTTGTGCGTTTAAAGCAGTGACGGGAACCAATTAACAACGTTTATAATGGTTTACCGTATCTTATCAATTTTCAGCCTCAGTATAGTATTCTGTTCAGCCCTTTCAGCTCAAAATCTCATTGTTAATTCTGGCTTTGAGAACTTTACCCATTGCCCCGTGAATATCACCTCAATGGATATGCTGGTTGATAATGTTTCATTGCCGACATCAAGTTCTGGGGATTATTTTAACCAATGCAGCAATGAAGATTTTGGAGTTCCCACCAATTTTAAGGGTAGCCAAGTTGCGGCGGAAGGTTCTGCCTATATCGGCTTGTACTTTTATGCCCTTAATGATTATCGCGAGTATGTTCAATTGAACACTGCTAGAACACTTCGGGAAAAGCATCCTTATAAGATTTCCTTTCAAGTTAGTTTGGCCGAGAATTCCAAACTTGCCCTGAAAACGATGTCCATTATTTTGGTAAACAAAAAAGTGAAAGTCCCCAATAGTTCGGTTTTGACCCATTCGCGATTGGACTTGCAGGAAAATGTTCAATTTCAAGAGGTACAGTTAAAAGCTGATAACTCTATGGCTGAAACTGAAGGTTGGATTACGCTTTCGGCTGAATTTGATGCCAAGGGTTTTGAGAATCATATCCTATTGGGAAATTTTGAGAACAACGGAAATACTCAAATTTTGAATCAAGACAACGTTTCAGTGTCAGGAGATTTTTCCTATTACTATGTAGACAATTTTATGCTGGAAGAATTACCACGGGTAAATTACGAGAAGGATAAGATTTATGTCATGGAGCAAAATCCCTTCGAACCCAAGGGTTACGAATTGGACGAAAAAGCTTTGGCAAGCGTTCAAAAGATATTTAAATACCTAAAGGAAAATGCAGAGGTTCAAATGAAAATTACGGGACATGCTGATAATATTGGAACCTCAGAATACAATAAGTTTATTTCCTCCCTTAGGGCAAGAGCCGTTGCTCTGCATTTAAAAAAGCTTGGAATTGATGATGATCGAATTGTTTGGGAAGGTGTCGGTGATACCAAACCACTTCGCAATGGGAAAATCAAATCCAGTAATTTTGAAGATGGTCGTGTGGAATTTGTAATGACCAAGTTTGACGACCAGTAGGAAGCAACCTTAGTAGACTTTTCCTATTTTTGGAGGAAACCTTCCTCCAATGAAAAAAACACTTTATTCGCTTTGCCTTATCGCTCTTTTTACATCCTGTGATTCCAAGGAAGAGGTCGATTTGGTTATTCACAATGCCAATATTTATACCGTTGATGACGATTTTGCCAAAGCCACCAGTGTAGCGGTAAAAGATGGAAAATTTGTTGAAGTCTCTGAAAGTGATCTTGCCCAAAAATATCTGGCCGGGGAAGTATTCGACGCTCAGGGCAAGACCATTGTGCCCGGTCTTATTGATGCCCATTGCCACTTTTATGGCTTAGGATTGAACCAACAGGTTGTCGACTTGGTTGGCACCAAAAGTTATGATGAAATCCTAGGGAAGGTAGTAGAGTTTCAAAAAGAACGCCCTTCCAATTTCATTTTGGGAAGGGGATGGGACCAAAATGATTGGGAGAATAAAGACTTTCCTACTAAAGAGCGGTTGGACGAACTGTTCCCTGATACCCCCGTAGCCTTGGAAAGAGTAGATGGGCATGCCTACCTAGTCAACCAAAAAGCACTGGACATGGCGGGGATTACTGAAGAAACTGTGGTAACTGGCGGCGAGATTGTAAAGGAAAATGGCAATATAATCGGAGTGTTGGTCGATAGCCCAATGGCCATGGTCGACGCCGTGATGCCAAGACCCGACAGAAAAACGCAAATTCAGGCATTAAAAGATGCTGAAAAGCTCTGTTTTGATTACGGACTTACCACTGTGAACGATGCAGGCCTTCCTAGAAGTGCCATCGAACTTATAGATAGTCTACAGAATTCAGGTGACCTATCCATTCGCATGTATGTCATGGTGAGCAATACCCCAGATAACTTGGATTATTATCTTGACAAGGGCATTGTCAAAACAGACAAACTTAATGTTCGTTCCATAAAGGTCTATGGTGATGGTGCTTTGGGTTCTCGTGGTGCAGCCTTAAAGGAACCTTATTCTGACAAAAAAGGGCATTTTGGGGCGATGATAACGCCTATGGAGCAAATGGAACCTCTGGCAATGCGTATCGCAGCGTCCGATTATCAAATGAACACGCATGCTATAGGTGATTCAGCAAATGTAGTGGTACTAAGGGCCTATCAAAAAGCACTGGAAGGAAAAAACGACAGGCGCTGGAAAGTGGAGCACGCCCAGGTTCTTTCCGAAGCGGATTTCGATTACTTTAAAGACGGAATCATACCTTCCGTACAACCGACCCATGCCACTAGTGACATGTATTGGGC
>NZ_JANQIH010000247.1 GCF_028282265.1 Allomuricauda sp.
CCAATGGTGCGCCTACCCGTTTTCCTGTTGAAGTTGCCAGAGAAACCAAAGCAGGTATTGACAACGACAGAAACCAAAATACCAGGTTGGAAGACCAACGTATGCAGAACTATACCCTGGGTGGGGACCATCTATGGGGAAATGTTAAGGTGGACTGGTTGGCCTCTTACGCAAAGGCTTCAGAAGAACGTTTGGATGAGCGCTATGCGCAATATACAGCAGAGTACACAGTAATTAATGATAATAGTGATCCAGAGTTTCCTATTATGACTGCCGAAACACCCGAAAATACAAATGATTTGGCTTCTTTTGAGTTTGACGAAATTACCAATGAAACACAGTATACGGACGAAGAGGACATCAATCTTTTCCTAAATGTTCAACTTCCGGCAAATCTATTCGGTCAAAAAGATGGAACAATTCAATTTGGTGCCCGTGGAAGGTTTAAGAACAAAACTCGGGATAATAATTTCTTCGAATACGATTTAGAGGATACCTTCCCAACGATGGATGGTATACCGACCGTAGATCAAACAGATCCCGACTTTTTGGTCGGGGGCCAGTACGCCGCGGGGTTCTATCCATCCCCAAGTTGGTTGGGAGGTTTGGATTTGAACGAAAACAATGGATCCCCCGTTTTGGAGGAGTTCTTGCCGGGGAATTTTGATATCACTGAAGATGTATTGGCCGGGTATGTGATGGTCAACCAAAAAGTATCAGATAAACTTAGTGTTTTGGCCGGTGTTAGGGTGGAAAACACACGATTGGAGTCCGATGGTTTTAGTTTGAACTTTGGTGAAGATGATGTTGAGGTTGAAGAGGTCAGTGACGACACGTCGTATACCAATGTATTACCAGGGGTGCATTTTAAATATGACATCACCAACAATACCATTTTACGTTTTGCGTGGAGCAATACGTTGGCAAGACCTAATTACGAAGATTTGATTCCGAGGGCAGAAATAGTAAATGAGGACAGTGAAATTATTTTGGGGAATGCCCAATTGGACCCTACTACTTCAATGAACTTCGATTTAATGGGAGAGCATTACTTTGAAAGTATTGGGCTAATTTCTGGTGGATTGTTCTATAAGAGAATCAACGATTTTATCTATACCTTTATTTCCGAAGCCCCTGATGACTCCTTTGGACCGGGAACGGCAGGGTTTGATCTCTTTCAACCTTTAAATGGTGATGATGCCACTATTTTTGGTGCAGAATTTGCGTTTCAAAGACAATTGGACTTTTTACCGGGCTTTGCCAAAAACTTCAATATCTACTTGAATTACACGTTCTTGACCTCAAGCGCCGATGGAATAAGGAACGAGGATGGCGATGAGCGTACAGATGACCTAGACCTGCCAAATACGGCGCCAAACATGTTCAATGCTTCGTTGGGTTATGTTAGCAAAAGGTTCAGTGCGAGATTATCTGCAAACTTCTCGGATGCCTATATTGATGAGCTTGGAGGGAATGCATTTGAAGACAGATATTACGATAGGCAGTTTTTTCTTGATTTCAATTCCAGCTATGCGATTAACAACAAGCTTAGAATCTACGCAGACTTAAATAATATTACGGATCAACCTTTACGATTTTATCAAGGCGTCAGTGAGCGTACACAGCAAGCTGAATACTATGGACTGCGACTTACATTTGGTCTTAAGTACGATTTGTTCAAGAACTAGTTTAATACCTTACATTACGGACCGTCTATCCATACGGACGGTCCCTATTTTTAATTTAACTGAATGAAAAAGTATATTTTCATAATAGGAGTGGTCGTTCTTATCTGTGGCTGTAGCAAAAGTAAGTTGACACCTGTGCTACCGGATGTAATAACTGAAAAAACCCCTTATGACGCAGACGACCCTGCCATTTGGGTACATCCTACAAATCCTTCAAAAACCATTGTCTTTGGAACGGATAAGTCCACAGATGGAGGGGTTTATGCCTTTAATCTTGACGGTAAAATCATCGAGGAAAAACGTATCCGGAACATAAAACGGCCCAATAATGTTGATGTAGAGTATGGGTTTCAACTTAATGATTCCACTGAAACCGATATTCTGGTCTTTACCGAAAGGGAAAAACAACGAATACGAGTCTTTTCCGTACCTGATATGGAACCGTTGGACAATGGAGGCTTCCCGGTTTTTGTAGACGCTGCTGATTACGAACAGCGCTTACCTATGGGGATAGGACTTTATAAGTCACCGAAAGAGGGATCGATTCATGTTATTGTGGGACGGAAAACAGGCCCCAAAGAAGACTATTTATACCAGTATAGATTAGTTTCCGATAGTACCGGAGTACAACTAGAATTAACGAGGAAATTTGGAAAGTTTAGCGGTCAAAAGGAGATTGAAGCCATTGCGGTGGATGATGAATTGGGGTACGTTTATTATTCTGATGAGGGAGTCTGTATTAGAAAGTATTATGCGGAACCTGAAATGGGAAATACGGAACTGGCCTGTTTTGGCGCCGAACATTTTTTGGAGGATATTGAAGGTATAGCCGTAGCTTCCTATCAAAATGGTGAGGGATACATCCTGGTTTCGAACCAACAACAAGGGGAATTCAACATCTTTTCCCGAAAAGATAACTCATTTGTGAAAGCAGTCAATCTTTCCACCTATGAAACGGATGGTTGTGAGGTGGTGACGGTTCCACTTAACGATACATTCCCAGATGGACTTTTCGTGGCCATGAATGACGAAAGCAACTTTTATTTCTACGATTTAAGAAAAATCATTCAAGCACCGCAATAGTTAACTTTTGATGATATCTCTGATAATCCTTAAATGATGATTGGTGTGGATTTGAAGAAATCGCTTGGTTTGTCCTTTGTCAATCACATTGAAGTAGGGGTGTTTAAAGTGGGCCCTTTCATCCAACAGCTCAATTCGCTTCAAGTTTTTACGGGCCTCTTCAAGTTGAAGGTAAAGACTATCGGTCAAAATTACCTCTGGAGGACGAACAGATTGTGGAGATTCGGCAACGCCTCTTGGGAAAGCCCCCGCACTGAAAATCACCATCCTCGAAAGGTTAAAATTGGAACGGTATTCATTCGGGTTCGATGCTTCCAAGGCTTCACAAATGCGATTGATGGTCTTTAGGCTGTGGTCCAAATGCCAGGCTACATCTACTTGCGAAACCTCCGTATTCCGTTTTTCCCTTTCCGAAATATAATTGACAATGTCGGAAAATTGTGCGTCTAAAAACTGAGGGCTAGGTTCAGAATTTCGTACCAAAACAAAAGTGGTTAAGAGAATAAATAAAGCTACCAAAAAATACCATATTCTTTTCATAATGTAGCTTTTTGATGTTTTGTCATACCGCCCATGACCAAATCCATGATGCGTATCTTTCCCCAGCGGGGTACCGTTCGCAATCCCAATATCAGGATTTTGGTAAGTCTTCCTGGGAATACTGTGGATTTTCTTCCCAAAGCTTTCAATATAGGTAAGGCCACATCTTCGGGTCGGAGTGCATTCGCCATTTGCATATTTGCTGTCTGCCCAAAGCCACTGGCCACAGGTCCCGGTGCTGCGGCAAGAACATCAACACCATAAGGTTTTAATTCATAATGAAGTCCTTCACCCAAAGATTGCACGTAAGCCTTGGTTGCGGCATAATGTGCTGCATTGGGAACTCCTTGAAAACCTACGATGGAGCTCATCAACACAATTCCTCCACTACTTCTTTGGGCAAATCTTCGGGCAAAATGATGTGTGAGCATCATCAAAGCCAAATTGTTTACCTGCAACATCTTGATTTCAGACTCGACATCTCCTTGTACGAACTCTCCCGAAGTGCCAAAACCAGCAGAAGCGACAAAAAGACCGATGGGCAAATCACCTAAACTGTCAATAAGTTTGGCAACACTGGATGTTGAAGAAATATCAGCAATAATCGTATCGGTGACTATTCCCCATTGATCTTCCAATTCAGAGCTCAACTGGTTTAAGGCTTTGGGGTTTCTTCCATGCAAAACCACATTGAATCCTGCTTCTGCCAGACGTTTGGACAATTCCATACCTATACCGGAAGAAGCTCCAGTGACCAATGCCCAAGGGCCATATTTATCTAACAGTTTTTGCTTTAAGTGATTGGAGAATCGCATATTTAAGGGTTTTAGAATTGAAATTTGTAGCCAAAGTCAGGAAAGAAACCAATCTGGTCTACCTGATCTACAGAGTTGGTCAAGCGATTGTAACGCCTTACAAATGCGTTTTCATTATTGGTCACATTCTGTAGATCCACATAAAACTGGTGTGACCTCTTTTTCTCTTTGCTATTAAGTCGAATGCCAAATTTCACATCCCACCTGAAATAGTCATCAAAGCGCTCACTAAAAGCGAGGTCTTCGCGTTGTACCTCAAAACCAGCAAATTGGGAAGCCTCTAAATCTATGGGGGTAAAATATTGACCTCCTGAGGTGGCCAAACGGGTATCTACAAAAAACACATTCCTGCCTGATACTCCAATCTTGAACTCCCTTCCGGTCAAAAAGTTTACAACGTAGCCATTGTTAAATGGGGTGTTCCGTTCGATGCCATCGCTTCCTTCGTACCTACTTTCAAAAAAGGAGCCTGTTAAAAGGCCATAGTATCCTTTGCTAAAGAACTTTTCCAGGGTAAACTCAATACCTCTGTTGAAACCTGTTCCCTCGTTTACCAGGGATACCCTATCGTTGTCAAACGCGAAGTCGGCCCCCTCCGTCAGAGAGGAATAGCTAGACGGAAACGATTCAACCGCTGCATTATCTATATCCTGATAGTAGACTTCAACCTTACCTCGCCAACTGGGCGCGATTTTTATATCATAGCCAAGCACGTAATGCATGCTTCGAACAAAGTCCAAATCTCGATTGGTCTGCACTTCTTGTCCGTTCACATTTTCATTAAGGAAAAGTAGCGGAAGGGGAGCAGGCTGATGATGTAGGCCGTAACCAAAGCTTAAACTTTGGGAATTGGTCAGATTATATTTAACACCAGCGCGAGGCTCAAATACAAATTGCTCGTTAAGTGAACTGTACACACTGTGTAATCCTGTGTTGAGTGTCAATTTTTCGGTAAGCCTAAAACGCCCTTGAATATAGGGTTGAACAATGGCAAAGGATTCGTCAATATCCCGAAAAACCGTCAAATCGGGGTCACCATCGCCATCATTGTCAGGTTGTTCCTCGCGGTCTCTAAGTACGGATTCCAAGCCAAAGTTTTCAAGAAGAACACCTGTTCTTAAAGTAACGCGGTTACTGATTTTACTATTAAAAAGAGTGGAAACCGTAAGTCTGCTTTCCAAATCATCGGTATCAAAAAAAGGAATGACACGTTCTTCTGGAGTATCCAGATTGAAGTATCGGTCAGAATTGATTTGACTTTGTGATAACGAGCCTCCCAAGATGGTTCTTAAATAAGAATTGTCACCAAAACTTACTTGATGCTTTAATCCCAAAACTCCAAAACGGGATTCTACAAAAAGGTCTTCGTCCTCAGAAGCAAAAAGGTCATTTTCATCAATCTCGTCCCCTAGGAATTCAATATCGGAGGTAGCCAGAATACCAAAAAGGGAGAAGTTGCCTAGTTTCCCCTTTCCGAAGTTGAGGTTGAAGGACACATCCGTATAATTGGGAACCGCTGTGGAAGCTCCTCCCGCCCCAGCACCAATAAGACCGACCAAAGAGTATCGGGCAGCAATAAGAAAAGATCCATTGTTCTTTCCCATGGGACCCTCAGCTGTCGCTTCTATTCCCGTAAAGGCTCCAGCTTGTGCCGTATACTCATAGTCATCTACGTTTCCCTTTCTGAAACCAAGGTCGAAAACTCCTCCAAGAGCGTTCCCGTATTCGGCAGGAAAGGCAGAGGTAATAAAATCTGAGTTTTTCAGCATATTGGGGTTAATGGCTGAAACAGGCCCCCCAGTTGTCCCAAAAGCGGCAAAATGATTGGGATTCGGAATCGGGATGCCCTCTACACGCCAGAGCAGACCGACAGGGGAATTGCCCCGAACGACAATATCGTTTCGGCTGTCATCTGGGGTCGATACCCCAGCAAAGTTGGCTGCTAAACGCCCTACATCACTTCTTCCTCCTGAAAATCGGGTCACCTCCTCCAAACCAAACTGTCGGGCAGAGACTGTTGCCGCCTTGTTCAAGGGTCGGTCCTTGGTTGTCTCGGTGGTAAGGACAACCTCATCCAGTTGATTGAAAGACTCCAAAAGGGAAATGTTAAGACTTACATCCTTTCCCGTGGTCACTACGATATTGGGAATGGTAGTGCTCTCATATCCAATATAACTGACCCTGATGGCTTGCCGACCTACTGGAACATCAATGATAGTGAACCTACCGTCAAAGTCAGTAATTACTCCGGTAGCTATCTCAGTATTGAGCAACTCAATGGTCGCTCCCTCCAGTGGGCTTTCCGATTGTTTGTCAACAACAACACCTTTAATGATTCCTGTTTGTGCTTCGGCAAACGAAGCAAATAATAGGGCAATGATAAAAACGATTCTTTTCATGATGGGTTTTCTTTTTTTGCCGAATTTGGAACAAAGTGATGTTTGGAAAAACCATAAAAAGGCGAATGGGTATTTTAAGACTTGAATTGGGGTTTTGGATTTTGAACCCCAGAAATAAGGTCATATTCAAGTCAAGGGATAAAGTGGACAGTTCAGACTGTATTTCTACAATTGAGGAGGGCGCGCCTGTCGGTTTATGACCAGATGTTTATCTTTATTCTATGTTGAAAAGACTGTATCATAGTAAGAGATTGAAAAAATTTCTTTTTCGTTGGATGGTGGTCAATGTGGTTTTTTTGTTGATCAAGACCACGGTTGACCATGACGATAGGGGACTTAATGATTTTTTTAATCCTACAAGCCTTTTTTATTATGTGACGGCCTTTTTGTTCTTTATCGTGACCTGGGAATTGAATGACTGGTTGATTAAAAAACAAAGGGAAAGAAGTAAACTGAACTTAATGAACAGTTTTGGCATTTTTGCCAAAACCATGGCCTTTTTACTTCCTTTTACGGCTGTCATATACTACGTGGCCTTGTTTCCGCTTCGTGAAACTATTGGTATCGAATGCGAAGACCCAAGGGTGCAATTCATGAGTGATTTCCTTAGGGCCAACCTGATAGGATGTACTGTGGTGTTTTTCAATCTGTTTTATTTTTCCATGAAACAGAAAGATGAAATGGAAGAGCAGTTTGAAAGTCTAAAGAGAGAGATGTTGGCCTCCAAATATACCTCTTTAAAAAGCCAAATCAGCCCACATTTCTTGTTCAATAGCTTGAATACTTTGACCTCCCTAATGTATGAAGATCGTGATTTGGCTTCGGATTTTGTTACCCGTTTGGCAACCAGTTATCGGTACATTCTGGATAATAAAGAGGACAATCTGGTTACCGTGAAAAAAGAACTGGGCTTTCTTGACGCTTATATTTTTATGATGGAGGTACGCCATAAGAATGCAGTAAGTATTAGTAGCGATATTCAAATCAATCCGGAAGCGTATTGGATTCCAACACTCTCTTTGCAGATGCTGATTGAAAATGCGCTGAAGCATAACCTGTACTCCAAAGAACATCCACTGGAAATTACAATTTCATCTATCGGGAAAGACGCATTGGCAGTTCGAAACAATCTACAGAAAAGAGAACTTCCTGAAACAACCAAGATGGGTCTGGAAAACATCAAAAAGAGATATTCTTATTACACCAATAAACCTGTTTTGGTGCGTGAAGAGAATGATTTTTTTGAAGTGATTCTTCCTCTGTTGGATAAGAAATTCACCGAGAATAATCTAGTGGCTATATCTTAATTTATGAAAGCGGTTATAGTTGAGGACGAGGAATTTGCTTCGAAGCGGTTGGCCCAAATGGTTACCGAACTAGCTCCTGAAATTTCCGTGGTTTCCGTTTTGAGTTCGGTTGAAGAGGGGAAGAAATGGTTCTCAAATAACTCCTATCCTGATTTGGTCTTTTTGGATATTCAACTTAATGACGGTTATGGTTTCGATATTTTAGATGATTTGGAAGATCATCCACCAGTAATTTTTACCACCGCGTATAACGAATTTGCCATTCGGGGCTTTAAATACAACGGAGTTGACTATTTGTTGAAACCTATTGTAAAAGCAGATTTGAAGAAAGCCCTTGAAAAATTTCGGAAGAATGTCACCCAAAATGGTCAGGTGACCGGAGAAAACCTTGAGCATTTGAAACAACTTTTTCACAAGGAATATAAACATCGCTTTATGGTAAAAGTGGGCAATATGTTCAAATCATTCAACGTGGAGGACATTGCTTATTTTAAATCCCATGAAGGATTGATATATCTGTATACCCATAATTCCCAGGCTTATCCAATCGAATACACTATAGACCAACTGGAAAATATTCTGAACCCTATCCATTTTTTTCGAATCAACCGAAAATTCATGGTTTCGGTGAAATCGGTGGTCGAAATCCATAGTTACTTCAACAGTCGCCTTCTCCTGAAACTTCTACCAAAGGAAGAGGAACAAATTATCGTTTCCCGTGAACGCACCACCAACTTTAAACGCTGGTTGGATATGTAAAAAAAGATCCTTACATCTCTGCAAGGGTCTTTTCTTCTTATGAGTAAAACTTAGATGTCATCCTGAGCTTGTCGAAGGATGATTACAAAGCGATATTCTTTAGTATCTGTAATACTCAGGCTTGAAAGGTCCTTCAACCTTGACACCGATGTAATCGGCCTGTTCTTTTTCAAGCTCGGTCAACTCCGCACCTAGTCTGGCCAAATGAAGTTTGGCTACTTTTTCATCCAAATGTTTTGGCAACATATAAACTTTGTTTTCGTACTTGTCGCTGTCTTTCCAAAGTTCAATTTGTGCCAAAGTCTGATTCGTAAATGAGTTGCTCATTACAAAACTAGGGTGGCCTGTTGCACAACCCAAGTTCACCAAACGACCCTCGGCCAAAACGATGAGGTCTTTCCCGTCAATAGTATATTTATCAACCTGTGGTTTTATCTCATCCTTGGTGTTACCATAAGTGCCATTCAACCAAGCCATGTCAATTTCATTGTCGAAATGTCCAATATTACAGACAATAGCTTTGTCTTTCATAGCCCTAAAATGCTTTTCACTAATGATGTCCTTGTTCCCGGTGGCTGTAATCACTACGTCAGCATTGCCCACAACCGTCTCCAACTTTTTCACTTCGTATCCATCCATACAGGCTTGAAGTGCACAAATAGGGTCAATTTCCGTCACGGTCACAATAGCACCTGCCCCTCTGAAAGAAGCTGCGGTTCCTTTTCCTACGTCACCGTAACCGGCAACCACGACACGTTTTCCGGCCAACATGGTGTCGGTAGCTCTTCTAATGGCATCAACCGCACTTTCTCGGCAGCCATACTTGTTGTCGAACTTAGATTTGGTGACTGAATCATTCACATTGATTGCGGGCATTGGAAGCGTACCATTCTTTACTCTATCGTACAAGCGATGTACACCAGTTGTTGTCTCTTCAGAAAGGCCTTTGATTTCAGCTGCCAGTTCAGGATATTGGTCCAATACCATATTGGTCAAATCGCCTCCATCATCCAAAATCATGTTTAAGGGTTTTCTTTCCTCTCCAAAGAACAGGGTCTGTTCAATACACCAATCAAATTCTTCCTCTGTCATACCTTTCCACGCATATACTGGAATTCCGGCAGCAGCGATGGCCGCGGCGGCATGGTCTTGAGTGGAAAAAATGTTACATGAACTCCAAGTTACATCGGCACCCAACTCTACAAGAGTTTCAATTAAAACCGCTGTTTGTATGGTCATGTGTAGGCATCCTGCAATTCGGGCACCTTTCAGTGGCTGCTCATTTTTGTATTCTTCCCGAAGTGACATTAGACCGGGCATTTCTGCTTCGGCCAATTCAATTTCTTTTCTTCCCCAATCGGCTAAAGAAATATCCTTTACCTTATAAGGCACGTAAGGAATTGTTTTTACGCTCATACTTTTATTAATTTACGTTGTAGCTTCACCTAATTAGGCTGCAAAGGTACAAATTACAATAGTCTTAGTCGTGCCCATTTACAAAAGCATAACAGTTTCACCTTCAACCTCTGTGCATATTTGGAAGGTTACAGAGTCGGAAACTTTCCTTTCCAAAGGAATAGATTTGTCGAAGCACTGCCAAAACAGGGTAGATGGCATGAAATCTGAAGCCCATCGCAGGGCCTTTTTCAGTATTCGTCATTTGTTGGCCCTTGAAGGGTATGTAGACAAAGACCTTTATTACAATGATGACGGGAAACCCCATCTTAAAGATGGCAACCACATTTCCATAACACATTCGCATCATTTTACGGGAATTATAGTAAGTCGAGGAGATGAGGTCGGTATTGATATTGAAAAGCAAAGAGAAAAGATTTTGCGTATCGCCCATAAGTTTACTCCTTTACATGAATACCGGACTTTGGCCAATACCGAGGCCGTTATACGAAAATTGACGATCGTATGGGGAGCCAAGGAATCACTTTATAAGATATATGAGCAAAACGGGTTGAGTTTTTTAAAGCATATCGACGTTGCAGATTTTTTGTTTGATGATTTAAAAACCACCGCTGAAATCCGGTATAAGGGAAGAAAATCGAAATATGGAGTTGAGTTCTTGGAATTTGAGGGATTCACTTGTGTTTTTGCCAAAAGATTGCAATAGGCGGTGTACTATAGATTTCAGTACTTTTGCATCCTAAAAAATTCTCTCAACCTATGAATATCTCGGTAGAACTTACCCTTACTCCACTACAAGACAATTTTGAACCTCCGATAATTGAGTTTATTAAAAAACTAAGAGATTCTGGCCTTACCATTTTAGAGAACCCATTGAGTACCCAGGTCTATGGAGCGTATGATCAAGTAATGGGCGTTTTACAGAAAGAGGTAAAAGAAGCTTTTCTGAACTTAGAGCATGTTGTTTTGACCATGAAGGTGGTGAAATCGGACCGAAGCGATTATGAGCCACATTTTTGATTGGATTTTTTCGCAATATGATGGTGTCCCTACCCATATTGTGGTGTTGGAGTTTATTAGCGTGGTGTTTGCCGTATTAAGTGTTTGGTATTCAAAACGTGAGAACATATTGGTATATCCCACGGGAATTATTGCAACTGGGATAGCAGCCTACATCCTTTTATTTTGGGGACTTTTGGGAGATATGCTCATCAACGTGTATTACTTTGTTATGAGTGTTGTGGGGTGGTACCTTTGGACACGGAAAGTTGACGAAACACATTTTATCCCAATCACGACCACTACTCAGAATGAAAAAAAGTGGTCTGTAATTATCTTTTTGGCCACATTGGTTTTTGTTACCATAGTTTATACCCTAGCCGACAAATTTAACACCTGGACAGCCTACGTGGATACGTTTACAACCGCCATTTTTTTCGTGGGTATGTGGCTAATGGCCAAAAAGAAGCTCGAAAATTGGGTGTACTGGATTATTGGGGATATCATTACCGTACCACTTTATTGGTACAAAGGACTTATCTTTAGTTCACTGCTCTATGCAGTATTGACTATCATTGCTATTTACGGATTCAAGGCATGGAAGAAAAACTTGGGCAAGAGCCCTCAGACCTTGTTAAAATAGTTCTTTTTGGGCCAGAATCTACCGGGAAAACGACACTTTCCAAACAACTGGCCGCATATTACCAAACCAAGTGGGTTCCAGAATATGCCCGAGAATATCTTCAAGATAAATGGAATCGTGAACAAAAAACCTGTGAGCCTGAAGACCTTTTGCCCATTGCGTATGGACAAATGAAATTGGAAAATGAACTATCAAAAAAGGCAAATGAATTATTGATCTGCGATACCGACCTTTTGGAGACCAAAGTATATTCCGAAGCCTACTATTTAGGTTATGTTGACCCAATTTTGGAGAAGTATGCAGTCAAAAATCAATACGACCTCTATTTACTGACCTATATCGATACCCCATGGGTCGCCGATGACCTTAGGGACAAGCCCAACGAAAGGGAAAGAATGTTCGTTTATTTCAAGGAAACCTTGGAAAAATACGGTAGGAATTTCGTTACTTTAAAGGGAGAAGAAAAAGCTCGGTTTTCAACAGCCGTAAAATACATTGATAAACTCCTCAAAATATGATTGAATTCAGTCCCGATGACCTAAAACAGCTTGAAAGTAAAGGTATTTCGAAGGAAAAGGTTTTAAATCAAATTGAAACGTTTAAGTCGGGAATTCCCTTTGTACAATTAAAAAAAGCGGCCACCGTTTCTGACGGGATTTTATTGTTTTCAGAAAAAGAACAAGAAGAACTTGTGCGCTATTTTGAGGACTCCCGAGAGAGCCTTGACCTTTTAAAATTTGTTCCTGCTTCTGGTGCTGCCTCCCGTATGTTCAAGGCGATGTTCAATTTTCTGGATTCATACAATCCATCGAAGGAAAAATTGAAGGACTATTTCAATAGAACAGGGGATAATGCTGTCCAAAAGTTTTTAGATGACCGTGAAAACCTTCCCTTCTTTCAACTTATACAAGAACGTATTTCAGGAAAGACTGAAAGTTTAGATGAGGAAGCCTATCTGTTCGTAAAGGAGATGCTCTCAGAAACCGGATTGAACTATGGGTTTTACCCCAAGGGACTATTACCCTTCCATCAATACGATTCAGATTTGGCAACGCCTTTCGAAGAGCATTTAAAAGAAGCTTCCCATTATTCGAGTACAGATGGCAAAGCAAATCTACATTTTACCATATCTGTTCAGCACGAAGATATGTTCGAGAGCGAACATGAGAAAGCTGCTCCAAAAGTTTCAGGAACAACGGGAACAGAGTTTACTGTCACGTATTCCAATCAAAAACCTTCAACAGATACAATTGCTGTCGATTTGGAAAATCAACCTTTTCGAAAGGGGGATGGTTCCATTCTTTTTAGGCCAGGGGGCCATGGCGCACTTATTGAAAATTTGAACGAGCAGGATGCTGATGTCATTTTCATCAAGAACATCGACAATGTCATGATTGATGAAAATCTAGAAGCTGTTTGCGATAGCAAAAAAGTATTAGCGGGGGTTTTATTGCAGGTACAGGCAAAGGCATTTTCCTATGCCAAATTATTGGAGGAAGAGGTATCCGAGGAAAAACTTGAAGAAATCAAGGAATTCTTGGAAAAAGACCTGAACGTTCGTTTTCAAAATGATTTTAATACGATGGACAATTCCGAAAAACAAAACATGATCGGTAATCGACTCAACCGACCTATTAGAATCTGCGGAATGGTAAAAAACGAAGGGGAACCAGGAGGCGGTCCCTTCTGGATTGTTTCCCAAGAGGGTACCGTTTCACTTCAAATTGTTGAATCGGCACAAGTAGATCTATCCAATCCGGAACAAGAAGCACTGCTAAAGAATTCAACACACTTTAACCCGGTAGATTTGGTCTGCGGGGTCAGAAATTATAAAGGTGAGAAATACAATCTTCTGGATTATGTGGACCACAAACAAGGTTTTATTACAGGAAAGACCCAAGAGGGTAAGGAGCTAAAGGCACTTGAGCTTCCTGGTCTCTGGAATGGGGGTATGGCCTATTGGAATACCATTTTCGTTGAGGTGCCATTGGTCACTTTCAATCCCGTGAAAACGGTCAATGATCTCTTAAAACCAACACACCAAGCTTAATTCTTCAGCTACTCTTTTTCTTATAAGGTGAAACACTTTTTTGCAAGGGTAAATGCTAAAAAGTGTTAAAAATCATTCCTTTAGGTGACTCCCCACAAAAATCTGTGTCCAATTAATTGAATGACTAATACAACGGTTATGATAATTATTGGAATTAAGATTTTTCTGGTTGGAGTTCATGCCTTGGCACTTTGGGCACTTTTCTGGGCTGAAAATCAAACCGAAAAACAGAAAATATAGTAAACCGGTCCTTATGGTCCGGTCATTTTTGGTTGGTTGATTTGGTTGAAGGTCGCACTAGTTGCGACCTTTTTTGTGACCTATTTCAAAAAACGGTGTCAAACTTATGGTAATATGAAACTGATGATTTTTCAAATTGTATTGGGAATTAGCATACTCGCCTTTGGCCTATCTATTTTCCTTTTGGTATGCTATTGGAAGAATGAACAACATAAAAGAAAATAAAGATTTTGGATAATGCTATGTAAACACTGACCATGTATTGTCCATCATGGCCATTTCCTTTTTATGGAAGGTCACGCAAAAGGCTGCTTCGGCAGTCTTTTTGTGTAAATAATACACACATTTCACTTTCGAGTTCACATAATTACACAGTCTGAGCGCAACGCCATTGTAAATAAACATCTCATTTTCAAATGATTAGTCAAGAAACTCTTCCTAAGAATGAAATGGCACTAGATTTTCATTGGATATGACCAGTATAACTTTATAAAAACATATCATGAAAAAATTGATTTTAGCTTCAGTATTATCTTTTATAGGATTTATGGCAACCGCCCAAGATGGGGTCGCAGAGGTACAGACCGATGAGACTACTACGGTAATCGTCTCTGCCCAGGATTTTGAGGAAATCAGTGTATCAGATCTTCCCGAGGCTGTAGTTGCTGCCGTAACAAAAGACTACCCAACCGCTTCTATCGATAAGGCCTATAAAAATGCATCCAATCAGTTCAAGTTGGAACTATCCCTTCAAGATGGTACTTCGGGAACAGTATATGCCGATGCAGAAGGCAATTGGATAGAAATGTAGCACAAGTTTGATTAATCGTGTTAGGTTAGTTTGGTTAGAGAGAGGTTCGCGGGGGCGGACCTCTTTTTTGTGATAATTTTACAACCCTCTTAGCGTCCTTTCGATTTTGGGTAACGTATATTAGTTACGAGATATGCCCAAAATCTTAATCATTGAGGATGACACTGCTTTCTGTCAAATGCTTTCACGTTTTTTGACCAAAAATGATTTTGCCGTTTCCACGAGCTTTTCCATGTATGAGGCCAAGGCGAAATTAAAAGAGACCCAGTTCGATGTTATTTTGTCAGACGTAAGACTTCCAGAAGGGGATGGTGTTGATTTACTTTTACAAATCAAATCAGAATCTCCCAAAACCCAGGTAATCATGATGACAGGGTACGCAGAGGTGCGAACCGCCGTGAGTGCCATGAAAAAAGGCGCTTTTGATTATATCTCAAAACCCTTTGCTCCTGATGAAATCGTTGGAATCATAAAGAAGGCATTGCAGAGTGAAGGAGATGTGAGACAAAAGCTCCCATCGGATAAAACTCAAGAGGAAGAAAAACTAAATTTACCTAGAACAGTCAGTTTTGTACCAGGGGAAAGTGAAAGCTCCATCAAGTTACAGCAGTATGTAGAACTCGTGGCACCAACCAGTATGTCAGTTTTATTGATAGGCGAAAGTGGAACGGGAAAAGAGGTAATTGCAAAGTTGATACATGGTCAGAGTGCTCGAAAAGACCAAAAATTTGTTGCGGTGGATTGTGGGGCAATTCCAAAGGAAATAGCCACCAGTGAGTTTTTTGGACACTTAAAGGGGAGTTTTACGGGTGCTATTGAAGATAAAATAGGTCATTTTGAAGCAGCGAATGGGGGAACTCTTTTTTTGGACGAGATCGGAAATCTATCCTACGAGAATCAAGTGCAACTGCTTCGTGCCATTCAAGAAAGAAAAATAAAGCGGGTAGGAAGTACAAAGGAGATCGATGTAGACGTCAGGATTATTTCTGCAACCAATGAAAATCTTGAAAAAGCGGTACAAGAAGGGGCTTTTAGGGAAGATTTGTTTCACAGGATCAATGAGTTTTCAATTTCCATTCCAGCTTTGCGGGATCGTTCTGAAGATCTACTAATTTTTGTTGACTCATTTTTGGATAAAGCGAACAGTGAATTGGGTAAAAGTGTAAACCACGTTTCAGAAGAAGCTCGGCAGGCATTGCTCCATTACCCATGGCCCGGAAACCTTAGGGAGTTAAAAAACGTAATCAGACGCTCAGTCTTATTTGCAGAGGGAGAAACACTGGAATTCGAGACCTTGCCACAGAAAATAAAGAGTAGTGTAAAAAAATCTGAAGGAGCAAATTTTTCAAAGGAAGCTTACGAAAAAGAACGAATTCTGAAAGCTTTGAAACAGGTGAATTTTAATAAGAGTAAAGCCGCTAAATTACTTCAAATCACTAGGAAAACGCTATATAACAAAATCAATCAGTATCAACTGGACGTGTAGTAATGAGATTTAAGATTTCGTCTTCCAATTTTGTGACTATCCTTTTCAGATGGTCAAAATCTTTCTGAATTTCATGTCTCTTTTCGCATTTTCCTATGTGTTCCATTTTTTCCAACAAAGGAATTGCCTCATAAACGTCCAATTGGCGAAACATGGGTAGCATCCGATGGGATAAGGATTGTATTTCAGCTTTACTTGTCTGATTTATAGCATTTTCGAGTTGCTGTAGATCATTTTTTGTATTGTCCAGAAAAGTGACCAAAACATCGTGTAAGGCCTCTTGACTATCAAGAAAGGAAGAAATCGATTTTAAACTGAACGTTGTATGACGGACCGCAATGGTTTGAAGAATCTCATTCTTGGCATTCTGCTTTTTCTGATTCAAATCAGCAACTTTATTTAGGGTTTTCAGCAAAGTTTCAGCAGCAAAGGGTTTGAGCAAGACTTCATCAAATCCTGCATTAAGAAATGTGGAACGCTCCAAATCTCTTTGACCGGTCATGGCGACAATGGGCTGGTTTTGGTAATGGTCATAGTTTCCGGTTCTTAATCTTTTAAGAACGTCGAAACCGTTGGCACCTTCCATCTGTATGTCTGTCAATACCACATCGTAGACCAGATTATCATTCTTGGCCAAATCATCAAACCTAGCATAGCCCAAAGCATTGATGTTTTGCGTAGTGCATAATTCCAACAACAACTGAAGTAGGGCTGGATCATCCTCAAAGATTAATATCGAATGAGTAAAAGGTGTAGTTTTTTCCTCTTTTTTCGTAACAATTCCCGATTTGCTGGCAAACTCCAAAGGAAGTGAAACGGTGAAGGTACTACCCTTGTTTTCTTCACTTTCAAGCTCTAGGTACCCACCTAACAATTCGCAGAGTTTTTTCGAGATGGTCAGTCCAAGACCATAGCCTTCGTATTTTCGGTTCGCGGAATCCCCGGCTTGAGTGAACTCTTTAAATATCATGGCCTGTTTGGACTTTTTGATTCCGATACCGCTGTCCCGGACCTTGATACTTAGGTAGGGTCCCTTGGTGGTGTCCCTAACGGAAGCTTCAATCCTAACGAAACCCTCTTCGGTAAATTTTAGGGCATTCCCAACGAGGTTGTTCAGTATTTGGCTTAGACGAAGAGGGTCACCCATAATGGGAGAGTTCAAACCTTTACCTATGCGTACATTAAGCTCAATTGATTTCTTATTCTTTATATCCTCATAGTGGGAAGTTACCATGCTAAGGACTTCGTGGAGAAAAAATGGTTTTTTTTCTACATGCAGTTTACCACCCTCAAGACGGGAGAAATCCAAGAGATCCTTCACTAAATTTTCAATATAACCCAATGCAGACTGAATTTGTTTTATGTACTTGTTGGATTTCTTTTCTTTGACTTTTTGTTCCAACAGTTCAGAGTAACCCTTTATGGTTCCCAAGGGAGAACGTAAATCGTGACTTACAGTGGATATTAGTTGTTCCCTACTTTTAAGCAAGAATTCTGAGTACGCTTTTTCTTCTTCCAATTGTTCGCGATAGCGTTGCGATTTTAAAAAATCGTTGGAAACCAATAGCGTAAATAAAACAGCAATGAGCAAACCCAAAACAATGGCCAAGCCGGCAAATCGAATGCTGCGTTTTACA
The DNA here is from genome assembly GCF_028282265.1 of Allomuricauda sp. Lineage (GTDB taxonomy): Bacteria > Bacteroidota > Bacteroidia > Flavobacteriales > Flavobacteriaceae > Flagellimonas. Next base: position 17,874 of record NZ_JANQIH010000247.1, read on the forward strand.
ACTTTTTCCTTCTCAATGCCATCCAAATAAGCGTTGGTAACGATTTCTTGTTGAAAGGTGGCGATTATACTTCGCAGCTTTTGCGAAAGCTCAAGGTCAGTCTTGTAGATTTCCAATTCCTTCCTGACAAGGGAGCGTTCAAGTTGTTGGCTTTCATTTTTGGCCTTGTTTAAAAGAGATTTTGAAAGTTGGAGTATAGAATCCAGGTTTGCCGTTTTGGTTGCCCCATCGGTACTTTCTGGAATGTTTTTGTTCAAGATGGCCACATACTCACGAATGGATTTTTGGGTCTCTAAAGAAAGCTTGTCAAAATTGGGGACAAAGGTTTCGGGAGTGATTCGGCCCATGTCGATTTCCATTTTGTTGATGGCCTTTAAAATGGAATCGAGCGGGGCAGTTTGTTCGGTTTTAAGCTTCAGCTTACGGAGTTCTGCGTTGTTATGGACTTTAAGCTTTAGCAGATGCTGTACGGTATCCAACCGTTGTATTTGGGGTTGTTTATCCGTCAATAATTTAAGGGAATCAATAAGGGCTACTATCGAATCGACCTTACCTGCATAGTTTTTTAGTTGCTGGGACTTCCGGGTTTGTAAAGCCAGCTTCGACAGATTTTCCGCTTCATACAATTTGGTGAGAAGCACATTGGTTTGAAGTATTTTTTGATTGTCCTGAACCTTGAGTTGGGAAGCCGTGTAGTCTTCGAATTCAGAATAAATAAGATACCCCGAAAGTAAAGCAAGAAAACCCAAGGCCAGATAACCGGCAATGATTTTTAGGGTAAACTGTTTTCTTGACTTGGGGCGCATGGGTTCTTATCTATTTACGTTGAGATAGCGCATGCTGGGTTTGCCGAAGCTGTTAATTAACGTAATTTTTATTATGAAAAATGGAGGCCGCACCTTACTTTTGCCCCCATCTCAAAGGGGTGCTTTTGAAAAAAGGCTGAGATTATACCCAATGAACCTGGGCGGGTAATGCTGCCAAGGGAATGCGCAAGGCGCATCTTGGAAATTCTAAGTTTCTTTAGAAACAAAAATCATTTACTAACAAGAATAATGACCCCTTTTATTCGTAAACATATTACGAATGAAACCACTTTATTCTATTTTTCATGAAAGAGCCGCTACTTTGGTAAGTGGTTCAATGCGACAGGTAAAAAAAAACAAAAAATGCCGCATTAAAACTTTATTCACAACTATGGCCCTTTCTGGGCTCGCACTGAGTATTAGTGCACAACAATCACCAACAGATTCCCTTGAAGGAAAACGGGTGGACCTAAACGAAGTGGTCGTATCCGCATCTCGTGTGACCAAGGAATCTCCCGTTACGTTTTCCAACTTGGAAAAAACACAAATTGCCAAGGTAAATTTGGGACAGGACATCCCTGTTTTGCTGAATTACCTTCCCTCGGTAGTGTCTACCACTTTTGATGGGACCGGTGTGGGATACACGGATTTTCGGATTAGGGGCGCCGACAACTCCCGAATCAATGTGACCATCAACGGAATTCCTTACAATGATGCGGACAGCCAGACCACATTTTTTGTCAACCTTCAGGATTTTGTTTCCTCGGTGGAGAACATCCAAATCCAAAGAGGTGTGGGCACATCCACCAATGGAGCTGGAGCTTTTGGTGCAAGCATCAATATTCTGACGGATAACTTATCCGAAGAAGCCTATGGCCAGATTTCGAACAGCTTCGGAAGCTTCAATACCAGAAAGCATACCGTAAAGTTCGGAACAGGGCTGTTGAACGATCACTTCGCTTTTTCAGGGAGGCTCTCAAGAATCAAGTCTGACGGGTACGTAGACCGTGCTTTTTCTGATTTGAGTTCGTATTTTTTGGATGGGGTGTACAAGGATGAAAACACTCAGATTAAACTGTTGGTTTTTGGGGGTGAAGAAATCACTGGACTTTCATTTGCCGGTTTGGATGAAGTAGGTTTAGAGACCAACAGACGATTCAATGCGGATGGACTATATGTGGATAGGGACGGTGCCCAAAGATTCTACGACCGACAAACCGATAATTACAAACAGGACCATTACCAATTACACCTGACCCAACAATTTGATGAAAATTGGAGTGGGAATGTTTCCTTTCATTATACCTACGGACGTGGCTTTTTTGAGCAATACAATGATGACGCTTCCTTGAGCTTCTATCGATTGGATGAATTTGAGTCTGAAGGTGAGACGGTAACCAATTCTGATTTGATCACCCGTCAACACTTGAACAGTGATTTTTATGGTACTGTTTTCAGTTTGATTTATAAATCATCACAGGTGGATGCGGTTTTTGGAGGAGGATGGAATCGCTACGATGGAGAGCAATTTGGTGAGGTTATAGGTTCTGAATTTGCGATAGTTACCAATATTCCCAATCGTTTTTTTGAAAACGAAAGTGACAAAAAGGACTTTAATGTCTATGCGAAGGGGACCTTTAAGTTAAATGATCAACTTTCGCTATTTGGGGATTTACAGGTGCGAAACATCAACTATGAAGCAAACGGTTCACTTTTTGAACCGGGTGCGGTTTTGGATGTGGATGAAACCTACACTTTTTTTAATCCCAAAGCTGGGGTGACGTACCGTATTAATACCAACAATAATTTATATCTCTCCTATGCCCGTGCCAATAGGGAGCCCGCTCGCGTAGATTTTGAAAATGGGAACCCTGAGGCGGAAAGCCTTAATGATTTTGAATTGGGGTGGCGCCATATTACATCCGATTTTCAGTTGAATACCAACATCTACTATTTAGATTTTAGAAATCAGTTGGTACTTACCGGAGCTTTGGATGAGGTAGGCTTTCCCATTCGTCAAAATAGCGGGAGCAGCTTTCGCTTAGGTCTGGAGATAGATGCCAATTGGAAGATTTCCGATAAATTTAGTGTTCAACCCAATTTGGCAT
>NZ_JANQIH010000266.1 GCF_028282265.1 Allomuricauda sp.
GGGATCAATGCGCATTTGAAAATCAACGAAAAGGAGCCTTTTATTTTAAAACGGGATGAGGCTTACATTGGGGTTTTAATAGATGACTTGATTACAAAAGGCACGGAGGAACCCTATCGAATGTTCACATCGAGGGCAGAATATCGCACTTTGTTAAGACAGGATAATGCGGATATTCGACTGACCCCAATAAGTTATGATTTGGGATTGGCAAGCGACGAGAGGTTAAAACGGATGGAAGAAAAACAGAATAAATCTTCAGAGTTTATTCACTTTTTCAAAAAAACCAGCTTTTCTCCGGATGAAATAAATCCAATTCTTGACTCTGTTGATTCGGCCTTAGTAAAACAGTCTGATAAATTGTTCAAGGTTTTTTCCCGCCCCAGGGTAACCATGAACCATATGCTCGAACTTGAATCGGTTTCATCTTTTGTTGAGAAGAATCAACTTGATTCCGAGGTGTTGGAGCAAGCGGAGATTCAGGTAAAATATGCGGGGTATATTGAAAAAGAAAAGAATAACGCGGACAAATTGCATCGATTGGAAAATGTAAGGATTCCGGATGGGTTTGATTACTCCAGATTAAAATCCCTCTCCTTTGAGGCAAGGGAAAAGCTAGAATCAATACGTCCCGTTACCATCTCGCAGGCATCTCGAATCAGTGGCGTTTCACCTTCCGATATTAGTGTGCTTTTGGTTTTTCTAGGAAGATAAAAGCTCATTGTTCCACGTGGAACAAGAGTCGTGTTTTTTAAGCCTATGAAGTGGCTTGGTTTTTGTTGCAGTAATGCAAACTGCTCAACCATGAAAAAATCACTTTCCTTTTTGATAATTTTATTCCTTATTCAATCGTGTATCCCCTTAAGAGTTGCTCCGAACATAGAGAGCTATAAGGTCACCAAGGGAAAAAGATTTCAAAGATTTTTGCCGAAAAAGCAGCTGTTCATATTTGAGGATCCAAAGGAAGCCGATGAATTTTTTTACTATGTGGACACCAAGTTCGGTTTAAAAGATACTTATGTGGATATTAATGTTCCGTTTTGTATAAATGACAATCAATATTATTTTTCGTTTTATGAGACCGAAATTCCGGACAAAACACTTAATCTTGTTCCGGTTTTAATTGACGGTCTATTGAGCAGAGCAGATATTGACCCCATGTTGGAGGAAGCCCACGAATCTAGAAAGGGGAATTATTATGTGGGGATCGAGGTCTATAACGAAGACGGGGAGGATTGCTTGCACGGTGATTATGAATCGAAAAAAGAGATAATCGAATTTCTCAACAGTATGAGAAATGAATATTTGAATACAAACAATTATAATGAAGTTGTATTTAAAAACTAAGGACTACTCGATTTCTGGAGAGGAGTTCCAATTATGCCATAATGAAGAGTTAGATATGTTGGTAACCCAGCCTGTTCCTGAAAATTTGGAGAAATACTACGATAGTAAGGACTACATTTCCCATACCGATTCCAAAAGGACAGTTTTTGACAGTCTATATCAATCGGTAAAGCGAAAAAATCTTAAAAATAAGATTCAACTAATTGAAAATCAAATAGTTAACAAGGAAAATCTGGTTGATATCGGTGCTGGAACCGGTGATTTTCTAGTGGTAGCGAAAAGTTGTGGTTTCCGTGTTGAAGGCGTGGAACCCAACTCAAAGGCAAGAGAAAAAGCAACGGGCAAAGGGATAAACTTAAAGGAAGGATTAGAGAGCTTGGACAACGAAAAATATCAGGTAATTACACTTTGGCATGTTCTGGAACATTTACCTGACCTAGACACTCATGCTAAAAAGCTGAGTGCTCTTTTGAAACCTGATGGAGTATTGATCATAGCGGTTCCGAATTTTAAATCGTGGGATGCGAAACATTATAAATCGTACTGGGCCGCTTTTGATGTTCCGCGACACCTTTCCCATTTTTCAAGAAAATCCATTTCAAAGATTTTTGCGAAACACGGGTTAGTTGTGGATCAAATTAGACCTATGATTTTTGATGCATTTTATGTTTCCATACTATCAGAAAAATATAAGGGCAATAAAATGCATTTTGTTGCGGGAATGATAAAAGGCTTATGGTCAAATCTTAAAGCATTGTATACAAAAGAGTATTCCTCATTGATTTATATCCTTAAAAAAGAGGTTTAGCATTTTAAAGGCCGTAAAAAGAGCCTTCCGTGCTCTGTATATCCAAAGGGATGTAAAAACTTTAAAACTCCTGTAGAAGCGCTGTTTGGAGACCAGGAAAATAAGAAAATCTAATAGCTCGTGCACATTACCATAACTTTGACCTATGGTTTCTGGAAATAGAGCTGCAGGCTTTTAAAAACTTAACAGAAGCTTTTAAAAAGCTTTTCTATTTTTGCGCATCTTTAAATCACAGAAATGAAAAAAATTATCGGAATTGCATTGGCAGTTTTGGCAATTTCCTGCCAACAAAATAAAATAGGCTTTGTTGATAACGTAAAACTTTTAGATGGGTACCAGGAGAAGGTAGACGTTGAAACAAAGTTCAATGCAAAGGTAGAAACGCTATCAAAAAAAAGGGATAGTATTTCGCAAGCGTTTCAGTTAGAGCTTCAAGAATTCCAGAGCAAGGCACAGAGCATGTCGCAAAAAAATGCCCAAGAGCAATATAATTTACTTCAGCAACGAGGACAGTTTGTTGCGCAACAATTGCAGCAAGAGGAACAAGCTCTCCAGCAAAGCAGTCAGGCTGAAATGGACACATTGGTAAATAAAGTGAAAGATCAAATTGAAGCTTATGGAAAAACAAATGGCTTTACCTATATCCTTGGAGGTGGAGAAGGAGGAAGTGTTCTTTATGGGGTAGACACCCAAGATTTGACCGAGGAGATTTTAAAAATCTTGAACGACAAGTATAAGAACTAAGACTACTGTATAGTTTAGTTTATAGGGCCCATCATAAGTTGATGGGCTTTTTTATTGCGTCAAGAACAAAAGAAATACTGCAGGAACAAAATAGATAACGATGGTTCTGGCCCCATCGTAATCCTTGGCCACCCGTTGACCAAAAAGCAAAAACAAAAGTGTAATACAAGACAAAAGAGCAGCGCAAAAGGCCATGGAGCTACTTCCGGAACTGAAGAATTCAAAAATACCAATGAGACTTAGGACCCCAGCAGCGCATTCCAAAATCAGGACAACCGCCAAAAGCAAAGGAACTATACTTTTAAGAAAGGTCTGCGCAAAATGACCCTTTAACCACCCAAGATTTCCTTTCCAATCAATAATCTTATCAACACCGCTTTGCAAAAAAGTTATGGCCAAAAAAGCCAATAAAACAATCTGCGTAGCATTCTGGTAAAAGTGTTCCATACTTTTTGGTTTAGGCAGCTTTAGTATGAAGCAGCCGGGTTAATTTAATGGATAAATCGGTAAAAATCAGTTTTGAATTGCCATTGCGCTCCACGTGAAAAAGCGCAGTTTCCAATTCCTTAACGATATCCACAATATTGTTTTCGTGGACAAAAGGCGCAAATTTTTTCAGGTCAAAGCCCTCAAGGTGCAACTTAAGGTAAACTAAAGAATCTGCCTTATAGTTAAGGAGCATAGCTTGTCTCATTGCTCCAATGCAATAATGGATGAACTGTTTTTGCACCTCTCTTCCTGTTTTTGAGACTTCATCGCTCCATAAAATCAATTCCTGTATGGCTCCTTTGTTGCCTTTGGCCTTAAAGGCACTCCGAACCCACTGGACAAACCATCTCTCGAAAACCAAATCTTCAGAATCTTTATGAAACAAATCCAAGGCTTTGTTGAAGTTGCCGTTTGCTTCTTGGGCGATTGAGGCCGCATCCGACTCAGAAGCACCCTGCTTTTTCAGTGCTTCAAAAACAACACCTTCTGCCAACGGAGGAAAATGAAGAATTTGACAGCGCGAGCGAATCGTGCTTATGATTTGCTCCTCGTTCTCCGCAATCAGAATCAATACCGTATCGGCGGGTGGTTCTTCAATGAGTTTCAATAACTTGTTGGAGGCGGCAACGTTCATTTTTTCGGCCATCCAAATAATGAGAACCTTTCGGCCACCTTCATAAGATTTAAGGGAAAGTTTTTTTACGATGTCGTGTGCTTCATCCACGCCGATTTGTCCTTGCTTTTTTTCAATTCCAATGGCCCGGTACCAGTCGAACAGATTCCCATAAGGCTGTTCTTGTACAAATTTCCGCCACTCCTCCAAAAAAAGATCACTTACTGCATGTGACTTTATCTTATCGGAATTGGCTACCGGGAAAGCAAAATGAAGATCGGGATGTGACAGCGAACTACACTTCAAGTTACATGCGGCATTTCCCCCATCGTTTTCACCCTTGGTATTTTTGCACAGCAAATATTGGGCATACGCCAAGGCCATGGGCAGTGTTCCACAACCCTCTGGCCCTATAAAAAGCTGGGCATGTGCCACTCTACCATTATCTGAAGTAGCGGTCAAATGGTTTTTGATATGCTCGAGTCCAAGTACCTCCTTAAAAAGCATTAATGGCGAAATTTACAATTATGGGTTAAGAACCATTGAAGGCCTAAAAATATAACAATTGTGGCTCAAAGGAAAAGAAGGAAATCTTTACTTTTGATAGCTCATAAACCCAAGCAAATGAAAACCATAGACGATTTCAATTTTCAAGACAAAAAGGCCCTGATACGAGTAGACTTTAATGTTCCTTTGGATAAGGACTTTAACGTTACCGATACCAGTCGGATAGAGGCAGCAACCCCTACCATCCTAAAGGTCTTGGAAGATGGAGGAAGTGCCATCCTTATGAGTCATCTAGGTCGTCCCAAAGGCAAGGTGAATCCTGATATGTCACTCTCCCATATCAGTGAGAAGGTCTCAGAAATTGTTGGGGTACAGGTAAAGTTTGTGGAAGACTGTGTGGGAGAAGCAGTGGAAAAGGCGGCATCGGAATTGGAAAATGGCGAAGTCTTGTTGTTGGAAAACCTTCGGTTTTATTCTGAAGAAGAAGCGGGAGATGAAACATTCTCTGAGCAGCTTTCCAAATTGGGGGACATCTACGTGAACGACGCCTTCGGCACGGCACATAGGGCGCATGCCTCTACAACTATTGTGGCAAAGTTTTTCCCCGGAAAGAAATGCTTTGGGTATTTGTTGGCCAAGGAAATAAAGGCGATTGAAAAAGTAATGCAGACGGGAGAAAAGCCTGTGACTGCTATTTTGGGAGGCGCCAAGGTTTCTTCAAAAATCACCATAATTGAGAATATTTTGGACAAGGTCGACCACTTGATTGTGGGTGGAGGAATGACCTATACCTTTATTAAAGCGCAGGGCGGGCAGATTGGAGACTCCATTTGTGAGGATGATAAAATGGATTTGGCGTTGGAAATTTTAAAACAGGCCGAAACCAAAGGAGTAAAAGTCCACCTACCCGTTGACGTATTGGCCGCCAATAAATTCAGTAATGATGCTGACACCCAATTTGTTGGTGTTGATGAAATCCCGGAAGGATGGCAGGGTCTTGATGTCGGGCCTCAAACGTTGGAAAACTTCAAGGAAGTCCTGGCGGTATCAAAAACCATTTTATGGAATGGACCGGTCGGTGTTTTTGAAATGGAAAATTTTGCCAAAGGAACCATAGCGATAGGCAATTTCATTGATGAGGCCACACAGAACGGTGCTTTTTCCTTGGTAGGCGGGGGAGACTCCGTTGCAGCTGTGAAACAATTTGGGTTTCAAGAAAAGGTAAGCTATGTATCCACAGGAGGGGGCGCCATGCTTGAAAGTTTAGAAGGTAGAACCTTGCCTGGCATTGCCGCAATATTGGACTAACTCCCACGTTGTTAATTCATAAGAAGCTTAGGCTTTAACTTTTGTTTTGGTCTGAAAATTTTACTTTTTCAGAAAAAAACACCATTTTCGTTTGTTTCACACCAAACCACCTCCAAAAATGAACCAAAGCGTAAAAACAGCGTTGAGGATAGCATTGTGCTTGACAGGGCCATTTGTAATGGCGCAACAAAGTGACTCCCTTGCTTTGGCGACTTCTGAAACCAAAGAATTAACAATTCCGGCGGTTCAAGTAGATTCTACGAACCTTTCAAACCTTTCTGAGACCGTTGACTCGTCGTCTAAAATTGATGGAGAAATGGTTTTGGATGTTTCTAAAAAGAACAACGAGTTTCAATTAAAGGATTTAGATGAAGCTTCCAAATATGACAGTCTTTGGTTGCGTGAACTCCATAAAAGTGCAGAATGGTTTGCTGAAATGTATGACGAAGTACAAAATCAGCCCCACGAGGAAATCTCACAAATAGACTTGCCCACAGATACTTTAAAAGCACGTTTGGCTCGATTGAATGAGAAGACACCCTTCAATATTTCGTACAATCCCTCCTTGGAAAGTGTGATCAAATCATTTTTGGTTCGCAAGAGAGATTT
>NZ_JANQIH010000310.1 GCF_028282265.1 Allomuricauda sp.
AAATCCTTTTGATTATCCTTCAGGTGTCAAAAACATAGAAATAGTTGCTTCAGATGCTAATGGAAACGAAAATTCTTTAGAGGAAGCCTTTGAATTAAAACGGCTTTTGCTCCGAATCCCTGACCCCCGAAATGAAGTGATTGATGAATTTGCTCAGATATATTATGCAGTAAATGACCTGGATGGCAAACTAATTGACTACAAAAGAGTGGAGGTTCCCGGAACTATATCGTTCTATGCAGATGACGAGTTTGAGGAGCAAGAGATTACTATGACCCGATATTCCATTGGAAAAGCTCCTCAGAGTTTCCAGTTTGTTATTTCTTTATCCGATTTGGATTCAGGAACGATTATTCCCTCAGATGATGAGCGCTCAGAGCTTTTTGAAGGACCTAACTTTGGGGAAAATCGTAATGAAATTGAAGTATCAGTCGTTTCAAATTATCTGCCCGTGGTAGACTCGCACAATGCCTTTCTTATAAGCTCTACAGGATTCAGCGGTGAGTATGATCTTGTTTACAATAATGTTCCAAGTGATGAAGGAGAAGTTATGTATTCTTTTCCTATTGAAGTCACGGATATCTCCGAGTACGATTATCTAATGATTAAAGATTTGAGCATACTAAACTATGAGCAACAAGATTTCAAAAAACCCATAGCGTTCACTACCTTGAACATACCAGATGGGTGGGATTTTTTTAATCTGATATTTCATGGCTTCAATGGAGAGGAAGCTTATCAAAATAGAGAATTCAAAACACTAATCCGATACAACGATGATGTTGCCGATTTGGTAGATAATTCTCTACAAGTGCCGGTTCTGGAAGAACTTGATGTTTTTAACAGAGTTTTAACTCTAAACTCACAAACTACTGGGAAGAGCTTTTCTACTACTCAAAAAGGGCTGAACAAGAACTTTGTGATTCCAGACCTTGATATATCACGGAACAATCGATTTCTTAACACCCAGGGACAATATAATTATTCAGAATTCACATTAGCAGGTACTATTCTTAATGTGGATAATACCTTTAACCAATATTTTTGGCTTTTTAGAAATAGGCCGACAACCGATGAATTAGAGATTCCCTATTATGATTTTGAATTTCCACCTGAAGTTGAACAGGAGTTGTCATCAAAATCGTTATCTCTAAATCCTGACGAAATAGGACCTGACAAAGATTTTTTCTTTACAATTCATAGAGATGATGCCCCATTAACTTTCGAAGACCTGATTTTTTTTACAAAAAGGGTTAGGGAAGTTGAAAGGGAAGATACTTATTCCTTGCGAATTGATTTGAATGAATAACTACTTGCCAGCTCCCGAATACGTCTGCCAATCCTGGTCTTTATAGATATTGTCACCAAAATAACGGGCAATCTGTAAAAAGGGCTTTGCTTTTTGATAACCAGGTACCGGGGAGAGCATGTTTAGATCCTCATCCAAAAAGACAACGGTAGGGTAGCTCATTTTTCCTTGAAGAAGAGCGGCGGCCAACTCATGGTAGCCTCTTCTTCCCGAAGGTATGAATTTAAAGGTCTTGCCTTGATAGTCAATGGACTCCTTTCCTTCAGCATCCATTTTCACCATATAGAAATTTGCTTTCATGTAAGCGGCAACCTCTGCATTCTGAAAGGTATCCTTGTCCATTTTTTTGCACCATCCACACCAATCGGTGTAGACGTCAACGAAGATTTTTTTCGGATTGGCATCAGTTTGGGCAAGCTCAACCGCTTCTTCCCACGATATCCATTGCACATTTTGTGCCTGAATGTTGGCAGAGCCAAATAAAAAAAACAGCAAGCTGAAAACAGGTAGGTAAGTAAAAACTGCACGCATCTTTCTCATATTTTGGGTTTTAGTCCGCAGGACTATTACAAAACTAACGAAAAATGTGCCAAAATAGTGTTCAGGTGAATAACTCTAGAATCAAAATCAGAACACCCATTAGCAAACATAAAGGCGAATAGTAACGAGTATCCAGTGCAGAAAACTTACTGTTCTTTGAAGTCTTAAAAAAGCCGACATACTTAAAATCACCAAGGGCCCTTAAAACAAAAATCACTCCGATACCGACAGAAACGTAGTTGAGCCAAGGAAAATTCCAATAGAGAATAACCTTGTTTAAAATGACAAGGGCAAAGCCCAACAGGACCAAACCTACGAAAGCCGCAGCAAGTTTCCCAGGTGTTTTTACTCCTCGATTGGAGTCAGTCGTCGGAACTACGGTTTCTGGATTCTTGATTCCAAATATTGCCCAATAAAAATGAAGTACGGCCAAAAAAGTGAGAGTTATTGATAGGAATATGGCCAATACATCCATACCTATTTTGCAATAACCTTGGCAGTGGGGGTTTCAAACAATCCTTGGACGTCGACCTGATTATGAAGGATGTCGTCAAAAGTCTCCCGCTTTCGTATCAAATGGGCCTTCCCATCATGCCAGAGCACCTCGGCCGGTCTGTACCTGGAATTGTAATTACTGGCCATAGTAAAACAGTAGGCTCCTGCATTTTTAAAACATAAAATATCACCCTCAGAGATTTCATTTATTCTACGGTTGCTCCCAAAGGTGTCCGTTTCGCAGATGTATCCCACCACAGAATAGTAACGCTCCTTTCCATCTGGATTCGAAATATTGATAATTTCATGTGACGCCCCATACAGCATGGGTCGAATGAGATGGTTGAATCCTGAATCAACACTGGCAAAAACGGTTGAGGTAGTTTGCTTTACAACATTGACTTTCGCCAAAAAATATCCCGCTTGACTTACCAAGAACTTACCAGGTTCGAAAGCTAAAGTCAATTCCTTTCCGTATTCTTCACAAAATTGGTTGAAGCGTGTGGTCAGTTTTTTGCCTAATTCTTCAATATTGGTTTCAATATCGCCTGATTTGTAGGGTACTTTAAAACCACTTCCGAAATCGATGAACTCCAATTCCTTGAAATTTTTTGCGGTCTCAAATAAGATTTCAGATGCGTAAAGGAACACATCAATATCCAAAATATCGCTACCTGTATGCATGTGAATTCCATTGATTTTCATTTGGGTCAATTCCACAATCCGTAAAAGATGTGGAATCTGATGGATGCTAATACCAAATTTAGAATCAATATGTCCCACCGAAATATTGGAGTTTCCTCCTGCCATTACATGGGGATTAATGCGAATACAGACCGGAACATTCGGATACTTGCTTCCAAACTGTTCCAAAATGGAAAGATTATCTATGTTAATCTGTACGCCTAGGGCTGAGGCCTCTTCAATTTCTTCAAGAGAAACCCCGTTTGGAGTGAAAATTATCGACTCGGGCTGGAATCCGGCCATCAATCCCAATTTCACTTCTTGGATGGACACCGTATCCAAACCTGCTCCTAAATGGTTCATGAACCTTAGCACAGATACATTGGAAAGTGCTTTCGCAGCGTAATTCAAACGGAGATTTCCCACACCTTCAAACGCACCACTTAGTCGTTTAAATTGAGAGGCTATTTTTTCTGCATCATATACATATAACGGTGCACCAAATTCTTTGGCAATTTCCAATAAGGCTTTAGCTTTCATAGATAATCAGACTTTCAACAAAACTAGCCGTTCAAGATGAACCCTGCAAGATTCGGCGCCACAATTAAAAAAAATATAACAATTTGTTTTAAAAATAACAATGATTCCCCAAAAAGCTTTTGTTCCTATGCATTAGGGGTTGTATTTTTAGCGTAAACTCGCAGCATGAAGTTACCCCTTTTTCCTTTGCAATCCGTTTTTTTTCCTGGTGAAACTGTTCCGTTGCACATTTTTGAGGAACGCTATAAGCAGTTGATAAATGACTGTAGGATGGAAGCCGTGACCTTTGGTATTCCGGTATTCATCAATAACACCATAGCTTATGGAACCGAGGTGCAGTTGGTGGAAGTTGTTACCACGTACGAAGGAGGGGAAATGGACGTAGTTTGTATTGCACGTCAGGTATTTCGGGTTTTATCTTTTGAAAATCAGATGGAGGGAAAGCTCTATGCGGGCGGTGAGGTTGAATTTTTGGATATGGAAAACGATGCTAGCGACGAATTAAGAAATGAAGTGCTATTTGGTCTCGAGAGACTCTATGATCTTATGGATGTGCCCTTTACCAAAATTTCTCCTAAGCAATTCAATAGTTATTCTTTGGCACATAAAATGGGACTTTCATTCGCCCAAGAGTATGATTTGCTTCAGATTGCCAAAGAAACGGACCGATTAATGTTCATTAAGGAGCATCTGCAAACCACCACAACGGTTCTTGAAGAAGTAAATCGTACGAAGGCCATGATAGAGCTAAACGGACATTTTAAAAACTTTGACCCTCTGGATTTCAAGGATTTTAAAATAGAAGATAGTTAGGGTAATTAAGGTTCGTTTTCTATTTTTGTCGCCAACTAAAAGATACTTCACACAATGAATCTTCACGAATATCAAGGAAAGGAAATTTTGGCGAGTTTTGGTGTACGCATCCAACGTGGAATAGTTGCCCGGAATGCAAAGCAAGCCGTAGATGCGGCGAAGCAATTGACACAGGAAACCGGTACAGGATGGCACGTCATAAAAGCGCAGGTACATGCTGGGGGAAGAGGAAAAGGTGGAGGTGTGAAACTTGCCAAGAACTTGAAGGAAGTAGAAGAATTGGCAGGTAGTATCATTGGTATGAACCTTATTACACCCCAAACTTCGGCTGAAGGGAAAAAAGTGCATCAGGTATTGGTAGCCGAAGATGTTTACTACCCAGGCGATAGTGAAACCAACGAGTTCTACATGTCGGTACTTCTTAATCGCGCCTCTGGTCGAAACATGATCATGTATTCCACGGAGGGAGGAATGGACATTGAAGAAGTGGCGGAAAAGACCCCTCATTTGATTTTTACGGAAGAAATCAATCCTTCGGTAGGGCTTTTACCTTTTCAGGCAAGAAGAATAGCTTTTAATCTTGGATTGTCAGGAACGGCTTTCAAGGAAATGGTGAAATTTGTTTCCGCTTTGTACAAAGCCTATGTGGAGAGCGATGCTAGTTTGTTTGAGATCAACCCAGTGCTAAAAACCTCTGATGATAAAATCATGGCGGTTGATGCCAAGGTGACCATTGATGATAATTCTCTTTATCGAAGAAAAAGCTACGCTGAAATGCGCGACCTGCGAGAGGAAAATCCAATTGAAGTTGAAGCCAGAGAGGTAGGGTTGAATTATGTTGACCTTGATGGCAATGTGGGTTGTATGGTAAACGGAGCCGGTTTGGCCATGGCTACCATGGATTTGATTAAAATGGCCGGAGGAGAACCTGCAAACTTTTTGGATGTGGGTGGTACCGCTGATGCAAAGAGGGTTGAAGAAGCTTTCCGTATTATTCTCAAGGACCCAAATGTAAAAGCTATTCTTATTAATATTTTTGGAGGAATTGTGAGGTGCGACCGGGTGGCCCAAGGTGTTGTAGATGCCTATAAGAATATGGGCGATGCCATTAAGGTTCCTATTATCGTGAGATTGCAGGGAACCAATGCAGAATTGGCCAAAGAAATTATAGACAATTCAGGTTTGGCAGTTCATTCTGCGGTTCAGTTCCAAGAAGCTGCTGACAAAGTGAAGGAAGTATTGGCTTAAATAGTCCTAAAACATAAGTAATGATAAAAGACCCTTTTTGGGTCTTTTTTTATTGGTGTCCATTGGTTTTTTTAGAAAAGATTCTGATAAAAATTGCCAAAAGCGCACAAAGTCTTGTTAAACCTTTACAGTTCGGTAACAAAGTGTGTGATATTTTGTCTCTTTAGCATATCATCAAATCATTAATCAAAAATAAACATCATGAGAAGACTAAGTATCGCCTCTATTTTGGCCGCGACCTTGGTGTCGGCCGCAGCAATTGCAAATCCACCTAAAGTGGATAACCTTTCCAAGGAAATTCATGAACTTTTATCGTATAACTCTATTTATACGAAGAATACTGATTTAACAGCGAAAGTGTGGTTCACTTTGACCGAGGAACACGAAATCAATGTATTATATATACAGTCCAACCACATGGATGTCAAAAGATTTCTTATTCGGTCTTTGGATCAAAAAAAAGTATCTGCACCAAATGCTGAGATAGGAAAAGAGTACACGGTGAATGTTAGGATAACTCCTAAACAAAGTGGGGTTTAGAAAGCCGAGTCAAAAAGGGTAATGTTGGGTTAACATTGCCCTTTTTTGTTTTGTACATTGTTTTGCCACTACTGTTTTGATTTATTCGACCTTCTTTACATTTTTTTCCATTTCTTTTTAAGTTTTAAGAAATTTTGGCCCTGCTTTTTAGCAGTGTTTTTCCAACCGGGATTTGTATAGGATATTAGCTAAGGGTTATCAAATTTAAAAGTGGGTTAAATCAGAATAAAGGTTCAGCTTTGTAGGAAAATTTGAGCTTAACTTTGCATTGTCTTTTAAAAGAAACGTTCTTCCAACGACTCTTCGAATGCAGGATAGAATGGTTTCTAGTGCTGCTTCGAAGCCTTAAAATCCATTAAAAATCAAAAAAACGAATCTGTATCGTGAAAAAAACAATTTTTACAGTATTTACCATGTTGGTGCTTGTAAGCTCTAACGCCTTAGGGAATGAAAAACCTGCCGAAAAACTGGCGGTTCAAATTCAGCAAATGCTGAAAGACAATTTCATCAAACTTGATAATCAAGAGTTGACCGCGGATGTCCGATTTACGATAAACAAGGAAGGTGAAATTGTGGTTCTTTCTGTTTACACGGAAAGTCAGTATTTGGAAGGTTATCTAAAAGGAAGATTAAACTACCGCAAGGTAGAGATGAATCAAATAGAAGAAGGAAAAGTATATACCGTTCCTGTCCGTTTTACCGCTTAAACCGGTATTGTTTGAATTAGCTGAAGAATCCCAGGGGAGACCTTGGGATTTTTTGTACACTAAATCGAAGGGTTTGGTAGTTATCTATATAGAATTTTGGCTAAAGCTATGGATACCAAGCAGGAGAAGTTGGACATACTATCCCAAATGATTGCCTTTGCACGCATCGATTACTCCCTTAAAGTATCTGAATATGAGTTTCTGGTAGGGGTGGCCGAAAACTTGGGCATTGATAAGGACTCTTTCGATTCCCTACTTAAAAAGAAAGCCACAAAACCTGTTCTAAAATCACAGGCTGAACGCATTGTACAGTTTCACCGTCTGGTTTTACTGATGAATGTAGACCAAGAGCAGCATGAAAAGGAAATACATACGCTTCACAATATTGGGCTAAAAATGGGTTTGCCCCCTTCTGCTGTTGCCCAAGTGCTTCAAGTAATGCATAAGTATCCGAACAAAGTGATTCCGCCAGATGTGCTTATAAAAATCTTCAAGGCACATTACAACTAAGACATTTTGTCATTTTAATACCATCCTTTAGTGTCAAAATGACATATACAATGAGATGGTACGGGTTTTGCCTTTTGTTGGATGAATTTGAAGTCTAACAAAAAAGAATCAAAATGAGCATAGTTAAAAGAAATAATCTCTTGTTTCCATCATTCGTTAACGATTTCTTCGGACCCGATTGGTTTGGTGGGGTTGATAAGTGGAACACTAACCTACCTGCGGTGAACATTAAGGAAGAAGAAAACGGTTTTGAGTTGGAACTAGCGATTCCTGGAGGAAAAAAAGAAGATTTTAAAATTGAAGTGGACAACGATGTATTGACCATTTCAAGCGAGGCCAATAAAGCGAGTACCGAAACTAATGAAAACTATACACGCAAAGAGTTTTCCTATACGGCTTTCAAAAGGGCATTCACCCTTCCCGAGACCGTAGATGGTGCTAAGATTGATGCTAAATACGAGAGTGGCATCTTGAAATTGACCTTACCTAAAAAAGAAGAGGCGCTCCCCAGGCCCAAAAGAATGATTTCAATAGGATAATTGGGGACAAAAAAACACCAACTTAGGTGTTTCATGATGATTGGTTTAGTTGGTTAGTTTGATTGCGCGCTTCCTTCATATTTTGTTGGAGGCGCGCTTTCTTTTTAATCCTGTTCTTGAAGCATTTTTATTTCATCGCGCAGTTTTGCCGCTTCCATGAAGTTCAGCTCTTTGGCCGCTTTTTCCATGGCCTTTCTTTTTTCCCGGATTATTTTCTCTTTTTGATCCGGTGTTAGATATTCCAAATCGGGTTCGGCGGCCCGTAATTCCTCTTTTTGAAAATGATAGGTAGAAACTGAGTTTTTGGCCAAAGCATTGTCAAGGTTTTTGTTCAAAGCCTTTGGAACGATGTTGTTCTCTTTGTTATAGGCCATCTGCTTTTCCCTTCGATAATTGGTCTCGTCAATTGTTTTCTGCATGCTTTCTGTTATGGAATCTGCATACATTATCGCCTTTCCATTAAGGTTTCTTGCCGCTCTTCCGACGGTCTGGGTCAACGATCGGTTACTTCTTAAAAAACCTTCCTTATCTGCATCGAGAATAGCCACCAGAGAAACTTCTGGAAGGTCCAATCCTTCACGAAGAAGGTTCACCCCAATGAGCACATCAAAGAGTCCTTTCCTTAAATCTTGCATAATCTCTACTCTCTCCAAAGTATCCACATCACTATGGATATAACGACACCGAACATCGATTCGGGTCAAGTATTTGGTCAATTCCTCGGCCATTCGCTTTGTGAGGGTAGTGACCAAGGTGCGTTCATCAACTTCAACCCGCTGTTGGATCTCCTCAACCAAGTCGTCAATTTGATTTTTACTGGGCCTTACATCTATTACTGGGTCCAATAATCCAGTGGGCCGGATGACCTGTTCCACATAAACACCTTGACTTAACTGAAGTTCGTAATCCGCAGGAGTTGCACTTACATAGATCACTTGGTTTTGAAGTGCTTCGAATTCCTCAAACTTCAGTGGCCTGTTATCAAGGGCAGCGGGAAGTCGAAAGCCGTATTCCACAAGATTCTCTTTTCGGGAACGGTCTCCCCCGTACATCGCGTGAACTTGCGGAATGGTCACATGGCTCTCGTCGATTACCATTAAATAGTCTTCTGGGAAATAATCCAAGAGACAGAAAGGGCGGGTGCCTGGGTCACGCCCATCGAGATACCTAGAGTAATTTTCGATTCCGGAGCAATACCCTAATTCTCGAATCATTTCCAAATCAAAATTGGTCCGCTCCTCTAGACGTTTTGCTTCCAAGGGTCTGGCAATTTCTTTGAAATAGTCGATTTGCTTAACCAAGTCATCTTGAATTTGGATGATAGCATTCTGTAATATGTCAGGTGAGGTTACAAACATATTGGCAGGATAGATGTTTAGATTTTCGTAAACCTCGATTACACTATTATTGAAGGGGTCCAAAGCTTCTATTTCCTCTATTTCATCCCCAAAAAAATGGATTCTAAATGCATGGTCGGCATATCCTGGAAAGACATCCACTACGTCTCCCTTGACCCTGAAGTTTCCGTTTCTAAAATCCGCCGTTGTTCTTGAATAAAGACTTTGTACGAGTTGTTTTAAAAACTTGGTTCTGGAAATCACCTGATCTTTGTGAATGGAGATTACATTTTTCTGAAACTCTATTGGATTGCCAATACCATAAAGGCATGATACCGAAGCAACCACCAAAACATCACGTCTACCCGAAAGCAGGGATGATGTTGTGCTCAATCGCAATTTTTCAATATCCTCATTGATGGAAAGGTCTTTTTCGATATAGAGACCACTGGTTGGAATGTATGCTTCGGGCTGATAGTAATCGTAGTAGGATACAAAATATTCAATGGCATTGTCTGGGAAAAACTGTTTGAACTCCGAATACAATTGTGCGGCCAAAGTCTTATTGTGGGCCAAGACTAGCGTAGGACGTTGTACACTTTCAATTACATTGGCAATCGTAAAGGTTTTGCCAGAACCCGTAACACCCAACAAAGTTTGGTGAGGTTCGCTGGTTTTTATTCCTTCTGCCAGTTGGTGAATGGCCTGCGGTTGATCTCCCGTTGGCTCAAATTCTGAAACTACCTTAAACTTCATGGATTAAAATTACAAAACAGCATCAGTAAAAAAGAAGGATTGAGGACCAATTATCGCTTTAGAGCGAAATGCCCTTGGACCATGCGATTTTCATCATCTACAGCTTTGAACCAGTAGTCGCCTGAAGGAAGTGGATTGCCATTGAAAGTGCCATCCCATCCTGCTGAATTTTGGTCAATTTGCTTCAAAAATGTGCCAAAACGATCAAAGATTTGAATGCTCTGTAAAACAATTGGGTTTCCGCCCAAAGGTTGAACGAACTGCCAAAAATCGTTGATAGTGTCCCCGTTCGGAGTAAAAAACTTGGGGAAGCCTTCCAAGGTAAGACCTTGATCTAAATCCCTTTGTACAATGCCACAACCATTTTTATCGCGTACGTAAAATATGTGGTTTCCCGGTGAAAGACCCGAAAATACATTACTGTCTTGGTAAGGTCCTTCTGGGTTATCAACGGCATATTCGTAATCCCCAATTCCAGATACTTCCACCGTAACCTGTAATCCTGCCGGAGATTCTTGTATGCGCAAATTATCGATATTAGCCAATTCAGAAGGGACAACTTCAAAATCAAAAAAAACTGGACACTCCGTGGTAGTTCCATCCGGCGATGCTAGATTAAAGGCTTCTAATCGATATAACCCATTTGATGTTAAATTTACTGTGTTATCTTCGGAAAGTAGGGTTTCATTTCCGAACTGATCCAAACTAAACCACCTATAGCCATCTACTCCATTGGGGCCTTCCACTAAGAGTGAAGCTGCGTTTTCACAAAAAGAAAACACAGAGGGAAAGTCGATTTCAGGAAAAAAGTTCACTATTTCTCCAGAATTCGGGTCGAAAAAAGGTCCGCAACCCAGAGAAGTTGAAAAGGATTCTTGGTTGCACCCAACGGCCAAACCAGATTCATTAAAGGGTACGATCGTTATAAAAAAGGTTCTATTTGATTCAAAATCAATAACGAAAGTGGAGTTGGTGAAAAACCTAGCTGCATCCAATATATCGACACTTCCTGGAGTTGTTCCTATCGATACCTCATAACCCGTAGCGCCTGGTACGCTTATCCATTCCAATAAAGGGGTCAAAGGAACATTGGTAGACCCATTACTGGGACTTATAAGCGTTGTACAACCGGGTAGAGGAGCAACATCCCTAGTTTCAAAAGTGAATTCTTGGCAGTTTGTTGCATCCCCAATTGTGTTGTAGGGGGTTATTTGAACATAAATAGTAGTATTTGGAGGCAATTGCCCTGGCGGTAGGAAGGAGAGGGTGTTGCCTACATCTAAATCATTAACAATATCCCCCGAACCGCTGGTGGTACCCAGAGTTACGCTGTACCCTGTGGCTCGCGGTGCATAATTCCAGGTCAAGTTGGTGAATACGCTCACTTCAGTGGAGCCATTTTGGGGAGCTCTGAGCTGGGTACAATCAGGTGTTGTTGTAACACTTTCGGTAAAAAAAGATTTACTTGAACAAACTACATCTTCATTGCCTCCAAACAAAAAATCCAGTATAATGGTTACAAAAACTTCAGTATTTTCAGGTAGACCCAAAGGTGGAGTGAAAGACGTGGCATTACCTACTGAAGCAAAGCCTAAATCGTCTAGCCCAGGAGCTGTACCAAGACGTATTTGATAGGACGGTACGTTTTCAACGGGTTGCCAAAATATTGTTTCATCAACGGCGACGTTAGTTTCTCCTTCAACAGGACTGACTAACGAAGGACAGGTCTGAGAGATTGCCCAAACAGGAAAAAAAACGAAACCTATTATTGTAAAAAGTCTTGGTAGCATTTGATTTACTATCAAATACTACAAGATACTACAAATCACGTTTTTTCAATAATACATAAGATAAATAGATGAAAAGCGCGGTCCAAACGATTACGATAAGAAATTCGTACCAGTATACCTGATAATCAAAATTCATTCTTTCCCCGATTTGTTCTCCTATGTTTTGAACGGCAGATAAACGGGTAAAGGGTTCT
>NZ_JANQIH010000012.1 GCF_028282265.1 Allomuricauda sp.
CAAATATTTTTCCTGTGGGAACAACCCACATCGGATAATCGGTTAATGTGTCATTACTCTTTTCAGGGATTATTTGAAGAAGTGTCTGAATTCCCCGAAATGCGGCTTGAGGCGTTTTTGCGTTGATAATGACAGAATCCTCACGAATGTATAACTGATAGGACTCAGGGGTGTTTAAATCAGTACTGTCCGATTGATAAATGTAAATCAGGTTATCTTGATTCTCTGTTGTTTCAGAATTCACTCCAACGTTCAATCCAGTTTTGTTCTTAATTTTTTCGGATAAAAAGCTGCCAACGTGTTCTAGGTCTTTGGTTCCTGAAGTATAAATTCCTGTATTTTTTCCGAGGCCAAAACCACTATGGGTCGGGATGGTTTTTAAGGGTATGGGAATTATGGCTTCTGATGTGAGGTCGGTGGTGGGGTACTTAATCTTTGGCTTTGGTTTTTCGCAAGTGGCGAAAGTAAACACCAACCCAAGAAGCACTGTTGCTTTTATCAGATACCTCATTTGACTTCTGGTATAAAATCCTTGATTTCATTGTACCAAAGATCATAACCTTTAGTATTCATATGCAGTCCATCCTCTATGAACAAATCCTTTTTTAACTTTCGTTTGTTCAACATCGTAGTCCAAACATCAACAAAGGCTACCCCGCTACGTTCCTGAGCAATTTTTTGAAGTTTTCGATTCAACCTTCGATATTTTCCTCTTAAATGCCACCTTGATATGCTTGGTTTGGCCGAGATAAGTACAACATCCATGTCCGGCTGTTCTTTTTCAAGCTTATTGAGAATGGTATTGAAGGTTTCAATGATTTGTTTCGGTCTTTTCTTGTCAAAGATATCATTGTCTCCTTCATAAATAAAGACTTTTGCCGGGTTATAATTAAGAATTAATTCATCCGTAAAATTGGCCAGATCTGAGGATTGGGAGCCTCCAAAACCCGTGTTGAGGATTTGGTTCTCTGGGAAACGTTCCTGTAAGTCTTCCCACAACCGTATGCTAGAGCTTCCGGTGAACACAATGGTCTCTTTGGAAGAATCCCAGATGGAATCAGTTCGTTTTTGAATGTCCTTTACTTCATCTTCAAAAGGCAGCTTATTTTGGGCACTTCCCCATGATATTAGGAAAAAGCAGGAAAGAAAAAGGAGATTGCGATAGGAAACCATGAAATCAGTTGATTTGAAAACTTCCGGTTAATCCCTTTTCAGAACTAGTTCCGACCATAACCTCAAATTCTCCTGGCTCCACTATGAATTCATATTGATGATTGTAAAAACCTAGTTCTGCTTCGGTAAGCGTAAATTCCACTTTTTCTGACGCTCCTTGACCAAGATTTATTTTTTTGAAGCCTTTCAATTCCTTTACAGGTCTAACGACGCTAGCGGCCTTGTCCCTAATGTACAATTGCACTACTTCTTCTCCACTTAAATCACCGACATTCTTAACCGTAACACTGACTTTTACGTTTTTGGAATCAGAACTGTCGATTTCCAAATCGGAATAATCAAACTGGGTATAACTGAGACCGTGTCCGAATGGGAATAAAGGTTCATTTTTTTCGTCCCCGTAATGTGACCAAAACACATTGGGTTCGGGGTCGGGACGCCCCGTGCTAAATCTATTATAGTAAATTGGAATTTGGCCCACGCTTCTCGGAAACGTCATAGGTAACTTTCCACTGGGGTTATAATCTCCAAATAATACCTTGGCAATGGCACTTCCAGCCTCTGTTCCCAGTTGCCAAGTTTCCAAAATGGTTGGGATGTTTTCAGCTTCCCAAGTGATGGTCATGGGTCGACCGTTCATCAAAACGAGAACCACATTTTTATTGACCTCATATACTTTTTTCAATAATTCCAGTTGCAGACCTGGAAGGCCAAGACGTGTTTTGCTACGAGCTTCCCCGCTTTGAAATCCGTGTTCCCCGAGAACTATTAGAACGATTTCAGATTCCCGCGCCAAATCAACTGCTTCCTGCATCCCTGAAGTATCCGTAGTGTTCACTTGAACCTCTTGGAGGAAACTGGCATCTCCGTTGAAAACTTTGGGTCCTGGTGCGTAATTGAACTCGTCGGTGTAAGCTTTGAATCCTTCCAAAAATGAAACCGCCGTATTGTCATCTGAAGCTAAACGCCAACTCCCCAAGGGACTGTTTTTGTCATCTGCCAATTCTCCTATTACAGCTATTTTCTTTTGGTCCTTGGCTAAAGGAAGAAGGTTGCCTTCATTTTTTAATAGAACAATGGATTTTTGGGCCATATCAAGAACTCCTGCCCTATGATCATTGTGGTAAAGCCGTTCTTGCTCTCTTTGCGAATCACAGTATCGATAGGGATCATCAAAAAGGCCGAGTTCAAATTTCACTCGAAGAATTCTACGAACAGCATCATCAATCAGGGCTTCATCAACTTTTCCATCTTTTACGTTTTGTACAAGATGTCCAATGTAAGCAGAGGATTCCATATCCATGTCAGAACCAGCTTGCGCCCCCAGTGCAGCAGCATGACTCAAATCACTGGCAAATCCATGAGGAACCATTTCAGCAATGGAAGCCCAGTCCGATATCACAAAACCATTGAATCCCCATTTTCCCTTCAGCAAATCCCTTTGCAGAAAAGAGTTGCCCGTTACAGGTATACCATTAAGCAAATTGAATCCGTTCATTATGGTTTTTACATCGGCTTCGATGGCGGCTTGAAAAGGGGGCAACACAGCATTGAACAATGTACTTGTGCCTATATCGGCCGTATTATAATCCCTGCCCGCTTCAGCAAAACCATAACCTGCAAAATGTTTGGCACAGGCCGCAATGGTATTGGGTTGGGACAAGTCTTCTCCTTGAAAACCTTTAACACGGGCTTTTGCGATATGGGAACCCAAATAGGTATCCTCTCCACCACCTTCCATAAC
>NZ_JANQIH010000048.1 GCF_028282265.1 Allomuricauda sp.
AAGAGGGTAGTTGTAAGTTACTCAACCCCGAAATAGCATGACCAGAGGTGCATCCTCCCGCATACCGCGCTCCAAATCCAACAAAAAAGCCCCCTACAATCAGTAACAAAAGTGAATATATATTTGTAAATACCTGATTTTCGAAAAGTTTCTCAGGAAGATATGCTTCCCCTGCATCCTCGAATCCCAACATGTTCAGCTTGTCTACACTTTCTTGTGCAATGACCACTGAGGAATCTGGTGAGAGAAACAAGTTAGCTAAAAAACCACCAATAATAACACCGAGTACTACAATAAGATTCCATCGTTGGGCTTTCCAATCGAACCTGAAAAATTCCGTATGCTTCCCCGCTCCAAATACTGCACAAACGGTTCGAAGGTTGGAGGACATCCCAAATTTTTTCCCCATCATGGTCAATAAAAAAAGTACCAAGGCTATTAATGGACCTGATACATACCAAGGCCAAGGATTTAATATCGCTTCCATAGTTTCATTTTTAAAAAATAAAAGAAAGTTGGCCAGTTGCTATTTGCAACCAGAAAACTAGGGTTAAGGAAAGAAATCCTAAGAATTTTTACCGCTGTTCATCAACATAAATACTGCCACAATGAGTAAAACCACAACCAAAGCGAAAACACCGATCATTAAAATCCCGTTATCCCAAGAAACCAAGACTATGCTTTGCAAAGTATTCATATTCAATAATTGTCGAGTAATCTATCTCTTTCCGAATCCTGAAAAAATGACTTTTCTCAGATTAGCTTAGTATCTCGTTTTACAGGTTTTTAGCCCGAAAAAAGCATATATCGGGCAAAAGCTTACAAAGGAAGTCAGTACAAAAATTACGGCCAATGCCATAAGCACGTAAGCGAGAGTACCTTGTACTATTCCCATAAAATACAGAACGGCAATTGTCGCTGCTATTGCAAAACGAACGATTCGGTCTAAAAGACCCATATTCTTCTTCATAATTATTTTTTAAGGTTCAAAAGCGGAAATCCATCAGGGGAAATCCTCAATTTTAGATTCCATTTTCAAATATAGGCACATGGCTATGTCAAGTTTGGTAACAAGAGTTACAGAAACACCACTTTTATTATCTTAGTTTTAGTTTGACTCAGACAAAATGAAGCGTAGGGACTTTTCCAAAAACTTATCTTGGGCCGGAATAGCCGGGCTAATCGGGGTGCCGGCTGTTTTTTCAAGGAAAATGGCTGATGGCTATGTTCCATTGGCACTACAAGATCCCGACCCCTTTTCATTGTTCGATAAGGATCCTGAAATGACCGTTTTGAATGACCGCCCATGGAACATGGAAGCCAAGGCCCACTTATTGAACGATTCAATCACTCCCAACAAATACATGTTCGTTCGAAATAATGGAAAGGTTCCGCAAAACGTTCATATCGAAAACTGGACCTTGACCATTGACGGTGAATCTGCCAAAACAAAAAAGACCTACACTTTACAACAACTAAAATCAAGATTTAAGCAGTACACCTATCAACTGACCTTGGAATGTGGTGGCAACGGAAGAAGTGAGTTCGACCCACCTGCCAAAGGCAACCAATGGACCGTTGGTGCGGTCTCATGTGCTAAATGGACAGGTGTACGTTTAAGAGATGTGCTAAACGACGTTGGAATAGAAGATTCGGCAGTTTATATAGGCTATCATTCGGCTGACACCCACTTGAGTGGAGACCCGAACAAAGAACCCATCTCACGTGGCGTACCCATCAAAAAGGCGTTACAAAATGAAACTTTATTGGCGTTTCAAATGAACGGTAACGATATTCCTTTGGTGCATGGCTATCCCTTGCGTTTGGTATGTGGTGGTTGGCCCGCCTCAACCTCTGGCAAATGGGTGAATCGCCTAAGCATTAGAGACAAGGTCCATGATGGCCCAAAAATGGGCGGTAGTTCCTATAGAGTTCCCTGTGAAACCATTGCCCCGGGCACAAAGGTCGATGACCAAAACATGTGTATCATCGAATCCATGCCAGTTAAATCTTTAATTACTTTTCCTAAAACCGGAGCTATAGTCCCGTTGGGGAAAAAACTCAGCATAAACGGTCATGCTTGGGCAGGGGAATTGGAAGTGACCAAAATGGAATATTCAATCGACTTTGGAAGCACTTGGACCCCTTGTAAACTTAATCCCCCTGTCAACCGTTTGGCGTGGCAGCAATTTGAGGCTGAAGTAGCTTTTCCCAAAAAAGGATACTACGAAGTATGGGGTCGGGCGACTGATTCTAAAGGCAAAAGCCAACCCATGGTACTTCCCGGATGGAATCCCAAGGGGTATTTGAACAACGCCTGTCATCGAATCGCCATAAAAGTCGTTTAGGAATGTCTGAAGATTTTCAAAAACCAATAAGAAGACTGGTTCGCATACTCGCAACTTTTTTCACATTAAGCATCTTGCTGGCTGGAGGGTTGATTTATTTTCAGAACAATCCGGAAAAACTAAGCTTTCAAAAGGAACCCGCTGAAGAGTTGATTGACATTTCTGAGGGTTATTACGACAAAATCGAAAATGGGATTCATGTTGAAACTGGTTTTGTTGCGGACGAGGGAATGGAACAAGTGATTCAGAATTGTACAAATTGCCACTCCGCAAGATTGGTCACGCAAAATCGGATGAGCCAAGAAGGATGGGAAGCAACAATTCGTTGGATGCAGGAAACCCAAAATCTTTGGGATTTGGGACCAAACGAGGAAATTATAACCACATACTTGGCCAAGAATTATGGCCCCATCGCCAAAGGAAGGAGACAAAATTTGGAAAACATTGAATGGTACACGCTTAAATGAGTTTGATGATGCAAAATTATCTTGACCCTTTTGTCAATGGGTTTAATGGCACCCTACGATGGACGTTTAAATCCATAATCTTTGAGGTGCCTTGGTATAACAATTACTTCTGGGGACTGGTCTTGATTTCTTTGTTGGTCTGGATTGCGGAAATTCTTTTCCCATGGCGAAAAAATCAATCAATTTTTAGAAAGGACTTTTGGTTGGATGGTTTCTACATGTTCTTTAATTTTTTCATTTTCGCCATTATAATCAGTGGCGTTTACAAAGTATTAGAGGTTGTTTTTGGGGATTTAGGGATTACCGCAAAAAGCTTGGCCATACTAGACATGTCCGCTTGGCCAGTCTGGACTCAACTCTTGGTATTCTTCGTCTTATTGGATTTTGTTCAATGGCTTACTCATATTGCGTTACATAAGTTCCCCGTACTTTGGAGATTTCACCAGGTGCACCATAGCGTAAAGGAAATGGGCTTTGCAGCCCATCTTCGGTATCACTGGATGGAAAACATTTTTTACAAGCCTTTGAAGACCATCGGGGTGATGTTATTAGGCGGTTTTGAGCCCGAACAGGCCTACATTGTACATTTTGCGGCCATAGCGATTGGGCATGTTAACCATGCCAACATAAAAATCACATGGGGGCCTTTGAAATATGTCTTCAACAACCCGGTCATGCATTTGTACCATCATTCCTATACTCTGCCCAAGGGAAGTTTTGGAGTCAACTTCGGAATCAGCTTAAGCCTATGGGATTATCTATTCAAAACCAATTATATCCCAGAAGATAGCGGAGCCATTAAATTAGGTTATCCCGGAGATGAAACCATGCCCAAAGGGTTTTTTAAGCAGTTGTTGTACGGGTTTTCTAAAAAGAGTAAGGGTTAATTTGAAATCCAGTCATCATATCCTCCTGAATAATCGAATATGGTATGAAATCCCTTTTCTTTAAGGATTTGGACCGCTCGATTACTTCTCCCTCCTTTTTTACAATACAGATAAACCGGTTCTTCCTTATCAAGGGTTGAAATCTGTTTCAAAAAAGCGAGACTGTCCTTAACATCGAAATTGATGGCATCTTCAATATGGCCAAGCTCATATTCCTTTGTGGTTCGGACATCCACCAACTGAACGTCCTTACCCATTATCTCAGATCTAAACACCGCCTTATTTACAACTACGACCTTAGGTTCACGGTCTGGTTTGCAGGAAAGTCCCAAAAAGAGCAGTATTGAATATAAAAACGTCCCTTTCATATTTTTGAGATTCTGCCTCTGGCACAACTCACAAAGGATTTCGCCTTTAACATAAGACCATTTTCATCTTCCATTGGCGGATATCCGAGGTCCTTCAGTTTCTTTTCCACCAAGTTCCTTTGCTCTTGATTATCGTGACGAAACAATACCGTATCCTTTTCCTGAATGACCTCAACATTGGTAACTTTTTCAATCTTCAAAAGTTCGTCCGTTATCGTTGCAGCACAGCCCCCGCATTTTAAGTTTTGAATGGCTATTGAAGTTTGCATTGCCCTACTTTATTTGGTTTCACCCGTAGTGGGGCATACAAAGTCGGTAACCGGAATGCCCGCTTTCTTAATAGCCGCGAATCCACCAGTAATGTCCACCAAGTTATGGATTCCCCTACTTTTAAGAATGGAGGCTGCAATCATGCTTCGGTACCCTCCTGCACAATGCACATAAAAAGTCTCTTTTTCTGGGAATTCAGCCAAATGATCATTAAGATAATCCAGTGGAGTCAAATGGGCATTTTCGATATGCTCTGCACTGAATTCGGTTTCTTTGCGCACATCAAAGACAGGAACCTCTTCAGCAACCTTAATCTTGAACGCATCAGCTTGCATGCTTTCTACCTTATCCGTTTCTTTTCCTGAAGCTCTCCAAGCCTCAATTCCACCATTTAGGTATCCTATCGTTCCGTCAAAGCCAACTCTGGAAAGTCTTGTGATAGCTTCTTCTTCCTTCCCTTGAGGAGCTATAAGCAATATCGGTTGCTTTACATCGGCGATCAAGGCTCCGACCCAGGGAGCAAAGCTTCCGTTCAATCCAATAAAAATGGAACGTGGCACGTGCGCTTTCGCGAAATCGTCTTGATGGCGCACATCAAGTACAACAGCTCCGGTTTCATTGGCCGCCGTTTCAAAGGCATCAGGAGAAAGGGCAACGGTTCCTCTTTCTATAACCTCGTCAATATCATCATAGCCCTCTTTGTTCATTTTAACATTGAGCGGAAAATACTGTGGAGGAGGCAATAGACCGTCAGTCACTTCAGTAATGAACTCATCACGGGTCATATCAGCCCTAAGGGCGTAATTCATCTTCTTCTGATTTCCCAGGGTATCTACTGTTTCCTTCATCATATTCTTGCCGCAGGCAGAACCAGCGCCATGGGCTGGATAAACAATAACATCATCGCCCAAGGGCATAATCTTGGTACGAAGGCTATCGTATAGGGTCCCGGCCAATTCCTCTTGTGTCATATTAGCGGCCTTTTGGGCCAAATCAGGGCGCCCTACATCTCCCAAGAAAAGTGTATCACCACTAAAAATGGCATGGTCTTTCCCGTTTTCATCCCGCAACAAATAGGTAGTACTCTCCATGGTGTGACCAGGTGTATGAAGCGCTACAATGGTCAGTTTTCCCAAACGAAATTCTTGCCCATCCTTTGCTATAATGGCATCAAAGCTGGGATTCGCCTCAGGTCCATATACAATTGGAGCGCCTGTTTCCTTGGAAAGGGTAATATGCCCACTTACAAAGTCGGCATGAAAATGGGTCTCAAATATATATTTCACTTGGGCACCATCTTCCTGAGTGCGCTTCAAATAAGGTTCAATTTCTCGTAGGGGATCAATAATCGCTGCTTCTCCCTCACTTTCAATATAATACGCGCCTTGCGCCAAACATCCGGTATAAATCTGTTCAATTTTCATCTCAAATAATTTGTTTCAAAGATACTATGGTCAGAAGATTTTTTTCGTTACCAAAGTTACATAGTCAAGTTTTTGATTGTAATGATATTTTTTCTTGGATTTTATTTTTGGTTTTGGAATCCTCACAATAATCGACCGCCTCATGGGTCTGCACAAAAAAGTTTTCCTTGCCAATGATGTCAATAAGGCCGCTGGAATAAAATATGTCACGTGTAGGCCCAATAGCTCCTGCTATCAGAAACTCGATACCTTTTACATGCAATTCCTCAATGATGCGTTCCAAAGTCTTTGCGGCACTACTATCGATATAATTAATGGACTCAGCATTTAAAACAACATATTTCAGCGCTTCCCCTTTCGCTTTGATTTGTTTGGACAATTCTTTTTTGAAATAGTCTTTATTCCCGAAAAAGAGTTGGGCATCAAAGCGTAAAATCAAAGTTTCAGGTTTGGTCTCAACCTCATTTTGAAACCGAACAATGTTCTTAAAATAATCTGTGCCTTGAATCCTTCCCAAAATAGCAATGTGGGGATTCGAAATACGATTGATCAATAGGAAAAGGGAAAGCAATACCCCGATGATTATCCCTTCGGAAATCCCTATCAATAGTGTCGTTAAAAAGGTAAAAACCAAAAGAAAGAACTCATCCTTTCGCTGTTTGAATAGTTCAACGGGATATTTGATGTCAATCAGGTTATAAACGGCGACCAAAATAATCGCTCCAAGTATCGCTTTGGGTAAATAGCTGAAAAAGGGTGTCAGAAATAACAAAGTCAACGCCACAACCAAGGCACTTATTACAGAAGCCATACCTGTTTTAGCTCCTTCGTTTACGTTGACCGCAGTTCTTGACAATCCTGCATTGGCGGGATAAGACTGAAAAAACGAACCTACGATATTTGAAATTCCCAAAGCTCGTAGCTCTTGATTAGCATCTGTATAATACTGATTACTTTTTTCCTCTACCGCCTTTGCCATGGTCATAGCCTCCGCAAAAGAAATAAATGTAAGGGTCAAGGCTAAAGGAAACAACCGCGACCAATCATCAGTATTGGCAATGTGCATCTCAAAACTGGGCAGCCCGCTGGGTATTTCCCCGACCAAGGCTAAATTTCCCCCTTGGATGGGCAAATAATATACCGCAAGAATGGATAATATAACGACCGCCATTGCTGCCGGTAATTTGCGGTGCAATCGCTTAATGAGCAAAATGAGTACAATGCCGCCCAAGCCTATCAACAGATCAAGGGTGTTGGTTTGCCCAATTTTTTCAAAAATCTCTAAAAGTGTGGATGTGGTATCCAGCGATTCCACAGATATGCCAAGTATGTATTTCAACTGGCTTATCGCAATCACCAAAGCAGCAGCCGATGTAAAACCACTGACCACGGGACGGGATAAGAAATTGGCTAAGAATCCCATTTTCAAGAATCCCATGGTCAACTGCAAAAGGCCGACAAAAAATGCCAAAAACAAAGCTGCAGCGATATAGTCTTCAAGGTTGGTCAACTTTAGTGCAGCTAATCCGGAAGCAACAATTAACGAATCCAGAGCAACGGGACCAATGGCCAGCTTTCTGCTAGAACCGGTTAGAGCATATATTAAGTTTGGGACAAGTGCAGCATAAAGACCGTACACTGGGGGTAAGCCTGCAATCAGTGCGTAAGCCATTCCTTGGGGAATAAGCATAATCCCGACGGTGAATCCCGCCGAAATATCCCCTTGCCAGTAGCTCTTCTTATAGTTGGGCAACCAATCCAGTATGGGAAAGTAACGCTTAAGCATTGCCGCAAAGGTAATCAGCATTTATGGTATAATGGGTAACCCAAGTTGCAGAACCTAAAGATCAATAATTTTGATATGATTTCGTTGCAATTCCAGTTTGCCCAATTTTTCCAATTTTTTGAGTAACCGGGAGACTACAACCCTAGAGGTATGCAAATCCATTGCAATTTCTTGATGCGTACTTTGAAGATAAATATCGTTGGTGACCTCTGATTTCTTTTTAAGATAGTCTACCAAGCGTTGGTCCAAATTCTTGAAGGCTATACTATCGACGGTTTGCAATAACTCATTGAGCCTATTATGGTAGCTTTCCATGATAAACTTCCGCCATCCCGTGTATTTTCCCATCCATTCTTCCATTTTTTGGGCAGGCACCATTACCAATTGGGATGGTGTTTCCGTCACGGCCATGATTTCACTTTTTGTTTGACCTAGGCAACAGGCCGTGGTCACGGAACAGGTCTCTCCACGCTCCAAATAGTATAATAAAAGTTCATCTCCGTCATCATCTTCCCGCAATACCTTGATAGCTCCAGACAATAGCAAAGGAATAGATCGGATGTAACTACCGATATTCATGATAATCTCGTTTTCGCCAAGTGAAACCAGCCGTCCTACCTCAACAATTTCATCAATAAGGGCAGGTTCAAAATAGGTACTGTATATCTCCCGAAGTTCTTGTTTCATACACCAATGTTAGAAGGTGGAACAAATTATGGATTTGCGCACAAAGTGAATGCTTGATTAAGATACATTTAAAAATAAAAATCCCCGAGATCTCGGGGATTTTTGAAAATTGATTTTGATTTATCTTATTGCTGTACAATACGAGTATCTTGGTTGATAGGAGTTTCGGCCTCATTATAGGGATTGCTACTGGGGTGCATCATCAATAAAAACTCAGCAAGGGCATCTTGTTCACCTCCTGTGTAGCTAAATGTTGTATTTCCACCGGGATCATTGGCCAAATTGCCATCTGGGTAATCGATATCTTCACCAAAGCCAGTTCCTTCATAGAAATTAATACGGTTAGGTGCACTTAAATCGGAATCGGTAAACGGATAACTATCACCTCCATTTGCCAGAAAGTTAAGCGTCACCAAATTGAATGTTCTTGAAGCATCACCCTGAATAGCACCTCCTGAAACTACGGTATCGCTACCCACTACCAACTCGGTCACCCTGGTTCCAGTTCCTGGAGATGTTCTGGCTGTT
>NZ_JANQIH010000089.1 GCF_028282265.1 Allomuricauda sp.
ATGCTAAGTGTGGAGGCTTTTGATTTGGCCAATGATCCCAACGCCTACTCTGACCAATTGGAGTATACTTCGGTCTGGCAGCCAAAAAGGGCATTTTTCAATACCTCTTGGTGGTTCTACGGCAGCAGGGAAAATTTTGAAAAAGCAGACAAATCCAATTTGGTGAAATTGGATATTGGAGTGTACTACCCAGAACTGGGGCTTTCCAACAATGAAATCGCATCTATCGCCAGTAGTCAACACCTATGCCAAGGATTTGGACGTTTGACCACACGCGGATCGCAGGACGAATATGTTGAACTTTTAAAAGGAAACATGCCTTCGGGCAATAATTTGTTTGATGGGATTAATACCACATGGTCCAGAGTAAAGGGAGGCAAGGCAATCGGAGACATTTTGTATGAAGTAGAAAACAATTTTGATTTTGAAAATCCTTCCAAACATGTACCTCAGCTGGTCAAGGCCTATCAGCTCATACAACAGCTGGAAGATGGACATTGGAAAAAAATCAAGTCAACTGAGATAAAATCCATTATCCTTGATTGCGCAGGTCTATATCTTGAAGCAAGTGCAGAGTCCAATTCTACTACACCGGGCGACACTCCGAAAATCAATTTTGAGGTGTTGAACCGCAGCAATAATGAGATTGTACTAAATAGCATCTCTATTGACGGCTCTTCATCCTCCATTACTGAAAAACTGGTTTTATCTGAAAACAAAAAAGAGAATTTGACATTGGATTTTCAAGTTTCCCAATCCCGGTTGACATCTGAACCCTATTGGTTGGTAGAACCTTGGAGTCTGGGAATGTATCAGGTCAACGACCAACTCATGATTGGAAAGGCGGAAAACGAAAGTGCCTTTTCCGCAGTCTTCAATCTCTCCGTTGAAGGAGCGGAAATTTCATTTGCTAAACCTGTAATCCATCGCTTTTCGAAACCAGATAAGGGCGAACTCTACGAACCTTTCGAGGTACTGCCCGATGTTACCACACGCATTGACGATAAAGTATTGATTTTTGCAACACCTCAGCCAAAGACAGTTTTGGTACATGTAAAAGCCGGAAAGGATAATGTTTCGGGCAGAGTTGAGCTCGAACATCCCGAGGGTTGGTCAATCAATCCCAAAAGCAGTGACTTTTCCATAGATAAGAGGGGACAAGAACAAACCTTGACCTTTCAGGTAACTCCATCTAGTCAGGATAGTGAGGGGTTCCTCTCACCCATCGCCAAGGTTAATGGAAATGAGTTTGATGAGGAATTGGTTGAAATCAAATATGATCATATCCCAAAACAATCAGTGCTTTTGCCTTCGCAAGCGAAAGTGGTACGAATGAATATTGAGAAAACTGGGGAGCACATTGGATATATAATGGGCGCGGGTGATAAAATTCCTGAAAGCTTGGAGCAGATAGGTTACCAAGTCCATATTATAGACCCTGAATCAATACAGGTAGGTACATTGGACAAATATGACGCTGTGGTCGTGGGTATTAGAGCCTACAATGTTGTGGAGCAACTTAAGTTCAAGCAACCCATTTTACTCGACTATGTCGAAAAAGGTGGCAATCTTGTCGTACAATACAATACAGCCAACAGATGGCGAAAACAGGTTGATAACATTGCTCCTTATGAGCTTACCATTTCTCGGGAAAGGGTAACCGATGAAAATGCAGAGGTTCGTATTCTGGCTAAAGATCATTCATTGGTCAACTTCCCCAACAAGATAGAAGAAAAAGATTTCAATGGTTGGGTACAAGAACGCGGGCTTTACTTTCCCAATCAATGGAGTTCAGAATTCACTCCTATTCTTTCGATGAACGACAACGGTGAAACCCCAAAAGAAGGCTCCCTTTTGGTTGCACCCCATGGCCAAGGAAACTATATTTACACAGGACTAAGCTTTTTTCGAGAGCTTCCCGCAGGAGTTTCCGGAGCTTTTAAACTTTTTGCAAATATGCTTTCTGTCGGAAAAGGCGATGTTAAAACAGAGAGCAATATCAAAGGATAGAATGAAAAACAAGTTTGAATGGAAAAGGGAGTATAGTTTTGTGATTATACTAAACATTATTTACATCCTGTCGTTCTATTACCTGATGATTTCAAATAATTAACCAACCACATGGGCTTACTGGATTGGATTGTTCTCTGTAGCACCTTACTCTTTATTGTATTTTATGGCGTTTGGAAAACCAAAGGCAGCAAAAATGTAGATGATTATGTTTTTGGAGGGCACGATGCCAAATGGTGGACGATTGGACTTTCCGTAATGGCGACCCAGGCGAGTGCCATCACGTTTCTTTCTACACCCGGTCAGGCCTTTCATGATGGGATGGGTTTTGTCCAGTTTTATTTTGGACTTCCCCTCGCGATGATTTTCATATGTGTCGTTTTTATTCCCATTTACAGAAAACTCAATGTGCTAACCGCCTATGAAATGCTTGAAGGTCGGTTTGATCTTAAGACCCGTACACTCACAGCCATTTTGTTTTTAATACAACGCGGATTGGCAGCCGGTATTACGATTTTTGCACCCTCCATCATACTTTCTGCCGTTTTAGGCTGGGATTTAAGAACCCTAAATATCATCATAGGAATTCTCGTCATCATTTACACGGTTTCCGGAGGTACTAAGGCCGTTAACGTTACCCAAAAACAGCAAATGTTCATTATTATGGTGGGAATGTTCTTTGCGTTCTTTTTTATTCTGGGATCATTGCCCACCGGAGTATCTTTTGGTGAGGCCCTTAAAATTGCAGGTGCCAACGAAAAGCTCAAAATACTGGATTTCAGCTTTGACACCAACAACCGATATACCTTCTGGAGTGGTATAACAGGTGGTTTCTTTTTGGCGTTGGCCTATTTTGGAACTGATCAAAGTCAGGTTCAGCGTTACCTTTCCGGAGAATCGATTCGTGAAAGTCAACTGGGTTTGATATTTAATGGCATCTTCAAGATACCGATGCAATTTTTCATCTTATTGGTAGGGACCATGGTATTTGTATTTTACCAATACAATCCTTCCCCACTAAATTTTAACCCTGCGGCTACAGAAGCCGTATTGGATTCAGAGTTGAATGAACAGTACCAATCTTTGGAAAAGAGTCATCTAGCTTTGGAAAAAGAGAAAAAAATGGCCCAGTATGCCTTTTCAGCCGCCTTGGAACTAAAAGAGTACAATAAAATAACCCAATCCAAGGAAGATATCGTTAAAATTAATCAACGGGAAAAGGCCAATCGGGAGGCTGCCCGGAACATCATCGCCCAGGCTGATGAATCGGTCGAGACCAACGACAAGGATTATGTTTTCATCCACTTTATTCTAAATAATCTTCCGACGGGGCTGATAGGGCTTCTTTTGGCGGTTATACTCTCGGCTGCGATGTCATCCACGGCTTCTGAACTCAATGCGCTCGGAACGATAACGGCGCTTGATTTATATAAAAGAAATCAAACTGAAGAAAAAGACGAGAAACACTATCTGTGGGCCACAAAAGCATTTACTCTGCTATGGGGAGTTTTGGCTATTATCATTGCCTGCGTGGCAAATTTGTTTGACAATCTTATCCAACTGGTAAATATCATCGGTTCCATTTTTTATGGCAACGTTCTCGGTATTTTCTTGTTGGCTTTCTTCTTCAAATTCGTTAAGGGAAACTCGGTATTCCTGGCAGCTATTGTAACCCAAATACTGGTCATTATTGGTTGGTATATGGACTGGATGTCCTACTTATGGTTGAATGCCTTTGGATGTGTTTTGGTGATACTTTTGGCCATTCTTCTCGAAGTTTTTGATTCGTTTTTGAACAACCCTCCCTTAAAGACATAAAAAAGGCCCCTTTTTTGGAGGGACCTTTTATTTTTAAAAAGAGTTAGATACCCTTACAGGGCGCCCCACTCCTTTAATGAATCTTTGTTCAATTTCACATAATCGGAGTTGCCAGCGCTTTCAGCTGCGGCCATCGACCTTTTTGCAGCTTCAATGGCTCCTTGCTTATCTCCAAGTTTTGCATAAATCAAGGATTGCTTTCTCATTACCCAAAAAGCCTTGTCGTTCATGGAAACTGCTTTATCAATCCATTCTTTGGCTTTTTCCAAGTCTTTTCCTTCTTCCAAATAGTAGGAAGCTGCAGCATAGTACTCATTCATTCCAGGACCTGCCATTACTTGTTCAATGCTTTTTCCTGCTTTTTCCAAAGTGGGAACTGTAAACTTCACGCCTACGTATACATTTTCCCATAGCATACCCAATGCTGCACCATTGTTGTGCAAATCATCGATAGTGATTGTAAAGGTTTCGGTGGGTACAGGCACCTCAAGGGCCTCCACCTTGGTAATCAAAGCTACCTTAGAAGCGTCCCATTCCCTAGGTACGCCCCAATTGTTGGTGTCAGAATAAAAAATAACCTCCCAAACGGCTTCCCCGGGCTTGGTATAAATGGCATAGGTACCAGCCTTTAGCTCCTTGCCATCTATAGTGACATCATCACTAAATGAGACCGTAGTGTTTTTGTTTGCTCCAGTTCTCCACAGAGCATCATAGGGGACTAAATTCCCAAAAATGGTCCTTCCTCTCATGGACGGCCTTGCATACTCCACAACCACTTCTGTTAAACCAACAGTTTGTTTTAGTTTTGAAGAAGGACTCGGTTGAGGGGTTTGCAACTGTGCTTCCATGGAAACCGAAAGTAAAGTTGCGAATAGAAATAACGCTAATTTTTTCATTTGAAAATGTTTTAGATTTTGTCAGTTGGACAAAACTAAATATAATGCCATGTGGTGGTTGTTAATAAACCCTTAAAAGGAAGGTCAGAACTTTATGAATGCCTTGGTAATCTCTCTACCGCTCAAGAAAAATCGAAAGTAATAAACACCGGATGCATAAATGGAGACATCAATTTCTCCGGTTTTGGGCAGAACCTCATTACTAGAATATAGCTCTTTCCCTGAACCATTAAAAATAGACAAGCCATAAAGGGGTTCCTCAGCAAAAACCGTATAACCGATATGGGTGGCGCCCCTTTCCGCGTAAAGTATCAATTGTTCCCCCTCAACGTCCAAATTAGTTATGGGCGGAGTCATCGCTTCAAAAAAAAAAGCCTTGCGCTGGAAGTAATGCCAAAAGCTGAGTTGACAAATTCCTCGGAAGTGAAAAAGTATCCCCTACTATCAGCAGCTACGGATTCTATCTGTAACGGGAATACTTCAAGTTCTTCTTTGGTAGGTCCTACTAAAAAAGGAGGAGCGTTTGGAACTTCATCGATAGTCACGATAAAAGGAACCAAAAATTGGGAATACCCAACGATGATCAACTGATTCAAATCTCCATTATAAACAGCCCCTGTCGCCAATCCATTAATATCATATTCATCAACCTTGGTGGCTGTGCTATTTCCTGTTGTCTTTGAAAGCTGGTACAAGGTTGTCCCAGAAGATTGCCATTCCTTTGTTAGAATATAAAGAAAATCCCCCTTGACAAATAACGCCTCCGCATCCCAATCTGAGTTTTGGGTTGAATTGAACTCTAATTGGTCCTCATAAACAAATGAAATCAATGAGGCGGTAACCTGATTTTGAGAAAGATATTGCTGTTTATCAATTTTATAGATGACCAGGTTCCTTCTATTCCCATTTATATTTCCAAAATCCCCTATATAGATGAAATCATCATCTTGGGCCAAATCTTCCCAATCTATGTTCGTAGCATTCGTTACCTCGACCGTGCGGACGATTTCTCCGGTTTGGCTATCGAATTCGAAAAGTTCCGCACCATTACCTGAATCATTATGGGTAATCAATACGTCATTAAAATACAATAAGCCGGAAGTCTCGTTGATTGTGTTCGGTAAGCCGGTAATTTCTTCAATTTCGAGCTGTGCATACATGAAACAAGCACTCCAGAAATAAAAAAGCAAACCCAAAATGGTTTCAATTTTCATAAGGCTGTAAATCAAACGAGTAAAAAGAAAATTACTAAAAAATACTTAAGAAATCATCTTTTCAACATTTTGTTTAACATTTTATGTTTTTCTTTAAACAGTTTAACCATATCTTTGTAAAAACTAGAAGTAATATGTTTCAACTTCGCTCCAAACAGGTCTTGCCTATCTCAAAAAAAGAGGCTTGGGATTTTTTATCCAGTCCAAGGAATCTAAAAGTCATAACTCCCGAGCATATGGGGTTTCATATTTTAGATGGTGCCGATAAACCTATGTTCCCAGGACAAATAATTCAATATACAGTAAAGCCATTTCCGTTTTATACAGTGAAGTGGGTAACGGAAATCACCCATGTGGTCAAAAACGAATTTTTTGTGGATGAACAGCGGTTCGGTCCCTATGCCTTATGGCACCACAAACATTTTATTAAGGAAGTTGAAGGTGGAGTTGAAATGGAAGATATTGTCGACTACAAACTTCCCTTTGGATTTCTCGGAAAACTACTTCATCCTTTACTGGTAAAAAACCAACTGCTTCAGATATTCGAATATCGTGAGAAAAAATTGACTGAACTTTTTGGCAGCGTGGAAGGACAATCGACATATTTAGAGCTAAAAAACATATAAATGGAAAAGAATATTTTACTCATCGGTGGGTCTTATGGTATTGGTTTGGAAATTGCAAAGCAACTAAGCGGCAATTACTATGTTTATGTCGCATCACGAACCAATGAAGGCCTAACGAATTTGGGAGTTTCCCATTTTCCCTTTGATGTCACCTCTGATGATATTTCTGCACTGGACCTTCCTGATGAACTGCACGGTTTTGTTTTCTGCCCTGGCTCCATAAACTTAAAACCTTTCAAAATGTTGGGTGAGGATGCTTTTCGACAAGACATGGAAATCAACTTCTTTAGCCTCATGAAAACGGTAAAAGCGGTAATCCCCAAAATGGCGGATAACTCAAGTATGGTTTTTTTCAGCACGGTCGCTGTAGGTACAGGCATGCCTTTTCACACCAGTGTTTCAGCGGCCAAAGGGGCCATTGAAGGTTTTGCCAAATCACTTGCTGCCGAGTATGCACCAAAAATAAGGGTAAACACCATTGCCCCTTCCCTAGTCGACACACCTCTTGCAGGTCGTCTTCTTAGCAATGACAAGAAAAAGGAAATGATGTCGCAACGACATCCCTTGAAGCGTGTGGGTAGTGTTGAAGATATTGCCAACATGGCAACATTTCTGCTAAATTCCGAAAACGGTTGGATAACAGGCCAAGTAATAGGAATTGACGGCGGAATGTCAACCTTGAACATCAGCTAGTGGATAAAATCGCGATTTTTTGGTTTCGTAGGGATTTGCGTCTGCATGACAACGTCGCGTTCTATCAAGCTTTGAAGTCAGGCTTTCCTGTAATGCCCATTTTTATTTTTGACAGTAATATTCTTCAAGAATTACCTCGGGACGACGCACGAGTTGGGTTTATCCATGAGCAGCTCCAAAAAATGAGATTGGAGTTGAAGAAAAAATACGGCAGTAGTATTGCCATGTTTCATGGCGAACCATTTGAGGTAATCGAGAGATTAACTTCTGAATATGATATAGCTGCAATTTTCACCAATCATGATTATGAGCCTTACGCCAAAGCAAGGGATTCCAAAGTTCAAGAACTTCTTGGTTCCCACTCCATTGAGTTCAAAACGTTCAAAGACCAGGTCATCTTCGAAAAAAACGAGGTGGTAAAGGACAATGGTGACCCCTATGTGGTTTATACACCCTACAAAAACAGGTGGAAGGAAACGTTTAAGCCATCCATTCATCTAGTTAACTATGATACTTTCTCCCTCTTTGGGAATCTTGTTCAAAAAACAGAACTGCCAAATTTGAGCTTAAAAGATATCGGATTCATCCCTGCCGAAGTTACGGTTCCTGATTATTTGGTGACTCCGAATCTCATCGAAAACTATGAAGCTACCAGAAACTTTCCTGCAAAACAGAAAGGCACATCGCGATTAGGGCCACATCTGCGATTTGGTACGGTTTCGATTCGGGAAATCGTAAAGAAGGCCATAGCTGAAGAAAATGAAGTTTTTTGGAGCGAACTCATTTGGAGGGAATTTTTTATGCAAATCCTCTGGCATTTTCCACATACCGTGAATAGAGCTTTTAAACCCAAGTACGACCGTATCGCCTGGCGGAATGATGAAAATGATTTTGAAAAATGGAAAAGGGGTCAAACCGGATATGCTTTGGTAGACGCCGGAATGCGCGAACTCAATACAACTGGGTATATGCACAACAGGGTAAGAATGCTGGTAGCCAGTTTTCTGTGCAAACACCTATTGATAGATTGGCGTTGGGGTGAAGCCTATTTCGCTGAAAAGT
The DNA here is from genome assembly GCF_028282265.1 of Allomuricauda sp. Taxonomy (GTDB): domain Bacteria; phylum Bacteroidota; class Bacteroidia; order Flavobacteriales; family Flavobacteriaceae; genus Flagellimonas. Next base: position 8,320 of record NZ_JANQIH010000089.1, read on the forward strand.
TGCTTGATTATGAGCAAGCCAGCAATGTAGGCAATTGGCAATGGGCTTCTGGTAGTGGCGTTGATGCTGCACCATACTTTCGCATATTCAACCCGATGACCCAAGTGGACAAATTTGACAAACAAAAGGAATACATCAATAAATGGGTTCCAGAGCTTCAAGAACTTGACTATCCACCAAAAATGGTAGACCACAAAATGGCAAGGGAGAGGTGTTTAAAAGTTTATAAGGAAGCGGTAAGCTGATTCATTTTTGGTATTTTTAGTTTTCTATGGAACGTTTTTTCTTCATACTAACGACTAATTCAAATACTAAAATGAAATCTAAAATTCTTTTAATCCTTATTGGGCTTATCGTTTTTCCAACCATGGCCCAAAAGATGAGCTCAGATAAAAAAGCTATCATCAATTCGGTAGAAAAACACAAACAAAACCTAATCCAAATCAGCGATTCAATCTGGGCTTTGGCCGAAACTGCCTTTGATGAGCACGAGTCCTCCAGAATTTTGGCAGACTACGCAGAAAAAAATGGTTTTAATGTAGAGCGTGGTGTTGCAGGCATGCCAACCGCCTTTGTGGCTAGCTACGGTTCTGGAAGTCCTGTTATCAGTGTTTTGGGAGAATTTGACGCACTACCTGGTATTTCCCAAAGGGCTCAGCCCACAAAAGAAGCCTTGAGCGAGGGAGCTGCAGGGCATGGTTGTGGTCATAATTTGTTTGGTGCGGGTAGCCTTGGGGCGGCCATAGCTGTTAAAGAGTTGATTGAGGAAGGAAGAATTAAGGGTACGGTGAAGTTTTTCGGAACACCTTCGGAAGAAAAATATTTTGGTAAGATTTGGATGGTCCGTGAAGGTCTATGGGACGGAGTCGATGTCAATTTAAGTTGGCATCCATCGGCCAAAATGAAAGCAGATGTTCAAAGCTCCTTGGCGCTGGTTGATTTTAGAGTGGAGTTCTTTGGCCAGGCCGCGCATGCCTCATCCGACCCTTGGAATGGTAGAAGCGCTTCAGATGCTCTTGAACTGTATACCACTGGAATCAACTATTATCGTGAGCATGTAAAACCAACTGTTAGAATTCACTATCATATTGAAGACGGTGGACAAGTGGTCAATGTGGTTCCGGATTATTCCAAAATCTGGGTGCGCGTTCGCGATACGAAAAGAAGCGGCATGATGCCTGTTTACGAACAAGTCAAAAAAATGGCAGAAGGAGCCGCCATCATGGCCAATGTGGATTACAAGATTTCCTTGATTTCTGGTATTTATGAGGTGTTGGTCAATCGCAAAGGAGGTGAGGTCATGCAAAAAAACATGGAGCTTCTTGGTTCCATTTCCTATACGGACGAAGAAGTCGCTTTTGGAAAGAAAATCCAGGAGGTCACGGGCAAACCTCAAGTAGGAATGGATAGCTCGATTCGACCTTTGGAGGAAACCAAAGAGCATCCGGGTGGCGGTTCTACCGATGTGGGCGATGTAAGTTGGAATGTTGCCAATATCAATTTAGGGGTGACTACAGCGCCCAAAGACACCCCTTGGCATTCGTGGGCAGTGGTCGCCTGTGGAGGAATGAGTATCGGTCATAAAGGTATGGTCTACGCCTCCAAGGCAATGGCCATGACCATGGTGGACTTGTTCAAGGACAAAAAATTAGTGGAAGAAATAAAATCGGAATATAAGCAAAGAAAAGGAGATGAAGTCTATGAGGCAATTATACCTGAAGGCCCACCTCCGATAGGTAAAAACTAAATCAAAACCATGTTTGGATTATTCAAAAAGAAAGGAGAACTTGAAAAACTGCAAGCGCAATATCAAAAATTAATGAAGGAGGCTTTTGAACTCTCCAAAATCAATAGAACAGAAAGCGATAATAAATATGCCGAAGCCGACGAAATCCAGAAAAGGATAGAGGAGCTTTCGGCAAAAGATTCCGAGTGAGACCTATCCTATTTTCATACTGTTTCTCATGAGCATACTGATAAAGGCCCAAGAAGAGAACAGATTGAATGTACAACAAGGGTTCCGTAACCAATAGGGACGATGGAATAAACAGATTTACCTTCAAGTATCGGAAGGATACTGGATTGAAGTCAATACGGCAAAGCATTAAAAATGAGCACAAGCATAAAACATACCTTCCCATTGGGATTCCCTTGGCAGACCGAAGACCCATTTCTTTTTTGTGTCTATCATCTCGACCATTACCCAAAAGGCGAGGAAAACATGGGACCAAGCCCCGAATTGTTTGAAGGCCGTAATCTGGGCAACGATTTTACCTTAAAAGACGGATGGCGTATGTATCATGGTACAACGGTGCCCGGTTTTCCATACCATCCACATCGCGGATTTGAAACAATTACCATTGTGAACAAGGGGTATTGTGACCATTCCGATTCTTTAGGAGCTGCAGGTCGCTTCGGAAACGGGGACGTTCAATGGATGACCGCAGGTAGAGGCGTTCAGCACTCCGAAATGTTTCCTTTATTGAATGAAGATACTGATAACCCTTTAGAGCTTTTTCAGATTTGGCTGAATCTTCCGAAGGCAAACAAATTTGTGGAACCACATTTTAAAATGTTATGGCATGAAGATATTCCTGTAGTGACCGAAGCCAATGTATCTATAAAGGTAATTGCCGGAAACTACAAGGGAACCGATGCCAATAGCCCTGCCCCCAATTCTTGGGCGTCCCATACGGAAAACGAAGTTGCGATATGGAATATAAAAGTTGATGCCCAATCGGAATTTATTCTACCTAAATCAGGGAAACCCGTAAATCGCACTTTATATTTTTACGAAGGCGACGAAATCCAGATAGAAAATCAGAAAATAAATCCCAATTTCGGAATTGCCCTGGATAGTACACAGGATGTTTCCATACGCATTGGCAACGAAAAAGCTCATTTTTTGTTACTTCAGGGAAAACCTATAGATGAGCCCGTTGCAAAATACGGTCCCTTCGTTATGAATTCGAATGCTGAAATCGAACAGGCCATGGAAGAGTATCGCCTTACCCAATTTGGAGGATGGCCCTGGCGTCATGCTGACCCCGTCCATGATAAAAACAAAGGTCGTTTTGCATTATATCCAGATGGACAATTAGAGGAAAAAAACTAGATTCCTTTTTTTCATCTCCTTTACCATTTTACCAAATCTTCAAAAGAGTTTGGCCTAAAGCGCATATTTTCCTTTACTCAACATAGGTTTTCATTCGTTTTTACGCAAAAACCTCAGTTTTATTAAGGATTTTGTCTAAGTTTAACTTAATCTTTTAGTGATTTTACGTTTTATGAGGGTACCTACTCCTTTATTGAAAGCCTTGGCGATCATTGTTTTAGCAACCAATTTTTGTTCGGCCCAAACACAAAAAATTGATAGTATTAAGAACCTCATGAAAACCGCCGACGATACCACCATGGTCAACCTAATAAGGCGGCAGGGAATTTACACCCAAAACCAGAGTTTCGACGAAGCTCGTAATTTAATTCAACAAAGTATTGAAAAAGCCATACAAATTGGATACATCCGTGGTGAGATCAAAGGACTCAATTCTATGGCAGTAAGCTACGGCATGGCAGGTGACTACCCCGAAGCCCTAAACTATTTTAGACAATCCCTCGCATTGGCCATTGAACACAAAAAATATAGAGACATAAGTTACGCATATGGCAATTTGGGAATCTTATACAAACGTATTGGGGATTACCCCACAAGCCAAGAATACTACTTAAAGGGCTTAAAACTTGTAGATTCGCTGAATCTTAATAACGACGAAGCTGCTAATATCTATATCAATTTAGGGAACCTATACGACTTAATGGGACAGCAGGACAAAGCCATTGAAAGCTATGAGCAAGGACTTAAAGTAGTCTCTGATATGGACAGGGTGAGTTACGAACAGGATATGCTAAGAAATCTTGCCGTTATGGATATGGAAAACAAAGATTACGAGGCGGCACTGGATAAGTTGTTACGAAACGTAGCCTTTCTGGAAACACAAGAACAAGTTGACGAGATTACTTTGACAACTGTATATAGCAATATTGGTAATTGCTACTTCAACCTGGGCCAATGGAGAGTAGCTGAGAATTACCTTACAAAATCCTTAAGGTTGGCCAAAAAGCTTGATCTAAAGCAAGAAATCTCTTTGATATTTCAAAACCTGGCTGAACTTAGATTCCGTGAAGAAAGGTATACGGAAGCAATTGATTACTCCAACAAAAACCTGCAAACGTTGGAGGGAATGTCCGGGGCTTTCAATCGAAGAAAAGAAGCCCATGATATAGCTTTCCAAATACATAAAGGCGCAGGTAATCTGCCGAAAGCCCTATACCACCTTAACCAGACCATGGCCTACAAGGACAGTCTGCTTAACGAGACTAAGGTCAGGGAAATCCAGAATCTTCAAGTACAGCATGATGTCTATCTTAAAGATCGGGAACTGAAGGAGAACGAGCTTCAACTGGCGTTGCTCAATACCCAAGTAGCCCTCAATAACAAAAGACTCGCTTATCTCGCGATCATAATCATTTTGTTATTGCTCTCTGCGGCACTTCTGTACTTTAGGTTTACTGCCAAGAAAAAGGCCAACATTGTACTACAGAATAAAAACCAGCTTATCTCCCAACAGAAAGAGGTCATAGAGCAGATGAACCTAGAACTTGAGAAACGCATGCTAAGGGCTCAAATGAACCCTCATTTCATTTTTAACTCTTTGAGTTCCATTCATCATCTCATCAGCTCGAACGACCGAAACAATGCCCTCCACTATTTGGGCAAGTTCTCAAAGCTCCTTCGCAATGTGCTCGAGAGTTCCATCAATGTTAGCTTATCCTTAAAGGATGAGATAGAGCTCCTAAAAATCTACTTGGAACTGGAGTCCCTCAGGTTCGACAACTCGTTCGCTTATACCATTCATATTGATGAAAACTTGGACATCAACGAACACGAGGTTCCCATGCTCTTGGTACAGCCCTACCTCGAAAATGCCATAATGCACGGTCTTATGCCCAAGGATGGCAAAAAAGAACTTTCCATAGCCTTTAATGACAAAATGGAATATGTGCAGTGCATTATTGAGGATAATGGTGTTGGTATTGATACTCAACCCGCCAAAAAGATTTCAAAAAGACCTTCTCGGGGCATGTCCATTACCGCTGGCCGTATAAACGCCCTTAAAAAATTCTCGAATGAAGAACTGGTAAATGTAGAGAGTCTCAACGACGGTGACAAAACCGGTACACGGGTCACAATTCTTATTCCAAAACGGCAACTTGTCGAAAATATACCTGAGCCTTCCGAAACTCTTGCTGGCTAAAACAAAGCAGTTTTTATTTGATATTTTAGAGATTTTACCTAGAGCAAAATAACAAAGGCTTTTTTCTCATTATTAACTCTTATTATTATTTCTGCAAAAAGAGCATGAAGGTGTAACAGATTTACTTTTTCCATGTCATTAAAGGGTAGCTAATTTTTCAACCAAAATACTTCCAAAATGTCCTTGAAATACAGCCCTAAATCCCTAATGGTATTCTTTGCAATCCCAATTCTAGCATTTGTTCAAAATGCTTTCGCAACCACAAACGAAAACCCACCCCTTTCCAACGGTGCAGTGGCTTACGCCTACCCTGTAAAGGGAATTACCATTGATGGTAAACCCGAAGAATGGCCTTCTGGTTTGACGCAATATCCCATTCGGGTTACTCCGTATGGTGAAAACCCAAAACCTGACGATTTTGAGGCCTCTTTTCAGGTGGGGTATAGTTTAGATGAAAAGTCTCTTTATCTTTTGGTAAGAGTCAAGGATGATGACCATTTCATTGATTCATCCGACACAAAAAGTTGGAACACTCAAGACACTTATAACCTTTATGTCGACCCGAGACATTCTTTTAAAGGTTCGGGTGTCAGTCTTTTTCAATTTGCACAAAATCTTAAAGATTCTCCAGATGATAAATCCAGTTGGGATCCCTCTTCGAAGGAGTTCACTTGGGAAAATGTGGAAATACAGATGTCCCGAAAAAATAATACTACCATTTATGAGGTGCAGCTACGATTGGGTGACCACCTAAAAATTGGTAAACCCATCGGCGTAGATCATGTACTTATGGACAAAGATTCTGATGACGAAAACGCAGGTACCTTTGTTTCGTGGGGTCCAGAGGGCGGAAAAAGTCAATCTGCCGTTCGCTTGGGTGATATCATTCCTCTTGAAGTGGACAAAGGCGTAAGCAGTTTGAAGGGACTTGTAAAATGGAAGGATACTTCCATAAACGAAATGACCGACAGGGTAAGACTGATTTCTACGAAAAGTCCTGAATTATGGACTGTTGCAGAAGTGGATTCCACTGGGAAATACAATGTTGAACTCCCAGAGGGCAATTACGAAATAAAACCGTTTTGGCATTTAAGAAACAAACATCGAATAGATATTGAGGATAGCTCTGCTGAAGCTACCATTGCCGGCAATAGGTATATTGAAGCTCCTGAGTTGGTACTAAAAACTCGTGACCCACTAAACTTGATAGCATCAAAAGGAATCCTTCTAGATTTTGACCCCAAATCATCCCATTCAGTTGTGGATGATTTCATCACTTCATATCAAGAATATTATGGAATACCAGGTGTATCATTAGCATTGATAAAAGACGGTAAGTTGATATACCATAAAACCTATGGTGTTAAAAATGCATATACGGGAGAAGCTGTAAAAAATGAAACCCTTTTTGAGGCAGCCTCCATAACAAAACCGGTTTTTGCGTTTGCGGTCTGCCGATTGATGGAACGAAACATTATAGACATCGATCGCCCTTTATACACCTATCTACCATTTGAAGAAATAGCCCATGATGAACGTTATAAGTTGATAACGGCACGACATGTTTTGTCCCATCAGACTGGTTTCCCCAATTGGGCCTCAAACAACGAGGACGGAAAAATAGATATCAAATTCACACCGGGTACCGATTATGGCTACTCTGGCGAAGGATTTGAGTATTTAAAACGTGTTGTAAGGGAAATCACGGGAAAGGATACCCAAACCGTTTTGGAGGAAGAGGTGCTTGGGCCACTTAATTTGCAAAACACCTATTTTTCTGAAAATGAATACCTGAGTCAAGTCGTTTCAAATGGTCACTTTGGAAATTACCCTACCCGGGCGACGTTGCCGAAGGAGCCAGGAATGGCGTGGAGTATGCACACCGAAGCCCGCTCGTTTACAAGTTTTGCTTTGGGCTTATTGAACAAAAAAGGAATGAAGCCTGAAACCTATGAGGAAATGTTCAAAATTCAGACAACCATTCCACAAGAGGACGAGGATATTCGAGAAGGTTGGGAAGATTATTTCGGTTTGGGGATTTTTATGCAAAAAACCCCATTTGGACCAGCTTTTGGTCATGGAGGAAACAACGGGGACTTTAAATGTCAGTTTGTTGTATACCCAGAATTAAATGCAGGTTTCATTGTTTTTACCAATAGCAACACGGGGGATTTTTTACACGATGATTTGAACGAATTTCTCATTACCGGTAAATTGGATTAACAGGGTGATTCGAAAAAGCCCAGTTATATGGCGTTTTAACTATTATTACTAGTCGAAAAATTTTATATTTGGTAATAACCTTGACCAATAATACATACAATGCATTCGCTAGTTTACCGTTCGGTGGCAAGTGATTCCTTTAACGTTTCTGAGATTTATAAAATGCTCAGTGATGCTCGAAATTACAATGCCACTCATGATATAACAGGCTGTCTTTTATATCACAATCACCAATTTTTGCAACTCTTGGAAGGAAACGAAAATGAGGTGGCCAAGCTGTTTGACAGAATCAAAAAAGATTCAAGGCACCATGATATTGTCACTTTAATAGAAGATCGCGATTCAGAGCGAATCTTCGGAGAATGGAGTATGGCCTTTCACGATTATGGGCAAAACGGAAGTTCTTCCTACATAAAACTAAAGCAAATTGATGATTTCTTCGAGAAAGCTGACGCTTTTACCAAACCGAGCAAGTTGGCCATACCATTTTTTGCGAACGTAAGGGAAATCTTGTTTGGCTGAGTTATTGTCATTCCTGAACCTTATTTTCGATTCAGGTACTTTGGTACTGATATGGTTGGTTCAGTTGGTAATCTATCCGAGCTTCAGATACTATGAAACAGACGATCTAAAGATTTGGCACAAGGTCTATACCAAAAATGTGACCTTCGTGGTGCTACCCCTCATGCTGGGCCAACTGTTACTCGGCATTGTTTCAGTATACCACAAGCTTGACACCTTTTCGATAGTACGATTGCTCGTTATTCTTTTTTTGTGGGCCCATACTTTTTTGGTTTTTGTTCCGCTTCATGGTAAGATAGAATCGGAACCGCAGATTGAGTCCGTGGTATCAAAACTGAACACAAAAAACTGGACCAGAACGGTATTCTGGACCGTTTTGTTTCTCACCAATTTTTTAGATTGATTAAACCCTGACGATGTGCGCACCTATGGCCCGTAAACGCTCATCAATGTTTTCGTAGCCACGGTCTATTTGCTCAATATTTTGAATGGTAGATGTTCCCTTTGCCGAAAGTGCCGCTATTAGAAGCGATACTCCTGCGCGAATATCTGGGGAAACCATGGTAGTGGCTTTTAAAGTCGATTTAAAGTCATGTCCTATGACCGTTGCCCTATGCGGATCGCAAAGAATGATTTTGGCACCCATATCAATAAGCTTATCCACAAAGAAAAGACGGCTTTCAAACATTTTTTGATGAATAAGTACCTCTCCCCTAGCCTGAGTGGAAATGACCAAAATAATACTTAGCAAATCTGGGGTCAAACCGGGCCAAGGCGCATCTGCTATGGTCAAAATAGACCCATCAATAAAGTTCTGAATCTGATATCCCTTTTCGTGCTTTGGAATGAAAATATCATCCCCGCGTTGCTCTACAGTAATTCCCAATTTGCGAAAAACGGTAGGTATTTGTCCCAAATCGTTCCAACTGACATTTTTGATGGTCAATTCACTTCGGGTCATAGCAGCTAAACCAATCCAACTCCCAATTTCTATCATATCGGGCAACATGGTATGCTCCGTACCTCCCAAGGTGTCAACCCCTTCAATGGTCAAAAGGTTTGAACCGATTCCGGAGATTTTAGCCCCCATGCGATTCAACATTTTGCACAACTGCTGAAGGTAGGGCTCGCAAGCCGCGTTGTAGATGGTTGTAGTTCCTTCGGCCAGAACAGCGGCCATAACAATATTGGCCGTTCCCGTTACCGACGCTTCATCCAAGAGCATATAGGTACCCTTTAGTTTTTCAGCCTCTACACCATAAAAATACTCTTCCCTATTGTATCGAAATTTGGCTCCCAATTTAATGAATCCCTCAAAGTGGGTATCCAAACGTCTTCGTCCAATTTTATCACCCCCTGGTTTGGGAATATACCCTTTTCCAAATCTGGCAAGTAGCGGTCCTACCAGCATGATGGAACCTCTAAGGCCTCGACCATCTTGCTTAAACTGATCGGACTGCAAATAATCCAAGTTAACATCATCCGCTTTGAACGTATAGGAGCCCTTGCCTTTCTTCTGTATTTTCACGCCCAAATCCTCCAAAAGGGCAATCAACTTGTTGACATCAATAATATCAGGAATATTATGCACCGTTATTTTCTCAGCAGAAAGCAAAACGGCACAAAGTATCTGCAGTGCTTCATTTTTGGCACCTTGTGGTGTAATCTCACCATGAAGCTGATGACCACCTTCTATCCTAAAAGTTCCCATGTTTGTTCTGGAGTGGTTTAGTATCGCTTTTTAGATCTGCCGCCTCTTTGTCCCTTTTTGCCACCACCATTACGGTTTGACTTTGTGGTGCGGTTTCTCAAAAACTGATTGCTTTCGGTCAAATTTTCTCCGGCAGGAGCCAAATCAATCTTTCCATCACTAAGTTCTTTGAGGTGGGCAAAAATTACTCCATCTTCCACACTGTCCTTGTTCCAGTTGAGATAGCACTTTTTCATGTGGTTGGCGATGGCGTATTCGAGACCCGTGCGCATATCCCCTTTTTCCCATTTGATGGCAACATCTATCATCCGTTTGATATTGTTACCATAAAAACGGTATTTAGGATGGTTTTGAGGGTATTCCAAGGGTTCAGGGCGCTGTTGAAGCACCTCTTTTGAAGTTATGGGAAACGGAGAATCAACGTCCAATTTAAAATCCGACATAATGAAAAGTTGATCCCAAAGCTTATGCTGAAAATCAGGCACATCCCTTAAATGGGGCTGTAGGTTACCCATTACGCTGATTATGGACTTGGCTACTTTGTTACGCTCTTCACGATTCTCTATGGTCACCGCATGGTCAACCATTTTCTGAAAATGACGTCCATATTCTGGAATAAAGAGTTTAGGACGCTCCGTATTGTATTCTAAATTTTCAACTAAATTCAAACTAAAGATGTGTTATGAAGTTAAATGCTTTGGGAAGTATATTCCAATAACGTTCGCAAAATAGTAAAATTATGGTAATAAGACTATCAAAGCGAAATTACACCTTCCACTTTAGAGACCTCTTTATATTTGCTTATTACCTCATCGGGGCCGTTCAAATGGACCGTAATCGAAATACTGGTATAATTTCCATTCTTAGACTTCTTTGATTCAATCACGGCACCGGTGTTATCGAAAATGGTATTGATTTGATCAATGCGCTTTTCATCGGTGGGAATAATAAACTTGTAAAGGTAGTTATTGGGCCATGTCGTATTTTCCAACAGCTGTTCTTTCAGCCTCGCATAAAATTCTTCCGATTTGTCCTGCTCCATTCTACTATTTTTTACAAAGATAACAGGATACGACTTAATTTTTTTTCCTTATCGTGATTTCCTTACTTTGTTATTTAAACGAGCCTAATTTGGGGAAGAAAAAAGTTGTGGTAACAGGTGCACCCGGCACTGGAAAAACCTCCATTATTCAAGGATTGGAGCAAAAGGGGTTTTACTGTTTCCATGAGATTATCAGAGATATGACCTCAAAAGCAAAAACTGAGGGAAAAACCGACACTTTTGTCTCGAACCCTTTAGTTTTTGTTGAAGATGCCATGCAGTTCAATAAAGATCTGCTATCGGGAAGGACTGAGCATTATCTGGAATCCTTGAAATTGAATGAGCCTATGAGCTTTTTTGATAGAGGAATTCCCGATGTTTTGGCCTATATGGATTTCTTCAACCAGAAGTATGATAGAGATTTTGAAAAGGCTTGTGAAGATTATCGATATACCTCGGTTTTCATACTACCTCCCTGGAAAGAGATTTATATTTCCGACAATGAACGCCTTGAGACATATGCTGAGGCTGAGAAAATTCATGAGGCCCTTGAACAAACCTATGTTCATTACGGCTATAAGCCCATAATGGTACCCAAAACCCCGGTTGGGCAGCGTATTGATTTTATTCTGGAATCCCTAAACGCTTGATTGTGGAGCAAAACGCAAGGTCCGTTTTGAATGAATATTGGGGCCACAAAGACTTTAGGGGGTCACAACAACATATTATTGATACCCTTCTTTCACAAAGGGATGTTTTAACCTTGATGCCTACCGGTGGAGGTAAATCGGTATGTTATCAGGTTCCCGGACTTCTTATGGAAGGTATTTGTATTGTGGTGTCACCCTTGGTTGCCTTGATACAGAATCAAGTCGATGAATTAAAATTCAAAGGAATAAAGGCCATTGCGCTCTCTGGCGGAATTCCCTTTGATGAGCTAAACAACCTATTGGACAATTGCCTATATGGTGACTATAAGTTTTTGTACCTATCCCCTGAACGACTTCAACAACCTTTGATTCAAGAGCGTATAAAAGGAATGAACGTCAATCTCATCGCTATTGATGAGGCACATTGTATTTCGCAATGGGGCAACGATTTTCGCCCGGCGTATTTAGAATGCTCCATCCTTAGGACTTTAAAACCAAGAGTACCCGTTATTGCGCTTACAGCTACAGCTACACCTCGGGTAGCGAAAGATATCGTTTCCGTACTTGGCTTAAAGGAGGTGCAAGTATTCAAAGATTCGTTCAAGCGAAAAAATATTGCGTTTTCTGTAAAGCAAACAGAGGATAAATGGTTCCAACTACAAACCCTATTGCACAAAGCTTCAGGTAGCTCCATCATTTATGTTCGTTCCAGAAAAAAAAGCGCGCAATTGAGTGACGCCCTTAACAAGCAAGGTCTTAAGTCGACTTTCTACCATGGAGGAGTGTTACGGGCAGAAAAGGAAAAACGCCTGAACGATTGGTTGAACAACCAAGTTAAAATTATGGTGGCTACCAATGCATTCGGAATGGGCGTGGACAAACCAGATGTACGTTTAGTAGTGCATTATCAAATCCCAGATAGCTTGGAAAGCTATTTTCAAGAAGCAGGAAGAGCCGGTAGGGATGGCAAAGAATCAAAAGCCATTACCCTCACAAATGAAGAAGACAAGCTATTGGCACAACAACAATTTCCCTCTTCCTTGCCCAATGCCGGATATCTGAAACAGCTCTACAGGCACCTCTGCAATTTTTTCCAAGTTCCCTATGGCGAACTTCCATTGGAACCATTTCCATTAAATTTTAACCAGTTTTGCCAACAATATCAATTAAATGCCAATAAGACCTATCAAGGGCTACGACTTTTGGACCAAAATTCAGTTATTGCACTTTCCGAGACTTCCTATCAACGAACTGCGTTGCAATTTGTGGCTTCCAAGCGAGATATCTTTGCCTATTTTGAGAAGCATCCCAAAAAGAAATCCTTCATACAGACCATTTTAAGAACCTATGGGGGAATCACCGAATTTGAAACCAAAGTGGATACCTTGTTATTGTCAAAAAAAACTGGAATCCCTGAGACCAATATCCTAAAGCACCTTCAACAACTTTATACCGATGGAATTATAGAATACAAGTTCAGCACAAGTGACTTGGAAATCACATTTCTTGTTCCTAGGGAAGACGACCGCACTATAAATAGCTTTGCAAAAAGGATAGATGACCTACATACCGTCAAGGCGCAGAACCTAAAACATATGTTGTCTTATTTAGACAATCAAACCATTTGTAGAAGTAAGACCATTCTCAATTATTTTGGGGAAAGAAATGCTTTAAACTGCGGCAAATGTGATATTTGTACAAGGGAAGCCGTCTTACCCAACAAAGCTGACCGTGCTGTAATACTGGAGGCATTGCGTTTAAAGCCCCTATCGTCACGCCAGCTTTTGGTTCAGCTCAATATGGATGAGCCCTCGCTACTAAAAAACATCCAATCGCTTCTTGAGGACGAAGTGATTCAACTTAATTCAGAAAATGAATATGTCATCATCAGAAAATAAAGCCCTACGAATCGTTTTTATGGGAACACCCGACTTTGCCGTGGGTAGCTTGAAAGCCCTTTTGCAGGCGGAATTCAATGTAGTAGGCGTTATTACGGCCCCTGACCGACCTGCCGGAAGGGGCAGAAAACTGCAGGAATCGGCGGTAAAGAAGTTTGCTTTGGAAAAAGAAATCCTGGTTCTTCAGCCCACCAACTTAAAGGACGACTTCTTTTTAAAGGAATTGGAACAGTTGAATGCGAACCTTCAGGTGGTTGTGGCCTTTCGGATGCTCCCCAAAGTAGTTTGGGACATGCCCCAAAACGGCACCTTTAATTTACATGCCTCACTTCTACCCCAATATCGCGGTGCGGCTCCCATCAATTGGGCCATTATGAACGGTGAAAACGAAACCGGGGTCACCACCTTCTTCATTGATGATAAAATTGATACGGGCAATATTATTCTTCAGGAGTCCGAAACCATCTTACCCACAGACAACGCGGGCAGTCTACATGACAGACTAATGGAAAAAGGAGGAGAATTAGTAGTGGAAACTTGTAAACTGATTGCTCAAGGGAATGTCGATACTACGATTCAAAAGCATATTACGGACATCAAACCAGCTCCTAAAATCCATAAAGAGACCTGCAAAATCAATTGGGAAGATTCACTGGATGATATCCATGACCATATTAGGGGGCTGAGTCCCTACCCAGGAGCATGGACCACTTTCGTCCAAAATGGGGAAACTATCGTACTTAAGGTTTTTTCCAGCAGCAAGGAAGCCATGGACCACGATAAGGAAATTGGCACCCTGATGATGGATAAAACGAGTTTAAAAGTAGCGGTCAAAGAAGGTCTTTTAGCGTTGTTGGAAATACAATTACCGGGGAAAAGAAGAATGGCGACAAGGGAAGTGCTGCGAGGTTTTCAATTCGACCTAAACGCCAAAATGCGCTAAGCCCTTACTATCACTGGGCTAGCAAAAGTGGACATTTTAAGATGACTTTATCAACAAACGTTTGAAGTTATCAACAAAAAACCCGATTTCCCTTGGTTTTACTTGCGTGAACTGCAAATCCATATAAATTTGTTCAGCATTAAACTTTTTTTAACAACAATTAATTTAATTCCATTATGAACAAAACAGAATTAATCGATGCTATGGCAGCTGATGCAGGCATCACTAAAGCAGCAGCTAAAAAAGCATTGGAATCTTTCTTGGGGAATGTTGAGGGATCACTTAAAAAGGGGAACAGAGTTTCCTTGGTAGGTTTTGGTTCTTGGTCAGTATCTAAAAGAAATGCAAGAGAAGGTAGAAATCCACAAACTGGACAAACTATCCAAATTGCAGCTAAGAACGTAGTTAAGTTCAAGGCAGGAGCTGAGTTGAGTTCTGCGGTTAACTAATCAATTAAAGTTTAAAATATACAAAAGCACTTCTTTTAAGAAGTGCTTTTTTGTTTGGCTGCATAGCACTTTTTGGATTTTAACCAGAAAATATTACATTTAAAAATGAGAATTGTTAAAAATGGCCTACGATAAACCTACAAAAGGAAAGTTGTTGGTAGCAGAGCCTTCCCTAACGGGTGATGTTTCATTCAACCGATCGGTTGTTCTTCTGGCGGAACATAATCAAGAGGGCTCCGTGGGGTTTATCCTGAACAAACCCTTGGAGTATAACATTTGCGATTTAATTTCAGAGATTACCATTCCTTTTAGGGTATTTAATGGAGGTCCCGTTGAACAGGACAATCTATACTTCATTCATAAAGTGCCCCATCTTATCGACAACAGCATCGAAATTTCTGATGGTATCTTTTGGGGGGGTGATTTTGACAAAACCGTGGAGCTCATCAACAACCAAACCATCACTGAGCAAGATATTCGCTTTTTCTTGGGATATTCAGGTTGGGCTTCTTGCCAACTGGATGAAGAACTGCTATCCAATTCGTGGGTTGTGGTCAAAAACGAATATGAAAGTGCCATTCTTGAGAAGTCTTCCAATGCCTTTTGGAAGGAAAAAATGTTGGAGCTTGGAGGAGACTATCTTCTTTGGTCCAATGCCCCCGAAAATCCAACACTTAACTAATCGCTTCTAGGCGGGCCTTTGCGTTAAGCTTTCCCAGCAGGTTTTTACCCACTGAACTTTCATACATCTTTTTTCTGTATTTCGTAACCGGAATAATTCCGCTTATACTATTGGTAATGAACATTTCATCCGCTTTTTGAAGTTCAAATGGGGAAATGGATGCTTCTTCCAGTTCAAA
Source organism: Allomuricauda sp. (assembly GCF_028282265.1). Taxonomy (GTDB): domain Bacteria; phylum Bacteroidota; class Bacteroidia; order Flavobacteriales; family Flavobacteriaceae; genus Flagellimonas. Next base: position 23,933 of record NZ_JANQIH010000089.1, read on the forward strand.
TTCCTCGCTCAAGCTTAAAATCTCA
>NZ_JANQIH010000108.1 GCF_028282265.1 Allomuricauda sp.
CAATATTAAGCCTGCCACAAAGGAAATGACAAGACCTGCAACACCTTGGGGATAGTGGGCCAAAGCAAAGAGTACTACCGGTAATACCAGGAAAAGCCACTTGTTTCCCTTGGTAATTTTTTCAAGCCTTTCTATAATAAAACCCCGATAACAGATTTCCTCCACGATTCCAGCACGAATAGTTACCAAGGTCATGGTCCATATTGAGATGGATTCATATTTTTTGCCTTCATTCCCACCAACTGCGATATCAAACATTCCCAGAATCCAAACACAGATAAGAAGAACTCCAATTAGAACAATCGTCAGACCAATGGCTGTAATCACAGACCTCATCCAGTGTTTATGATGTAATCCAATAGAGCTAAAATCCTTTTTTTCTCCCTTAACTATGATAAAAAGAAGCAGTGCCATCATTGCGAATATGGTTGCTTCCTTTTGAATTACGAATGCGTCGGTATATGGTTCAGGAGCGATTAAAGAATATAGGTATGCGACAAAAGGGACACCAAAGAAGGCGATAATAAGTCCTATGTAGGTGCTTGACGCGGTTGATCTTTTCATTGTTGCAAGAATTTTTCGTTTGTAATTCTTACAAATAAACTATACGGCAATAGTGGTATCGACCATTTTCAGGAAAGTGCACCTATTTAAGCTTTTGTTTTTTGTACTCGGAAGGTGTGAGACCTGTAAACTTCTTGAAGGATTTATTAAAGGCAGACTTTGTGTTGAAACCTGTGTCCAAGGCAATCCCTAAAATCGTAAAATGCTTGTAGGTTTTGTTGTCCATTCGCTGTATCACTTCTTCTACCCTGTACTTATTGATATAATTGAAAAAACTGGTCTGTTTATACTCGTTAATAACTTGAGATAGATGTTTTGAATGGATATCCAACATGTCGGCCAGCTTTGCTATGGAAAGGTAGCTATCGAGATATGGTTTTTCAGAACGCATGAGTTTCTCCAACCGTTCAAGGATGTATTTGGAGTTTTCTTTTGAAAGGTTTGAACCAGAATATTTGTTTCCGGATTGAGCTTGGGTAAATCCTATTTGGAAAATATTGAACCTGACCGACTGGTAAAGTATATAAAATGGAATCAGGGATAGGCAACCATAAAAGAAGTAGGTTTTCAATTCTGATGAAACAACTGAAAATAGATCGGAAGAAATCATTCCTGCAATAATAAGCACGACAATAGCAATCAATATCCATAGCATGAATTTGACCCATTGTAGGTCAACACCTTCGACAAACGAATACGATTCCTCAATTTGAGTGCGTTGTTTTTGGAGTTTAATGAATATCAAAACACTATATAGGATAAGAACGATTTGGATGCTTATCAGCATGCTCAATATAACAGGGTCAGGGTTATTGATGATTTCTTTTATAGACTCATAGTCCGATGCGGTGGACCTTATCTTATAAATGAAATAGCTAGTAAAAAACAGGTAAGGTAAAAAGTGAAAAATATCTTTCCTTCTAAGTTTAGTTTCTCCATTGATGTAGTAGGTCACATATAAAAATGCGAAAGGACCGTGAAGCAAAACAAGAGTGGCGTCAAATCCATACCATTGTGGGTGTGTTTCATAAAAGCCTATTAGCGCTAAGAAGCCTCCCAACAAATTTATACTCAGGATAAACATCCATACCATCAAAATTCTATTGGGAAGGTAGGCCCTGTTTTGGGTTAGGATCAGGATACCTAAATAAAATGCCTGAATACTGCCGATTAGAAGTAAATAACGCATTACTAAATATAATCGCTATTGCTGGCTTTTTGAACTTGGTTTTTGGAGTATTTTCCCAGAGTGGATGAATACATTTGCCGGTTATTCATAAGTTAAGCAAGGTTAAACTTGTTCGAAAATTGACGCCACAATTGAAAAGATTGTCGCGAACCAACTCAAAAATCAGTTATATATGTTGAAAATTTTCATCTTTTTTGGTTCTAAGGTGTTTTTCCCATATGCTGTAAAATAACTGTGGTCCTGTAAAAATTTGTTGTTGTTCGCAATCCATTCTTCATCCGTAAATGTCCATCCAAGTTCCATTTCCCACTCAGAGCGAAGCATTTCCCGATAAATTGGATAGCTCTCAAAGGATAAATGAATAAGGTCTGCGTCGCATATTACTTTCTCCAAGATATTTTTTGGATTTTGAGGCATTTTAGTGGCATCGATACAGCCTAAAACGATATCGACTTTATCTTCAGGATACTTTTGTTCCGCCAACCATTCACCTGCCAAACGCTTACTTGCCTCTTCATGACCGCTATAACATTCTATATGCCCTAAATCGTGGAAAACCGCCGCAAGCAATACCATTTCCAATTCATCTTCTGTTAAGTTCTCGGCCCTACCAATTCTTCCGGCACCCTCCAAAACGGTTAGGGTGTGGTGTAGGTTGTGAAACACTCGATTTTTGGGTTGTTCAGCTATGATTTTCTGCGCGGTATAGACCGCGGCGCGCAGAACGATATGTTGATTGCTCATTTTATCTTTTCTTAAGCTTGTTAGTCTTTCCAAATGTTTTCCGGTTCATGTCCAAACCGGAATTTTTTTTGTTGAAAACAATAACTCAAAACCTGCAATATCTAGAATGAAGTTACCATTCCCATCCGATGCCGGTTCTAATGATATAATCTGTTTCACTCGCATTTTCAGCGGGTCTGTTATCATAATTGAGTGAAACACCCAACCTGATAAATAGGTCTAAAGGCAGTTCATATTTTGTATCAAAATTGATGTCGGTCCTATATCGCCCTCTTTCCGTTAAGCCAAGGTATCCCATGAAAACCAATGCCAGTTCCAAATCACCCGTATCATATAAATTCACTTCGCTACCCAGAAATCCTTCCCACGTGTTACGATTTGTCGTTTCATTGGTGAACCGTTCCAAGTTGTTGTTAAAGCCCGTTTTTATACCCCAATATGCTTTGTTTGAACTAACAATGAATTTGCCTATTCCCAACTGGGAATTGGCACGCAGGTCGATAAGCTGTTCGGTATTTGACAAGGTAGCTATCGTACCAATCAAATACCAATTTTTTGGTAAAATACGGCGGTAATTTAATAACCCATCGGTACGTCTAACAGGTTCTACATCATCTTGACTTGATCGTATAATGTTATAAGCTACATCGGCTGTCCATTTATCTGTCCTATAATTTATGGAACTACGCAACGAAAATTGACGCAAATTCTGGGCCTTTGTCAGATTAAAACCTACTTCAATGGCCGCACTGAACCGATTGGCAAAACCTTCTTTAAACTGATTCAAAAAAACGATTTCATCGAGAGAACATGTTGTATAAATGGAATCACTATCAAAGACCTTTATCCTTTTATCGGAAATGGAAGCTATTCTCCCTTGATATATCTCATCCTTTACGCTTATCACAAATTTCGATTCTGTATAAATTTCTTTGATTCGCAACCACTTTACCTTGAAATTTTCATCTCCATAGGGAGCATCAATTTCGAGAACTCCCTTTTCCATTTTCTTTATTTCACCGATTACTTTGTTGCCCGAATCAAAAACAAGAGTATCCGATTGTCCCAGTATTACCTGGCAATAAAGAAAAATTAGTACGAGTGCTGAATAACTTTTTACTATTTCTATTACTTGGACTTTTTGATATTCCTATTTCGTTGCAAAAAACTATTTTGAAATCAAATACTTGGCTACAGCATGATAAGCAGGCAATGATGTTGGATCAATCTTGGCGTTTTTTGCCTCTGGATGTGAAGCAAACCTCACGATTACCATCTCCGCGACCGGATCAACATAAATGGTCTGTCCATAAACTCCCCTTGCCGCAAATGCACCGTGGGCATTATGGGTGATCCACCACATGTTTCGGTAACTCCAGTTCTTTAAGGACATTCCATAAACGGATTGATTGAATGCATCCCGATTTCCACCCTTTTTAATATCATTTATAAGGCTTGTAGGCAATATTTGTTGATTATTGAACTTCCCCATATTGCGGATCATTTCGCCAAATAGGGCCATATCTCTCATGTTGGCACTGAACCCACCTCCAGCAAAGGCAATTCCCGCACCATCAACTTGAAAATAGCCGTCTACATGGGTACCAAGCGGTTTCCAAATGCGCTCCGACAATAATTCGGGAATGCTCTTTCCGGTAACTCTGGAAATTATCCAACCCATTACATCTGTATTAATCGTTTTGTATCCGAAGAGTTCTCCATGTTCACCTTCTTTTTGAACCGTCACCAAATAGTCGTAGTAATTTGTTGGGCCGCTATAGGAGGGAGGCTTAGGAAAAGGATTGCCCGCTGCGGAAAATGACCAGATTTCAGCATTGGGGTCGGAGTAATCTTCGCTATATTTTAAGCCTGTGGTCATATCCAAGATTTGTCGTATTGTAGCATCTCCGAATGCCGAGTTCTTCAATTCTGGGATATAATCAGCGCCTGTTTTGTTTTCATCCAAAAGGCCTTCTTCAATCAGCAACGCACCGAGAGTCCCGGTAAATGTTTTACTTACGGACATCGCTGCATGAACACCATTTGGTTTTAATGCACCAAAATACTTTTCGTAAACAACAGTTCCTTTATGCAAAACCAAAATTCCATCGGTGTAATTCTTAGCAAGGGATTCTTGCCAAGTTATCCGTTCCGTGCTGTTCCAGGGAAGAAATGTTACGGCATCAATGCTCGGGTCAAGCTTTACCGGAAGCTCAAAGAGATTGGTATCGGCCGCCTTCACTTCGGTGGTCGGCATGAATTGTCGCATGTGACAAACACTGTAACGCATGGCCGGAAACCTAAAAAAGCTTCCGTCAATGGCAGATATTATCTTATCTTTTGGTGGTGGAAAACCTTGCATCCATCCCATCTTAATAGGATTAGATTGTTCAGCAGTCAATGTTTCTTGGGCGTTTGGTTTCAATGCTAGAACCAAAAAAAGGAAGACGAATGTTTTTCTTAAAGGGTACAATGGACAAGTATGTTATTAAAGCGTAGCGTAAATCATTTCTTTTTTGAGTCGGGTCGGTAATCCGAATGGTCTTCAACAACTTCATCCACTCAAATAAAATCCTTTCCGAAGTCAACACTGACTCGTTCCAATACAAAACCTTTGTATATGGTTTATTTATTGACCAATAATGTTACCAGACTTTCTTCTTGAAGATAAGAAACTTTAATTCTTTTAGAGATATCTTTCTTTGATAATGTTGAAATGTCTCAGCTCATGACCCGCAATATGATAGGCCAGTCCCCTTACGGTTCTTTCATTGATTACCCTGCCATCATAATCTATACCACAACCTTTTCTCATGAAACTGTCATCCGGCAAGTTTTGAAATAAAGAAATTGTGGATTTTCTCACGGTTTCATACTCCTCAAAGATGTTTTCTAAAGTTCTGTTGTTGGCACCAGAATATCTAGCGTATTTGTCTTGATTAAATCCATGAAGCGGGGTATGATCATTTCTTGCATAGCGCAAAGCCCGGTAGGCAAAAATTCGTTCATCATCAATGAGGTGCACAAGAATTTCCTTGATGGTCCATTTATCCTTGGCATATCTGTAGGTTAGTTTTTCTTCAGGAATGGAATAAACGAGCTTTTTGATCTTCAAAAAGTTACTCCATAGATGTTCCAGAATTTTTCCATCATCTTCCAATAACTCCATATAGATTTCCGAATACTCGGGATATTCTCCTACCAAAGGTTTTTGAATCGCTCTCATTTTATAGGAATTGAAAATTATTCAAATGAAAAGGGATTATTTCATTTGTTACTTTCTTTAAAGTTTTTGGCCCAAGTATGCCTCGCCCAACCTCCCAAGGGTTCGATTAATTCATACAACTCCTTGCCTTGCTCCGTCAATGCATATCCATCGAGTGTTCTTTCGATTAAATAAGATTCCTTTAACTCTTTCAGACGTTTATTCAAAGTGGTTGGGGAAATCGACTCGCAATACTCTTGGAGTTTCCTAAATGTGCTTGGTCCGGTATACAAATGCCAAATGATGCCCATGGCCCAATTACGACCTAGTAAATCCAATAAAGCCATGATGGGCTGGCCTGTTTTGGAACCTCTTACGGGCTGACCTGGAGTAGGTATTTTCATTTTACTACATATTTAGTAGCAAAACTACATAAAATGTAGTAACTTGCAAATCAAAACAAGATTTCTTTTCAAGAAGGTATTGTATGACCGGTACAAAGGCGATGCCTTTAATGTAGCGTTACCATTTTTTATCCATAATCGTCAATGGACTGATAATGAAACAGATTTTATAAAACAATTAAAAACGACCGCCATGAAAGTTCGAACTCTAATTTTCGTATTGACATTTTTGTCTTTTACACTTTTATCCCAAGCTCAAAAGGATTCTCCTCCGGTTAGTGATTTGAAGGAATTATATTCTTCGGATGAATCTTTTAGGAAAATTGTGAAAGATATGTTTGCCAACTTAAAGGACATGCCCGATGGCTCGCCCAATCCTTGGAGGGGCAAGCAAGTTGATGACCTTTATAAGTTTATGAATGACTGGTACTATTTTCTTCCCAACACCACCAATGGACTTAATAAAATTATTGAATTTTCCATGCTGTACTACCATAACCCTTATGGAATGAAGTTTGTTTTGGAAGAGCCTGGCTATAGTTGGGCCCTAAAATTCATTGAAGAAAGAGGCAAGTACATGGATAGCCCTGAATCTGTTAAAGGCATTGCCCCTTGGTTCAAGGATACGTCAATAAAACATGACGATTTTGTGCTGCCTGCGGAAGGCTTTAAATCATTCAATGAATTTTTCACCAGAGAATTGAAACCGGGAGCCCGTAAAATTGATGCCTTTGACGATAATTCTGTATTGGTATCACCAGCTGATGGGGTCATCAACATGATTAATAATGATCTTAAGTTGGAAACCCAAATACCCACCAAGGCCAACATGACCCTTAATCTCAATACCCTATTGGGAAACTCAGCCTATGCTGATAAGTTCGTTGGGGGAACCGCTTTGGCCGTGTTTTTAAAACCTGATAACTACCACCATTATCATGCACCTGTATCCGGTACTGTGGTTGAAGCCAGGGAAGATGTAGGGGATAGGCTTTTTGGAATGCCGGATATACCTGATATCATAAATAACGGGAATATTGCTTATAACAAAGACTATAGTGTTTTTGAAAATTTCAAACACGGATACTTAATTATTGAAACCGAACAATATGGTTACGTAGGCATGATCCCGATAGGCTTACAGACCATTGGCTCTGTTGTCTTCAAAAACCGGTTTAAAGAAGTAAATGATGTTAGGCCGGAGAAAATTTATAAAGGTGAAAATATTGGTCTCTTTGCATATGGGGGTTCAACCGTGTTGCTTATTTTCCAGAAAGGGATATTTAATGCAATGAGTGTAAAGCAGGGGCAACAAATCGGCGTTTTACAAAAGTAGAGCAATCTGATAAGATAACAAATCCTCACCTTATGTAATTAAAAATAACAAAGGCCCGTTGGAATAAATTTTCCAACAGGCCTTACCTTTTACTCTGACTCCAAAGAAATCATTTTAATCTGGTTTTCAGATACCTGTCCATTGATTTTTGAAACATTTTCATCCATCAATCGGTTCAAAGCGTTAATCTCTGCATTTAGCTCTTTTGTGACCTCAACAAAGAATTGCTCAGCTTGATCTGTAGGTGGGTAATCACCACGTTGTGAGTCGGCCATTAAAAACGCCAAACGATTATTGATTCGTATACCATAGTTCAAGGGATCTTGTCGACTCTGGTTCTTGGTCATGTGAATGTTGTTTTCGATAACATCCAATTTTGATTCAAACTCAGCTATCATGTCTTTTAAGCCAGGTTTTGACTCTGATTTCCCTTTAAGATAGTCCAGGTCCTTTCTTACTGTTCTAATGTCAATAATTGCCGAATTGGCCCTGCTGACCTGATCTCGCACCTTAATCAAGAAATCAAATTGTTTTTGATAATCGCTATCTGAATTGGGCATTCTGGGGTCCTTGACGACAGTAAGCACTTGCTCAGAAGTTTGTCCATTATAGTTCAACCTTACTCGGTAGTCACCAGGCACGGCTTTGGGACCAATATTGGGAGATGAATAAAATACCATCCCCTTGAAGGCTTTGTAGCCGGGGTAACGCATGTTCCAAATTAATCGGTTTCCGCCCGATTTAACTTTTAACGGCTTTTCCGCTTCCGGATTCAATTTATCTTCCTTGGCCACATTTGAGAAGCGTTGAATCAAAGTGCCATCCATTTCCATGATTTCAATGGATACGGTGTCGTTCTTTTGACTGTCTTTTATGTAATAATTGATTATTGCCCCGTTGGGATGATTTTCGCCGACCAATTTGGTATTCGGTTTCCGCCAACCTCCCGATTGCTGCATTCGATAGGCTTGGTCAGGTTTGTACAAATAGAAGCCTACATTGGCTATTTCATCTGATAGTTGGTGGAGGGGCGTCAGGTCATCAATCATCCAAAAACTGCGACCATGGGTGGCCGCAATCAGGTCATTGTCCCTTACATGCAGGTCTCGAATGGATGTGATGGGCAAATTCAGTTGAAAGGGAGACCAACTGTTCCCATCATCAAATGAAACATACATGCCCCATTCGGTTCCGGCATAGAGTAAACCTTCTCGTACTTTATCCGACCGGATGGCCCTTGTGTAGTGATTACTTTTGATTCCTTGGGTAATCACTTTCCAAGTTTTGCCATAGTCCGAAGTCTTGTAGAGGTAGGGGGTATAATCGCCGAATTTGTATGAGGTGGCAGCAACATATGCCGTCCCTTTTTTAAACGGACTTGGGTCAATGCAATTGATCATATTGAGTTCAGGACTCATACTTGACGGAGGGGTGATGTTCTCCCAATTTGCGCCATTATCCCTTGAAATATGAATCAATCCATCATCACTACCTACCCAAATAACGCCTTCTTCCAAAGGAGATTCATTAATCGCGAAGAGGTTGGAATAGAACTCGGCCCCTGTATTGTCTTGCGTAATGGGTCCACCGGACGACTTTATGGTTTCTGGCAAGCCACGGGTAAGATCCGGTGAAATGGTTTTCCAAGTTTGACCTTCATTGGTAGTGACATGTAAAAAATTAGATCCAGCATACAACTTGTTGCTGTCGTGTATACTGAATTTTACCGGAAAATTCCAATTGAAACGGTATTTCATGACTTCGGCCCCCGATCCAGCAGGGTTGTCGGGCCAAATGTTCGTAGAACGGGTTTGGTCAACCGAATGGTCCTTGCGCATCATATAACCTTTATAGGTTCCGCCGTAAACAATTTCATTATTGTTTGGGTCTGGTGCGAGATGGGCACTTTCGCCTCCCGCCGATGGTTCCCAATCCCTTTCTGTTATACTGGAACCCGAGGTACGATGGTATATGCGCACTGTACTATTGTCTTGCTGTGCCCCATAGATTCGGTACGGAAAAGAATTATCCGTAGTGACCCGATAAAACTGTGCCGTGGGCTGGTTATGATAGGTGGTCCAGTTTTCCCCACCGTCGTTCGAAACCTGTGCCCCGCCATCATCGGCAATAACCATTCGGTTGTTGTTATTTGGGTCTATCCACAGATCATGATGGTCTCCATGGGGGGCGTTCTTCAAGGTAAAGGTCTTTCCGCCGTCAGTTGAAACCCCATAACTAACGTTCATCACATAGACCTTGTCTTTATTTTGTGTGTCTGCATAAATGCGACTATAGTACCAAGCCCGTTGTCGTAAAGCCCTATTTTCATTTATTTTTTTCCATGTTTTTCCAGCGTCATCAGATCGGAAAACCCCACCATTTTCAGCTTCAATAATGGCCCAAACCCTATTCGAATCAACAGGGGAAACCGTTATGCCCACAATTCCCCATGGTCCCTTTGGCAAACCTTTGTAGTTTGAAATATCAATCCAGGTATCGCCACCATCGATACTTTTGAACATTTTACTATCGGGGCCTCCACTATCCATGCGGTATCCATTTCGCTTCATTTCCCAGGTTGCTGCGTAAAGGATTCTTGCATTGTTCGGATCCAGTATCAAATCCCCAGCTCCGGCCTTATCACTTTCATAAAGTATCTTTTCCCAACTTTGACCGCCATCCTTGGAGCGATAGACTCCACGGGTCTCATTCGGTTTCCAAAGATTACCAATGGCAGCTACATAAACCAAATCGGGATTCGTCGGGTGTATTCGAATTCTTGATATATGTTCTGACCCTTCAAGTCCAATAAACTTCCAGGTCTCCCCGGCATCCAAACTTTTCCAGACGCCATGTCCAGAAGATACATTCCCTCTGAGGGTTTGCTCTCCTTCACCAACATATATGACATTGGGATCCGATTCTGAAACAGCGAGGGCTCCAATGGACCCTCCAAAATATCCGTCAGAAATACAGCTCCAGGTGTTACCTGCATCAGTGGTTTTCCAAACCCCGCCACCAGCGGTACCCATATAATAAAGGTTTGGGTTGTTCAGAACCCCTGAGGCCGTTCCCGCACGCCCTCCCCTAAAAGGGCCCACCAATCGCCATTGAATGGAATTGTACAAGGATTCGGAGTACTTTTCAGTGTTTGCGTTTCTACTTTTTTTGCGCTGAGCACTTAAATCACTTGCAGGGAACACAAACAGAATTAGAAAGAGGTAGAGTAAAAATCGTTTCATAAAGTGTTTTGTTTTCGTATCCTAAAAATAAGAATATTAATTGCTTAGAACCGTTAAATCTGAAAGTTATCCATATCTGATACAAGCTATGTGGTCTGTTTTAAACGGAAAATCCTGATCGCATGGACAACTACCGCTGAGCTTTGAACCATTCGCTCTTCCAAAGTGGTGTGAGATACGAGGAACTTGGTCAAATAACTCCTGTATCCAAGTAGTAAATCCTCCTTGAGATTGCTTCATTTATTCTTGGATTTTGGCTATTTTGTTGAACATTTTTCAACTGACTAATTCTTTCCGTTATGAAACATTCCGTTTTACTAGCTCTAGCTGGTATTTTCTTATTCACCAGTCCTTTATTATCCCAGAACAATAAATATGCTGATGCCTTAAAATCCTATGAATGGAGGGCCATTGGTCCGGCCAATATGGGTGGTAGGGTTACCGATATCGATGGTATTCCAGGAGATGCAAGCACTTTCTACGTATCTGGTGCCGATGGGGGTATTTTCAAGACCACCAATGGCGGGGTGGACTTCACACCCATTTTCGAAGGACAACGCGCCTATTCCATTGGAGCTCTTACGATAGCACCTTCGGACCCTAATGTGCTTTGGGTAGGTACAGGGGAAGGCGACCCAAGGAACAGTGTTGGTTATGGTTGGGGTGTATATCGCTCCGTAGATGCTGGTAAAAGTTGGGTACATCTTGGCTTGAAGGAAACGGAAAGAATAAAAAGAATCGTAGTAGACCCCAACAATCCCGATGTTGCTTGTGTATGTGCCCTGGGCAAGGAATGGGGAGCAAATCCCGAAAGAGGGGTGTTCAAAACTACCGACGGCGGCAAAAATTGGAAAAAAATATTGTATATCGACGAGGACACGGGTTGCGCCGATATTGCCATGGAATTAAGTAATCCCAGAATCATGTATGCGGGTATGTGGACGTTCAGACGGAAACCCTGGCGTTTTGATGATGGTGGAAAAGAAACAGCAATCTACCGCACTATGGACGGTGGTGAAACCTGGGAAAAAATTATGAATGGTCTGCCTGATAAGCCCATGGCCCGACCAGGCATACATATAGCAAATAGCCAGCCGAACATCATCTACCTGATGACCGAATTCCAAGGAGGAGGTACGGCATTCCGATCTGAAGACCGTGGGGACAATTGGGTTATGGTCAACGACGACCCGAATATCAACTTTCGGCCATTCTATTACAGCGATGTAAGGGTAGATCCCAACAACCCAGACATTCTTTTTTCCATCTCAGGTAGACTTAGCAGGTCTAAAGATGGTGGTAAAACTTGGGAGCGCATTGCTACTACGGTACATGGAGACCATCAGGCGCTTTGGATAGACCCTACCAATTCCAAATATATTTTGAATGGTAGCGATGGGGGTTATCAAATATCCTATGATGGAGGGGACAGTTGGGAGATTATCAATAATGTAGAGTTGTCACAGTTTTATCAGATTTTTATAGACAACAAGGACCCCTATAATGTTTATGGAGGGCTTCAAGATAATGGTACCTGGGTTGGCCCCAGTAATTCTTTATACTCTGCTGGAATACTAAAACGTCATTGGAAAGGACTTGCTTATGGTGATGGCTATTATGCGGTCCCAATTCCAGGAAGCGAACACGAAGTATACGCCAATCTTCAGGGAGGTGTGATCTTTCATGTGGATTCACGCCATGGCAATGTCCGAAACATTCATCCATATCCAAAAATCGTCGGATCAGCAGGAGATGCAATCGAAGATCACAAATATCGCTTCAATTGGGACGCCCCCATTGTCATTTCCCCTCATGACCCGAATACCGTCTACACTGGTGGAAATGTTGTTTTCCGGTCAACGGACCGTGGTCATTCATGGGATGAAATCAGTGGAGACCTTACCACCAATGATAAATCCAAGCAGAGGACTTCAGGTGGAGAAATCTATCAAGATAATACAGCGGCGGAGTTTCATTGTACCATTCTTTATATCGATGAATCGCCTGTTGAAAAGGGAGTTATATGGGTAGGCACCGATGATGGGAATGTGCAACTTACGAGAGATGGGGGAGCAACATGGACAAAACTCAATGATCGTATCAAGGGGCTACCAGCTTTTGCTTGGGTATCTAAAATCCATGCTTCCGAGCATGATGCAGGGACAGCTTTTGTAACTGTGGACCAACATAGAATGGATGACTTTCGCCCTCATGCTTTTATGACCACTGACTATGGCCGGACCTGGACCAAGATAAGTGACGGCCTTCCCCAGGATGATTATATAAAAGTGGTGCGACAGGACCCCATCAATCCGGATTTATTGTATGCGGGAATGGAACATGGCATCTTCGCCAGTTGGGATAAGGGACGGTCGTGGACCAAAATCAACAATAATTTGCCCAATGTATCGGTACGAGACCTTCGAATCCAACCTAGGGACCGTGACCTGATTGTGGGTACTCATGGAAGGGGAGCTTGGATTTTGGATGATATACGACCGCTTCAAGAGATAGGTGATGCAGAAGGGAAATCAGCTCATCTTTTTCCGGTACGCAAGTCTACTCTATGGCATATGTTTTGGCGTATTGAAAATCTTGGAGACCGCCACTACAAGGCCAAAAACCCTGAATACGGTGCCAATATCAATTTCTATCTTGCTAAAGGTGAAAAGACAACAGCCGTTGTCGAAATCTTAGACGACTCAGGAAGTGTTATCAGAACCTTGAAAGATTCCACAGCGAAAAAAGGTGTAAATCGAATCGTTTGGGATTTGGGACATGAGGCCGCGACAAAAATGGAGAATGATGCTGGGGGTGGATTCTTTTCGGGACGCATGTACCCTTATGCCTCGCCTGGCACCTACACTGCTCGGTTAAAAGTGAATGAGGAAGTGTTGGAAACGCCAATTGAAGTTCGTGCTGATCCTAGAATGACATTGGCGCAAGGGGATTATGAGGCCAAAACAAAAACATTGCTTGAACTTCGTGAGCTTTTGTCACGAACCCATGTTATGATCAATAATTCCAACACCTACTACACCCAACTGCAAGAGTTGATGGAAAAACTGAAGCATAGCAAAAACCAAGATTTTGACAAATCCTTGTTTGATGAAATAAAAGATGCTATGAAAGGCATTTCCGATTTACAGGATGATATTTTGAAAAGGCCACCTCCAGCCATGACATATCGCCAAAGGCCCAGATTACGTGAGGAGATTAGGTCATTGATGCGGGCCATTAATGGCGCGACTGCAAAGCCTACACAACCCCAGATGTCGAGATTGGAACAGTTAAAGGGAGAGGTCAATACAGCCCAGGTAGCGCTAAACCGAATCGTCAATACGGAAATAAAAGCAATCAATGATAAAACAAAGGGCATTCCGCAAATATCGGTAGGAAATATCGGGAGATGATGTATTGAACTTGTTGGGGTATTTCTAGAAAACCGAGGACATCAGTTGTTTGATCGTCATATTTGTTTTCTTTCAAGAAACTCCAATACTTTTTCCTTGTAGATGTTACCTAAAGGAATTGATTTTCTTTTTATGACGATATAGGTATTGGAATAATTCTCAATACGGTGAAGATTGACCAAATATGACCGGTGAACTCGTAAAAAAATATCCCTCGGAAGTTTATCCTCCATTTTACCAATACTCACTAAGGTGATATAGGTTTCGGTAGGCGTAACAATTTTAACATGGTTTTTTAAACTTTCAACGTAGAGTATGGATTGTAGTTCCACTTTTACGTTTTCTCTATCACTTCTGACAAAAATGTAGGAACTAAACTCAGGTTGAACAAGTTGTGGGACATTTAGGGGTGTGTCTTTTTCATTTTGTGCTCGTTTGGCCTTCATGATAGCTTGCATCATGCGTTCTAAAGAAATGGGCTTTAGCAAGTAATCCACTACATCAAGCTCAAATCCTTCCAATGCGAAATCTCGATGTGCCGTGGTGACCACTACCATGGGAGGGTTTCTCAAAGATCTCAAAAAGGAAAATCCATCCAATTTGGGCATTTCGATATCCAAAAAGATAAGATCAACTTGCTCTTTATCCAAAACTTCGATAGCCTGAATGGCACTACGACACTTGCCAACAAGTTTTAAATCTTTGAATTCTTTTAGATGTGATTCGATAACCTTAATGGCCAGTGGTTCATCATCTACTATGAGACAGTTCATGGTTATTGATTGTTAGTTCCACTCTATAAGTGTCCTCTTGGGTGATTTTTAGGTCAAAATTTTCACCATAAATCAACTCAAGTCGTTTTTCAACATTGGAAAGCCCAATACCGCTAACTACCCTTGGGTTCTTTTTGTTTTCCATAAGACGTTCTTCATCGATACTGTTTTCGACCACGAAATGCAAAGAATCCTTTTCAATGTCTACCTGAATATTTATCCAGCTATTCACCAACTCATCAGAAGGGCCATGTTTGAATGCGTTCTCAACGAATGAAATCAATATTAAAGGTGCAATCTTACGGTTTTGGGGCGAACCTTTTACCCCATATTCGATACTCAGCTCATCACCATATCTCAACTTTTCCAATTCAATGTAATTCGATAAACTTGCCAATTCCTTTTCCAAAGGTATCTCTTTGTCATTGGACTCATAGAGCATGTAATTCAGTATTTCTGATAGCTTTAGCACAATTTCACCCGCGTTTTCATCCTTTGTAATGATTAGGCCATACAGGTTGTTTAGAGTATTGAACAAAAAATGGGGCTGCAATTGATGTTTAAGGTAATTCAACTCCGTTTCGAGTTTTTGGGTAATCAAAGATTTGGTTTTTCTTTCCTGTTCAACCTGTCGTTGGACAAATTTTATCAATAAAACCAGAGATACTACAAATAGTAAATCGAGTGATTTGTAGACTATGTTAAGGGAAAAAAACTTCGTTTTGTCAAGTTTTTTCAAATAGACTTCGGAAGAGAATACGTATTCGCTGACAAAGTAAAATTCGATGGCACGGAAGACAAAACCACCAAGCATTACCAGACCTATTACCCAAAGGAAAAAGGTGATGTATGTTTTATCCTTCGCATATTTTGGAAACAGATAATAAATGGTAAAGTAGGTTATGGAAAGCTTTAAAGGCAAAATATGCAATTCGAACAAAAACCAAGGTCGATAACTACCGTTATCCCATATGCCTGCATTTACTACGGTATAAAACAGCCACCAAAATGTCCAATATGCAACGTGCCTTAAAATGCGTTCCAAGGACCAGCTGCTATATTTTTTGGAAAAGATTAACATCTATCAAAGGTATGTGCCAAAAGCTCACAACGGTTAAATAAAAGGATGCAATTTGAAATAATAAGTATGAAACCCATGAATTGCAATACAAAAGCGCTAAAACAAAATACGAAAAACAGAAAATCCCTGTAAACCATAGTAAAATAGTACTAAAACGACTGTTCGTACCAAAAAAAGAGCTGTTTTTTTAACTGGTATGCCAATTTTTATCATCTGTATCACAAAAACGGCTATATGACATTATTTATCTGATACACAATATTTTAGAGGTAGCTTTGAGTAATATTCATCAATAAAACAAAAGTAATATGAAAACAACATTTAAATTATTAGCCATTGTTGGAATCGCATTTTTAGCTCAAAGCTTTTTCAATCCTGCCATTGCCAACGAAAAGACAAAAGGAGACCCAAGAATACAGGTAGAAGACAACAAAGTCAAAATTTGGGTTTTCAATGAACAGCAGTCCAATTTAACAATTAAGGTATACGACGAGCGTCGAAACATCATCCAAAATGTAAGTTTGGGAGACGGTCTGACTGTTGGAAAAATCTTGGATTTTAACAGTTCTGACAATACCTATTACCGAGTTGTCGTATCTGCTGGCAAAGAAGTGCTCTACAATAAAAAAATTAGATTGGGCACAAAGTAGTTACAAAGGAAGTAATGGCACCCTAACTTGGGTGCCATTTACTATCTTTTGAAATTAATGTTAGTTAAAATGCCTCAGATAAGTTAAAGGAAAAAGTAGTCTGTCTACTATTGATTCCATTGCCGTTCTCTAGCAAACCATATGCAAAATCAATTCTGAGATTCATTCGATTCTTCTTGTTGAAAAGTACTCTTAAACCACTTCCCAAAGCAACATTTGTGTTTGATATATCGTAGGAGCCCATTTCTCCATAGGCCTGCTGACCATTTACAAAAAACACCATTCCCAAACCTTTCCAAAAATGAAGTTTAGAATATCCCAGATTACCATCACGCCAAAAGGGCAAACGGTACTCTATATCGATTTGTTGTGAATGCCGGTCTTGAAATGTTCCCCTAAAATAACCTCTACCATCCGGTCGGGAAAGGCCATAAAGTGGGATGCTACCTGTGCTACCAAATGGGTGTTTCCAATCTTGGATGAAACGAAAAGCCAGTGTATGGTTTTTGTAAGGGTTGATGTATTTCGTGAACTCTACCCTTGATGCATGATATTCAAAGTCGCTTCCAAAGATTTTGGAATTGGCTAAAAACGATAATCGTATAAAATGTCCCTTTCTTGCATTAATCACTTGATCTCGAGTATCTGAGGTCAATATCAGTCCCAGGCCAATTCTTTTTCCCTTAACACGATTTTGAAGAAGATTGAGCTTTTCAGCACCTTGAATTATTTGAAAAGAACTCGGTATGGTGTCATACTTTGAGACGTTTTCGATGTTTGCCCCAAAGCCCAAAAAAAGATTCTTCCCCACTTTTTTTTGATAACTTCCTTGAAACCCAATTCGGGCCACATCTATATCAAGGTAATTCAGAATTTCATTTGTCTCATTTTGGGTAAGTAGAAGATTTGGATTGTTACCGAGACCATAATTTCTGTCTGGTGCATCGAAATAATATAATCGCCCCTCAATCCGGTTGCCATTGGACAGAAAGAACTGGTAACCAGATTCAAGATACATTTGATTACGCGTCGTGTAGATGGCTGACATATTTAAGAAAGAAACAGGAATATCCTTGTTTTCTTTACCTAAATCAAAGTACCGGAATCCGATGACCCCTAGGTTTAGTGCAGACTCGGCAGAATAGGTGATGATGGGAAGCAAATCGTACTTTCTTACTTCGTTGGACTCCTGGGCAAACATAATTTGCCCAAAAAGTGTTGAAATGATAATTACAATTGTTGATTTCATGACATATTGATTTTGATTGATGATATAAATTGATGAGGTTTAGCTTATCCACTATGGTTTTTTATACTTCCCCATCTTTAATGCTGATTTCTTGTTTCCAAGTACCTGATTGCAAATAAGAACTGTGGCCATAATCCCCAGAAATACTAAGCTGAAGTAAAATGGACTGTAATGGGAGCCCATTGTAGGAAAAACAAATGCTGACAGGTTGATTTGCATATGGAATAAAATGATTATGAAGACATTCCGTCCGTATTTCATAAACAACCAAACCATTGCTATTCTTTTTAAAACGGAAGCGATACATTCCCAGAAAATCCAATGGGACTCTTTTCCCATTTGAACATAAGGTATTAGATGCCATATTGACCAAATGACGCCAACTACGAGCCCTGTGTGTAGGACGCTGTGCTTTTTTAAAAGCGCATTGGTCGCATACCCTGTCCATCCGATTTCCTCTAATAAAGAACCAATAAAAAAGAGTGTTGTTAGAACTGCTATATCTGAAATTGAGGTTTGGAAGGGTGGAAAATCAGTTCCCGAGTAACGCATCACAAAAAATGTCAAAATAAAAGTGAGCGGCATGGTCAGAATTGCCAACAAATACCCAACCACATTGGCAGATTTCAACTCAAAGGACTGCTGAATAAGCACCCTTAACTCTTGGAAAGAAAGGATGATACA
The DNA here is from genome assembly GCF_028282265.1 of Allomuricauda sp. Lineage (GTDB taxonomy): Bacteria > Bacteroidota > Bacteroidia > Flavobacteriales > Flavobacteriaceae > Flagellimonas. The sequence continues at coordinate 18,535 of NZ_JANQIH010000108.1, forward strand.
CAGCGCTAGGGTAGGGCAAACTACCATCAGGGCACTTATCGGTAGTCCAACGGGGAATAAACCATCCCCCAATTTTCCTATAGCGTAGAAAGGAACTGAAAGAAGAAAAATCCAAAGGAAATATTTATAAGTTGGTATTGATTTTCTCATTGCATGATTAACCGTTTATTGAAATATCTCTATTCGTTCGAATACTTTTTTAGTATTCTTTATAGAGTCTTCGTCACATGAATACTTGTTGACAAAACTCTTGGGTTAAAATGAAATGAGAAAGGAAATGCTGTTTCGGATGCTGTATTTAGGACAGTTTCTAAGCGGTTGGATTACTTGTCCGGCTTTTTTTGTCTTCAACTGCCAATCACAGCCAGTTCTGGCCCAACCCCCGATAAAGAAATCATGGTTTTTATGTATGTAGGACAATTATAGGCTTGTCTTATTTCGATTGCAACCTTCGGTTACTACGATTCGTGAATAAAATCAATCGTTGTTTTTGGTTGACTTTTGAAAAACCACTCAGGAAGGGATTGTAACGTCGACCAAGCTTTAAAAGCCTATGCTGATTAGTACATTTTTTTTATGGTTTTATCAGATTTAAATGTATCCTTCGGGGCAGTACTGCTCATGTCAACCAACCATTTCCACTGCCCATTTCTCCTTACAAATACGTTCACCATTTTACTCACATCAGCTTGTTCTACAGACCCATCTCGTTCAAAAAGAAAATAACCTACGTCAATCGCCATGGTTTTGTCATCTGAGAAAAACCTTTTCTCAATCTGAAACTTTATGTCAAGAACATCCCCTTCTTTTTTAATCCCATCTAAGAAGGACTTAGTGCTTGGGACGAAATTTTCCCTCCCGTTGCCAATGGGACCATCGAAAATTAAATATTGGGCTTCATCCAAGTACAAAGAAGCAAACAAGTCTGCATCTTGTTTCTGAAAACTGATACGGAATTTTTTATAAAGTTGGTCTATTTGGGAATCGTGATTGGTT
>NZ_JANQIH010000297.1 GCF_028282265.1 Allomuricauda sp.
TTCGGGTTATGAGCCCGACGAGCTACCTACTGCTCTACCCCGCGATATCGGACGGCAAATATACAACTCTTTTAAACATATTTCCAAATTAGTGAGACCCAGATTTGAAAAGCGAAGCGAATTCAAATCTACAGGTCGAACCAATGCTGAGCGAAGTCGAAGCATCTTCCCTGCTCGATGAGGAGGTTCCAAACCCAGATTTGAAAAGCGATTTCAAATCCACAGATTGAACCGAAACTGAGCTAACCCAAAATATTACTTGAAACTATGACAATATTCTTCTTGATTTGAATTGTATATCTTCGAATCATGGAGCAACTCAATGATTTTTTGGTAAATGCCATCACCGCAACGGAATGGCCCATGTTTGTCTTGTTAATCGGTGGCGGACTGTTTTTAGTGGGGTCTTCCAAATTTCTCCCGTATCGTTATTTTGGTCACGCTATAGCCATTACAGCAGGTAAGTATGACGATAAGAAAGCCAAAGGAGATGTGAGTTCTCTCCAAGCTCTTTCAGCTGCGGTCGCCGCAACAGTCGGATTGGGGAATATCTCTGGTGTGGCTATTGCCATTCATGACGGAGGCCCTGGAGTGGTTTTTTGGATTTGGATAACGGCATTGATAGGCATGTGTATCAAATTTTATTCCTGTAGTCTATCCATAATGTATCGGGGAGAGGATTCTGATGGGAAAATGCAGGGAGGTCCTATGTTCTACATCACCCAAGGATTGGGAAAAAAGGCAAAACCCTTGGCCATCTTTTTTAGTATTGCTGGACTCTTTGGGTTTTTAGGAGTTTTTACCGCCAATCAATTTACCGAAACTTTTATGAGTGTGGTTGTTCCTGAGGAGAGTTTGATTGCGATGGGAGGAACGGAAGCAGACCCCTTGTTCAATTGGAAGTTGACCATAGGTATAATACTCGCCGTCATTTCCTCCTTTGTTATTTTTGGAGGCCTAAAAAACATAGCCAAGGTTGCAACGGCCATTGTACCCTTTATGGTAGCGGTTTATCTAATTGCTGTTGTTGTGGTTATGGTACTGAATGCTTCTCAAGTACTTCCTGCTTTGAAACTAATTCTTACAGAAGCATGGAACTTTAAAACCGTTGTTACCGGAGGTTTTTGGGGTCTGGTGATAATTGGAGTGCGTCGTGCTATGTTCTCCAATGAAGCTGGACTAGGAAGTGCTCCAATGTATCATGGGCAATCCAAAAACGACGAACCCATACGAGAAGGTCTTGTGGCCATGCTCGGACCATTTATTGATACTATTCTAGTGTGTACATTTACCGCAGTGGTTATTATTTTGAGTGGGGCCTATTTAGAAGATACTAGTGGGATTGTGATGACATTGCAGGCATTTAGGTCAACCTTGGGAGGTTTTGGAGATGATTTGCTGATGATTATCGTTTCAGCCTTTGCCCTTTCCACATTGTTTACCTATTCGTACTATGGGGTGAAAAGCCTTTCGTTTTTGACCAATGCCAAAATAGGAAAGTTGTATAATGTCTATTTTGTGATCATGATCGTTTTTGCAGCGATTGCTTCTTTGGAATTGGTAAAGAATCTTATAGACCTTTCCTATGCATTGATGGTAATTCCAAACATGATAGCCGTGTTACTATTAGCTCCTAAGGTGAATCAAGCAGCAAAAACGTATTTTACCAAAATAAAGAAACACCGTGCATAAATCTGGATTCGTAAATATCATTGGTAACCCCAATGTGGGTAAATCCACATTAATGAATGCTTTTGTTGGGGAGCGACTGTCCATTATTACTTCTAAAGCTCAGACCACGCGTCATCGTATTCTCGGAATTGTAAATGGAGACGATTTTCAGGTCATTCTGTCTGACACCCCTGGAATCATAAAACCAGCCTATGAACTACAAACTTCCATGATGGATTTTGTAAAATCGGCATTTGAGGATGCCGACGTTTTGCTCTACATGGTCGAGATTGGCGAAAAAGGCCTTAAAGATGAGATTTTCTTTGAAAGAATAAAGAATAGCAAGATTCCGGTATTGCTATTGTTAAACAAGATTGATACCACAGAACAGGAATTCCTGGAAGAACAAATTCAATATTGGCAAGGCCTTCTTCCTAAGGTGGAGATACATCCCATATCAGCCTTGGAAAACTTTAACGTAAAAGAAGTTTTTGAACGGATTTTGGAGTTGCTTCCAGAAGGACCAGCTTACTATCCCAAAGATCAACTTACCGACAAACCCGAACGGTTCTTTGTAAATGAAATTATTCGGGAAAAAATTCTATTGCTGTACAAAAAGGAAATTCCATATGCTGTTGAGGTGGAGACCGAAGAGTTTTTAGAAGATGAAAAAATCATTCGAATTCGTTCTGTAATCATGGTTGAACGGGATAGCCAAAAAGGAATTATTATCGGCCATAAAGGAGGAGCCCTGAAAAAAGTGGGTGTTGAGGCTAGAAAAGACCTCGAAAAGTTCTTCGCCAAACAGGTGCATATCGAACTCTATGTAAAAGTCAACAAAAATTGGCGAAGTAGCGCTCGCCAGTTGAAACGTTTTGGTTACAATAACTAAAACTTAACTTACCATTTATCTAACGCCTAGTTAACTGGAGTTTTTCATCTTGAGGGGATAATTTAAACCCAACAAAATGAAGAATTATTTAAAACTACTACTCCCCACACTCTTGTTGTTTGCCTTCTTTTCATGTGATAAAATAGACGATTTTATCGGCGATGGCGGTGATGACGACGAACCTACCGATGATACACCAACAGAGACCATTGTTGATTTCCAATATGTGGGAACCTTCGATGTGGATGGCGAGGATTCCGCTGAGATTTCGGCATACGATCCTTCTACCAAAAAGCTTTTCGTAACCAACGGTGCTTTGGATGTGATTACTATTTTCGATATTTCAGACATCCACAATCCAAGGCGTTTGGGGAACATTACCTGTATTAACCCCGGTTCACCCAATAGCGTTGCTGTAAAAGATGGTATGCTTGCTGTGGCCTTGAGCTCCACCGATGAGCAGTCCGAAGGATACATAGAATTATTTGAAACAGAGACCTTAAAGGAGCTTGGTTCATTTAAGGTTGGTGTTCTTCCCGACATGGTGACCTTTACACCTAACGGAGAATACATTGTATGCGCCAACGAAGGAGAGCCAAATGAAGAATATACCGTCGACCCTGTAGGGTCAGTGGGTGTAATCAACATAAAAAGCCATCAGGTCAGCATTTTAGGCTTTGAAAGCTTCAACGGAATGGAAGAAAGTTTGGAAGACAAAGGATTCCGGGTTTTTGGACCAAATGCCACTCTTGCAATGGACGTGGAGCCTGAATATGTTACAGTTTCCGATGATTCAAGAAAAGCATGGGTCACACTTCAAGAAAATAATGGTGTGGCTGTGGTCAACTTAGAGACACTTCAGATTGACGCGATTTTACCCTTAGGATTTAAGGACTACTCTGCTCCTGGCAACGAAATCGACCCGAGTAATGAAGATGGTAAAAAGGAATTGCGAAGTGTCCCTGTTTCCGGAATCTATCAACCAGATGCCATTGCCTATTACAGCGTCAATGGTATGGACTACATCGTTACTGCCAATGAAGGTGATGCCAGGGACTATGATGGTTTTTCCGAAGAGGAGCGACTGGCAGATTTGGTGTTCGATGAAACTGTTTTCCCTGACGCTACCACTTTACAGTTGGATGAAAACCTTGGAAGACTGCAATCCACCACTACTCTTGGTGATATTGATGGAGATGGGGATTATGATGAACTATACAACTACGGAGCACGGTCCTTTAGTATTTGGTCGGGAATGGGCCAATTGGTGTACGACAGTGGAAATGATATTGCAGAGATTACCTTACAGTTGACTCCGGATGCTTTTAACGGAGACGATAACCGCAGCGATGACAAAGGTGCCGAACCTGAAGCCGTAAGTATCCTAAAAATTGGGGAGAGACAGATTCTGTTCGTGGGATTGGAGCGCAACAACCAAACGTTGGTGTACGATATTTCAAACCCAAGCTTCCCTGAGTTCATCCAAATTTTGTCGGCTGATGGCGATATTGGTCCTGAAGGGGTTTTGCCTATTAGCGCGGAGGATAGCCCTACTGGAAATGATTTGTTGATTGTGAGCAACGAGGTCAGCGGAACAGTTTCTTTTTACGAGAATGATTAAGAAAATTAGTATTTAATAATTTGAGCTAGCTTTGAAAGGGTGCGAACAGGTTTTCGCACCTTTTTTAGTTTTTCGGGACATCTTGTATTAATTCATCGAGATAATCCCTTAGTTGTCTCATTTGTGGCTTTCCCTTTGATTTGCCCAGTCGCCCAAAGGCATAGAGTGCGAACCAAATCACTACGAGAAACACCATGCCGACCATCCAAATGGTGATATCGTGCCCTAAGGAATAATTCGAATAGGCAAAAACGGCTAAAATCACAAAAAGTGTTCCGATGCCAAAGTGAAGAAAGATGAAAAATGTCCAGAGCGTAGGGTTTGGGCCAAATACACCATGAATGGTACTTTCGTTTTTTTCAAAGGAGGTCATTTCCAAGTGGAGTTGGGGCGACCAAAAATCAGTATGTGATTTTTCAAACCGCAAGTAGACATGCTCATCCAAACGTTTTAGGGAAAAGGGGTTCTTGGCCACAATGTCAAAAGTGGTTTTCAACGATTCCAAATCTGTGCTTAGCTCAATCTTGAATCTTGGGCGTAGCACAATTTCGTTGCCTAGTTCGCTCATTTATGGTTAAAATTGTCGAAAGAAGGTATCATTTTTTCTTCACAAATAGTGGTACTTTTGCCGAAAATTAAAAGAAATGGGTGCTATTGTCGCCATTGTGGGAAGGCCTAATGTGGGAAAATCCACCTTTTTTAATCGCTTGATTCAAAGGCGGGAAGCCATTGTTGATGCGGTAAGCGGGGTGACCCGTGACCGGCATTATGGAAAAAGTGACTGGAACGGTAAGGAATTCTCGGTTATTGATACTGGGGGATATGTGGTAGGAAGCGATGATATCTTCGAAAAGGAAATCGATAAACAGGTAGAGTTGGCCATTGATGAAGCAGATGCCATCATTTTTATGGTCGATGTGGAGTCAGGTGTAACTGGAATGGACGAAGAGGTCTCCAAATTATTGCGCCGAGTCAGTAAGCCCGTTTTTTTGGCAGTGAACAAGGTTGACAATGCTCAACGCCAAGCCGATGCGGTAGAATTTTATTCACTTGGTTTGGGGGACTTTTATCCCATTTCAAGCATCAACGGAAGTGGAAGTGGAGAATTATTGGATGCTTTGGTGGAAGTACTTCCAGAAGTAGAGGAAGAGGAGGAAGAGTTACCTCGATTTGCGGTCGTGGGAAGACCCAATGCCGGTAAATCTTCTTTTATAAATGCCCTTATCGGAGAAGACCGTTACATTGTTACCGATATTGCCGGAACCACACGGGACAGCATCGATACCAAATACAATCGTTTCGGATTTGAATTCAATCTGGTGGATACGGCCGGTATCCGAAGAAAAGCCAAGGTGAAGGAAGATTTGGAATTCTATTCCGTTATGCGTTCCGTTCGAGCTATTGAACATTGCGATGTTTGCTTGTTATTGCTCGATGCCGCTCGAGGATTTGACGGTCAGGTACAGAATATTTTTTGGCTGGCACAACGCAATAATAAGGGAATTGTGATTTTGGTCAATAAATGGGACTTGGTTGAGAAAGAAACCAATTCTGTGCGGGATTATGAGCAAAAAATCAAAAAACAAATTGAGCCTTTTACAGATGTGCCCATTTTGTTCATTTCTGTACTGAACAAACAAAGAATCTTTAAGGCCATTGAAACGGCAGTGGATGTGTACAAAAACCGTTCAAAACGGGTTGCTACCAGAAAGTTGAATGATGTACTCCTTCCCATTATAGAGAAGACCCCGCCACCGGCATACAAAGGCAAGTATGTGAAAATAAAGTTCATTACCCAGTTGCCAACGCCTTACCCGCAGTTTGCTTTTTTTTGCAACTTGCCCCAATATGTACGGGATCCCTACAAACGGTTTTTGGAGAATAAGTTGAGGGAGAACTTTGATTTTACCGGGGTTCCGATAACTATTTTTATGCGCAAGAAGTAGTCCCTAGATTTGGGAGGCCATACGGACAGAAATCCTTTGCTGAATTTGGTTTCCATCATCATCCACCGCGGTTAGTAGATAATCATCGGGCCGTACCGCTAAGATGAGTTCATGAAAATCGGTAGTGAGCCCCACATAAACGTCATCCAAATACCAGTATATAGTACTCCCTTCTTGTTGATGGGCTAGCTTAAAGATAACCTCTGTGGATTTTCTTCCCAAGTCTTTTGGAATTAGTATATCTTCCCCTCTTTTTGGAAAAATGAATTCCATTAACCGTGTTTCAGGGCCTATACAGCCTTCCAGGAGCTTGGGTAATGGTTTGTAATTAGGATTGTAAGCTGTGTAATAATACTCCATTATGGGCGGAAGGGTAAACCAATTTTTGGCCACCATGTTTTCCAAAGGATAGCAATCAGAATTTACTTGATGTGCTTCTGAGGCATCTAAAAAAACCTGATGATGGTAAGGGCATGGTCTGCTCTTTGTGCCGTTAGCAGGTTGAAGCACTCTTTTGATTTCCCCACAATACATTGAAGCACGATATCCACTTTTGGCACAAGTTTCCAATTCCACCAAATCATCAAAGGGCTCTAAAAACCAAGTATCATTGGGTAAAACATCCAAAACATCGAACAAAATAGGGGCTGCTGCGGTAATTCCGGTTAAGCCAGGCCTACCTTCCCCATCGGCATTGCCTACCCAAACCCCAATCGCATAGTTGGGCGTTACCCCAATGGCCCATGCATCTTTAAAACCAAAACTTGTACCTGTTTTCCATGCAATTCGTTTGGAAGAATCAAAAAACTGCCAGTTTTCATCGCCTTCAGGCCGATTCACTTCTTGCAGGGCATTGAAGGTATGGTATAGTGCTCCAGCATTGAGAATCGGGGTATCAAACTGTTCTTCACCAAAATCAACTTCGTCCCCCAACAAATAACTGGGTTCCGCGAACTCGTTTTTACGGTACGTGCTTGAATTGGTAACAAAATGGTTCAAGGTAGAAGCGGCAGATGCGTATGTTTTGGTGATATCCCACAAGGAACTCTCCGCCCCCCCAAGAATTAACGACAATCCGTAATAGCTAGATGGTTTGTTCACGGAACTAAGGTTCATTTTGTGCAACTTATTGTAGAACTTTTGCAACCCATATGTTCTAAGCAAACGCACTGCAGGAACATTTAATGAACGCGAAAGCGCCCGACTTGCAGTTACGGCCCCTGAATGCTTTTTATTGAAATTCTTTGGATGATACCCATTGATAACGGTGGGAACATCTTTTACCAAAGCGTTCGGCAGCAGTTGACCTTCATGCAAAAGGGAAGCAAAAAGAAAAGGCTTAAGGGTGCTACCGGTACTCCGATTTTTGGGAATGATATCCACAAAATTACCATGTTGCTTGTCGGTTGGGGAATTGCCCACATAGCTTAGTACTTTTCGTGTTTTAACGTCTAAAACCAGAATAGCAAGATTGTGGATTTCATTACTTTTTAAACGTTCGTAATGGCGTTTGGCCAAATGGTTGGTTTGCTGTTGCCAATGTCGATTTATAGAGGTGCGAATTCTTTCTCCCGGATGCTCTTTTTTCACTTTCTCGGTAAGATGGGGAGCTAGGTTGGGAAGAGGCACAGGTTTTTGGGGCAAAGGCTCTGCAATTGCCAATTTATAAGTAGTGGAATCGATTTTTTCCTTGTCCCAGAGTTTTTTGAGTAATCGGTTTCTCTTGGTCAGCAAAGCTTCCTCATTTCTGCCGGGAAATATTAAGGATGGAGCATTTGGAAGTACAGCAAGTGTGGCTGATTGCCCCCAACTCAGTTCATGGGCTGGAATCCCAAAATAACGCCAGGCAGCTGTTTCCAGACCTACAACGTTTCCTCCGTAGGGGGTATGCGTGGCGTAGAGCTTCAGTATTTCCTCTTTGGAATGTCGAAATTCAAGTCGTGTGGCCATGAAAATCTCCACACATTTCTCCCAATAGGTCCGTTTTTGGTTTTTTCGACTGAGTCGAACAACTTGCTGGGTGATAGTACTGCCACCTCTCCGAGTATCTTGGGTAAGATTGTGTTTGATGGCGTTGAAAATGGAAACCGGATTGAACCCCGGGTGTTTGTAGAAATACTCATCTTCAAAAAGCAATACACTTTGCTTAAATCGCTCTGGAATGGAATCCATCTTTGGAAAACGCCATTGACCATCCGCTGCAATCCGCGCGCCAATCAAAACGTTATCGGAACTGTTCACTACGGTTGAAGTAGGGTCCTTAAAAAGCTGATTGGGCAAACAGAAATACCAAACCAAAACGATAATCAAGAGTATGGATGACTTGATTTTATGTTTCAGCAAAAACCATTTTATGTTTAAAAAATGATGCTTCATCATCCCATTACTGAACTACTTTAATCCATTGCCCTTTGTTTCGAGCATAATAGGTGTTGTCGTACATTGCTTCAACCTGAGCCCCGGGAAGGTAGTAATCCCCCAAAAAAGAGGCATTAAGTTTTACCGTGAAGGTCACAGCTCTCTTCGCCTCTAGGTCAAAATAAAAATGGGTTCTATCATCCCGGGTGTCAATGTAATCTGCCCTAGTAGAACCCGTATCATTTCCTGTAACATAAGATGTATTGACTATTTCCCACCCGCTTGGAACAATCTGGGTCAGGGCTATATTATCCAGATAGTCGTTTGTATTGTTTGAAACGGTTACTTGAGCCTGTAGTTCAGTACCTTGTCTCAATTCAGAAACTCCTAAATTATTGCCAATGGCATCCAGATATCTTACCATGAGGGATAGATTCTGTTGCTGTGCCAATTCTTTTCCGACAGGGAGTTTTCCTGTTTGGGTGATAGTAGCATAAATCACATTGCCCTGATTGTTTTGAACCTTTATTTCGTTAGCCGTACCCGAGATTGGAATTCCTCTTTGGGCTATGGCTCTATCCGTTTTTACCGAGAATTCTTTACCGTTGTTGCTGTAAGCAAGGTCTATGGATTTGCCTCCATTTTTTTGCACCATTTTTGCCATAGCTAAAAGAGCAAAAGAAGTTTCTTGGGTACTATACCAGCGCTGGGAGGAAAGGTTTTTGGCTAGGGAAATGGACAATTCCCGTTGTTGGGAATCTCCCAAAATCACCATGGTTTCCAAAGCCATGGCTTGGTTTCGAAATACCGAACCATAGGTTCTGTAGTCGTAATCTCTCGGCACAAAATTTACATTCGCCTTTTGTGCCAGTTCTTGGGCCACTTCCTTTTTACCGACCAGCGCATAGGCAGCTGCCAAACGCCATTTTGCTTCGTTACTCAGATTTTTTGACTCTCGCAATCGATTCATGGCAGCTAATTCGGGTTGCTGCGCCAAAGCCAAGGTATACAAACGATAAGCTTGGGTAATATCATTGTTGTATGATGTGCTTTGATTGCTCCACTGTCGGGCAGTATTTTTTTGATAGCGTAACCAATTGCTTAAAAAAGTCAACGGCAACTGATAACCTTGTTGTTTGGCTTCCAACATAAAATGGCCTGCGTAAGAGGTGCCCCAATCATTGGTACTACTATAACCTGGCCAATAGCTCAATCCGCCACTTGGTACTTGAAAGTCGCCCAATCTTCTAATGGCTGCTTTTATGTTTTTTTCTATATCCTTTTTCCTGTCGAAAGTGATATCCAACACCTCTGTAACGAAAAGTTGGGGAAAGGCCGCTGAGGTAGTTTGTTCTACACAACCGTGGGGATACCGGAGTAAATAATCCATTCGTTTTGAAAAATCCATGGGAGGAAGTGTGGAAAACTCTACAAATGCGGTGTTCGTTCCTGAAGTGCCAAAAGCTTCAAACGATATGGTCTGCGATTCATTCCCGTTGAGCGTGTATAATGTACTTTTGGTGGTAATGGGGTTCGGATTCTCTACATCAATCTCCGTTTCATCGGTCGCGCTTTCTCCATGCCCAGAGGCCACTACTTTTATTGTTTGAAATGATTTTGTGGGATTTACCCTGAAATCGAAATTCACGATTTGCTCTCCAGCTGAATTGAAGGTGATGTTTTTTGAAGTTGGCCCAATTGGTTCTAAGGCTCTATCCACCTCCACAGAAACTTCTACATTTTTTATTCTTTTTTCCATCGCAAAAACCGTAACTGGAATAGTCACCTTCTCTCCAGGAGATAGTTTTCGCGGTATTGAAGTCAATACCATCAAGGGTTTACGAACAGGAGTGGTTTCTTCTGTATTTCCATAAGCACTGTTTTCATTGCCGGCGACAACCATCGTACGAACGGAACCTACATAGTTGGGCATCGATATGGTGTGGGATGCTTTCTTACCAGCTTCAAGGGTGAACGGACCCAAATAGGTAACAACAGGTTTAAATCGTTGTGCCTTTCGGTTTTTAGCACCTTCGGCGATACCTCCACCGCCAATGGAATAAATATTATCCACACTAACCGAATAGGCGCCCATTACATCATCAAAAATGTCAAAGGTCTTTACACCCAAGGCTTGTCTTGCATAAAATGAAGCATGAATGTCTGGTGTTTGAAATCGGGTCAAGTCCAACAGGCCTTCATCTACCACTGCCAAGGAATACGTCATGGGTTTGTTGTTGGCTTCTGAAACCGTCACTTCAAAATCGTTTTCTGGTTGCAAAACTTCAGGCATTTTGAGTTCGGGCTTTAAAAATGTATCCGGATTTTCCACCAAAAGAGGAACCACGCCATATAATCGAATGGGTAAATCATTTTTTAACTGACTATGGGGTTGCAAGAGGGAAATGTTCACGTAAGTGTTCGGTGCCATTTCCGCTGTAACCGGAATAAGGGCCTTGGTCTCTTTCGCGGATGTTTCAATCCACTGCTGTGATAAAACCTCAGAACCGTTTTCGATGCTCAATAATGCTCTACCCCCTACATCAGAGGGAAAAGTGACCGTAACCTCTTCGCCGAGGGAATATTTTTCCTTGTCGGTGGAAAAGATTAAAATCTTGGAGCTTTCCGTGTCGTTGGAAGCAGGTCTTCTCCACCAATTTCGATAAAAGTAAGCGGTTCTTCCTGTGGCATGGCCAGAAGCTTCATCGATTACACGAATTAAATAACGGCCTCCTTCCTCATCTGGAATATTCACATTGAAATTGCCTTTTCCATCAGGTCCGGTAGTTACCGATAATTGTCTAAAAGGACGGTGTACCGTTGCATTTTCATATCGGGAAAGATTGTCGTACCCCCGGTTCCACCACCAGCGCCATTCGATTTTGAAAATATTGATTTTTAATTTCCGGTTGCCCGCGGCTTTACCATCAGCATCGACAGAGACTACGTCGAATGCAGTGTTCTCATCTGTTAAATAAGAACCGTATCGTTTAGCCTTTGGTGATTTAAGGCCCACAAAATAGGGGAAGGAAGCCAATTTTTTGGTGAAGACATCTATCGAAAAATCCCCACCCCCTTCAAATACTTTAGTTGTGAAAGTAGCTTGTAACATTCCCGGGGCATTGGTATTGGCATTTATTTTTTGGTTGATATCAAGAACACCTTCGCTATTTAATTGGGACGTGACGAACTGAAGTTCGGTTTCGCCAAAAGTCCTCACTGGGTCTTGAAAAACATACCCTTTAAAATCAGGGAATGCGTTTGGAGCTTGTTGTAGTTTGGCGTTGATGTCAATCTTAAGATTTCGGGCTGGGGCTCCATGTAACCATTGTACAGTTGCCTTTCCCCTATTGTTTTGGTTTGCTTTTAGGATGTCATCCTCAAAATCAAGGTTTACCTTTAATCGATTGGGCTTGATGGTGGCAATCTTTAGACTTTTATTGAATTGTGCGCCGCCAACGATAACCTTGGCGTTCCATGTTCCGGTAGGTGCATCGGTTTTGGTAGGAATAGGGAAATAATGGAATTTACCTTCTTTTTTGGCAAAAAGTCCTTCATTTATGGGAATGGCTTCCTGTTTCAATACGTTGCGCTGCACCAGTTTTCCCCTTGCATCGGTGACTTCCAGCACTACCGGATGGTTTGCGGGAAGCGGATTGGCTTTATCATCCAAAACAAAGGTCAGATGCGCGGTGTCTCCTGGCCGGTGCACGCCCCTTTCGGTGTATAAAAATCCTTGTAGGCCTCGTTGCAATTCTTGCCCAGAAACATCGAACTTGCTTAACGATAAGGCATTGCCATCCGTTAGTTTGGCATAAGCAAAATTTTGTGCTTTCTCAGCTATGGCAAAGGCTACTGTGGCGTCTCCATCATAAATACCGAACCCAGATGCATCTGTGGTAATCTCTGCGAGCATCTGCTGCTGAAAATTATAGAGCCTGATGCGTGCACCGGCTTCAGGGTTGGCGGTTAACAGATTTGTAGCCGCAAAATGATAGGTTTTGTTGTTCCCTTTTTTGACTATCAGACCCAAATCGCTTCCCAACAGATTTGTAGTGGCCACCCTATTGGCATTGTAATAGGCTGAATGGCATGGGTTATTTTCCTGCTCCCAATTGTAGTTGTAATTTCTCCAATAATAAATCTCGTTGTCCCAATAACGTTCTTCCAAAGCCTCTTGGTCTGAGCTTTGCTCATAGGAATCTTCCAAATCGGAGTTATCAGCTAATTCTTCGGAATCTTCGCATTGATAGGTGGTGTGCTCCTTCTTAAAGCTAAACTCAACGCGATATAAAGAACCTGGACTTACTTTAATGAGTTCAGAAAGGTCCAAAGCGTGGGCCTTCCAATAGCTAGTGTCTTCGTTCTCATTTTCAACCAAGGGGATTACCTTAAAGGCTACCCTTCGGCCCACGGGCCTTAAATCAGAACTATACCGCTGGGTAAGGTTGTTGTTTTGAAGATACTGAAGCATATTGTCTTCAAAAACCTGTATGACCCTTACTTCAACCGCCGAAAGATTAACGGTTTCAAAATAGATTGGTGTAGAAGTTGCGTTGGGTAGGATGGTCCCTTTTGAAATCAGTCGTACGTTAGGCTTTAACTGCTCAAAGGAGACCAACTCCGAAAAGGTTTTTTTTAAAGAATACCCATACTCACTTTTTATACCATCAAAAACGTTGACCATTACTTCGCCGGTTATTCTATTGGAAGGGTAAACGCGAAGCACATTTCCATTGATTTCATATCGCAGACTCTGGGCATTTTCAATGGTGACCAGACCATTGAGATTTTGATTTTGTTGTAAGGGGTCTGAAAAGTTTAAAGTCAATAGAGCATTTGGAGCCGTTGAGGTTCTGGCATCCAGGACCACAAATTTATTCAGACCCGGAATATTGTAGGTTTCAGAACCTTGATTTTCTACTTCCAATTCCTTTCCACTCCAATTAATGAGCAGTTCGCTGTCCTCTGTTCTTCTTGGAATACTGTCAATTTTAAAGGTGTAGTAATTGGAATCTTCACTGGTGTTTTCCCATTTTATGGGAATATTCTTTTCGCTAATTTCTGCGGAAAGCACCGAGTTGATTTTTGTAGCGGTTAGAAGGTCTGATGCTTCCAGTGTTCCAGTAAGGTACTGCCAATTTTTGCTGTAAGACTGTAGGTTTCCTATGTTGATTTTAAAGTTAGGTTTAATGGTCTTAAAACTGAAAGTGTATTTTCCGAAATCCCTGTCGATATCCTCGAAAAGCTTGTTCAATGCAACACTGACCGAATATTCGGTATCTGGTTCAAGATATTCTGCTGGTTGAAAAACAAGTTGTCGACCATTTTCAATAGCAAGTCTGCCCTCAACCTTTGGGGAAATCTTGAAATATTCCGAAGGAAGTTCTTGAGTGAGTTCAAACTGCTCCAACGATTGGGCCAAGACAACTGTAATT
>NZ_JANQIH010000125.1 GCF_028282265.1 Allomuricauda sp.
CCTAAAGAATGAAAATGGTGTATTTGAAACTGACAATTCGTTTAATGAGGTAGAAGGTATGGTTACTGACGCCCTTTGGGATGATTTTGACGGGGATGGTGAAAAAGACCTGATTCTTGTTGGGGAATGGATGTCCCCATTATTCTTAAAAAACAACAAGGGTCGATTTACAAAAGTCTTTGATATGGATATTTCAGGACTTTGGCAATCCATCCACCCGTTTGACATTGATGGTGATGGTGATACGGATTATCTCTTGGGAAATTGGGGAACCAATAACAAGTTTCATGCTTCTAAAAAAATGCCCCTTCGGATGTATTATCACGATTTTGATGGAAATGGGCAAACCGAAACGGTTACTGCAATTCCAAAAAATGGCACCTATTACCCACTTGAAAGTTTGGATGGTCTTTCGAGTCAAATGGTGTTTTTACGAAAATCCTTCACTTCTTACACCTCATTTGCGGGCAAATCTATTGAAGAAATTTTTGGCCCCGATACGTTGAAAAAAGCTCAGGTTTTAGAAACAACCACTTTGGCATCGGGGTATCTTAAAAATGGAGACGGGAAGTTTTCATTCGTTCCTTTTAAGAATGAGTTGCAAGTTTCCCCCATCCTAGCGTTTGCTTCATATGATTTCGATGGAGATGGATCGGAAGAAGTGTTGGTTGGAGGAAACTATTTTGGAGTGAAACCTTACCATGGTCGTTTTGATTCCTTTCCCGGTGCGTTGATAAAAAATGAAAATACCGTAATTTTGGGCAGCCATTTAGGGCTTGACTTTACCCAAAAATCTTTACGACATTTGCATGTTTTGGAAATGAACGGTAAAAACTACTTGCTGGCCGTTTTCAACAATACAAAAGCCGAAACCTACCAGATAAATAATAGAAAAAACGGAAGATGATGAGAAAAGTTGGAGCATTTATGTTGTTGGCATTATTGACCGCAACCTCATGCCAGAAAGCAGACGAAGCCATTATTATAACACCAGAAGATTATCACGCCTCCGTGGATATAGTTACCGAGGTGATGATACACGATATCTTTTCACCTCCTGTGGCCAGCCGGATTTATGCGTATCCCAATATTGCTGCTTACGAAATATTGGCTTTTGAAGACGATAGTTATAATTCACTAACAAGTCAACTTAGAGATTTTGAATCAATTCCAGAACCGGATATTGAAGAGAACATAAACTTCGATTTAGCTGCCCTCATTGCCCATATGGATTTAAGTCGAAGACTTATATTTTCCGAAGATAAAATCACAACTTACCGAGACAGTCTTTATGCTAATTGGGAAAGCACCAACAAAAATGAGTTTGTGTCGTCCAAAAAATATGGCCTCCAAGTAGCCGAACATGTGGCGCAATGGATGGATAAGGACAATTATAAGCAAACCCGAACCATGCCAAAGTTTACTGTAAACTCCGATGAACCTTCCCGATGGCAACCAACACCTCCCTCCTATATGGATGGTATAGAACCCCATTGGAACAAAATACGACCCTTTGTAATTGATTCTGCAGCACAGTTCAAGCCAACCCCCCCTCCTCCATTTTCAATGGAAGAAGGTTCTGATTTTTACAAAGAAGTAAAAGAAGTATACGATATAAGCAATGAAATAACAGCTAAAGGGGACAAGTCTGAAGAAGTAGCCATTGCACAGTTCTGGGATTGTAACCCGTACGTTTCGGTAACCCGTGGGCATTTGATGTTCGCCACAAAAAAGATTACCCCGGGTGCCCATTGGATTGGAATTACCAAAATTGCTTCAAGAAAAACAGATTCTGATTTGGCGAAGACCGTCTACGCCTATACCAAAACCTCCATCGCCATTGCGGATGCATTTATCAGCTGTTGGGATGAAAAATATCGTAGTAGCCTAATACGACCTGAGACTTTGATAAACGAACACATCGACGATAGCTGGGAACCCGTTCTTCAAACACCTCCTTTTCCTGAATATACCAGTGGACACAGTGTTGTTTCTGGGGCAGCATCTGTGGCTTTGACCAGTATTTTTGGGGATAATTTTAGTTTTGATGACGATACTGAGGTTCCCTATGGACTTCCTGTTCGATCGTTTACCTCCTTTTATCAAGCTGCTAACGAAGCTGCCATAAGCCGTATGTATGGCGGGATTCATTACAGAAAGGCAGTAGAAATAGGTGTAAAACAAGGTCGAGACTTAGGTAAATTCGTTGTTGAAAATTTAGACTTGTACAACTCAAAACCAGCTACTAACTAATTTTTATATGAAGAAAATTGGGTTTGGTGCCCTTCTTATCCTTTTGGCGGCACTTGTTTGGTATTTTTTCATCAAAACTTCAGATTACACCATTCGTTTTACAGCAAATACCTTTCCCGGTGCTATTAATCAGTCCTTAAAACTTTGGGACCAAACTTTGGACACCGTAGCTAAAATAAGACAGGGTGAGACCATCTATAAACTGGAGCAAAAACTACGTTTTGGAGACTCTATTCATTACTATCATTGGTCCATAGCTCCCATTAATGATTCCACCTCAAAAGTAACTGTGAACATAAATGATGCTAACCATAGTTTTTCAAACAAACTAAGCGTTCCTTTTTCAGATACTGATTTTGAAAAAAGGGGAAGAAAAACAGTAACCAACTTCATAGAAAACCTTAGGGATCATACAAAAAAATTCAAGGTCAAGATTATTGGAGAAGATGAGATTCCCACGAGCTATGTGGCTTACATCCCCTTGAAGTTGACCCAATTTCAAAAGGCCGGGGGTATGATGAAAAACTTCAGCTTTCTTACCGAGGAGCTTGTTGAAAACGATGTCGAGTTC
Organism: Allomuricauda sp.; assembly: GCF_028282265.1. Lineage (GTDB taxonomy): Bacteria > Bacteroidota > Bacteroidia > Flavobacteriales > Flavobacteriaceae > Flagellimonas. Next base: position 2,825 of record NZ_JANQIH010000125.1, read on the forward strand.
AATGGTCTACCAACAATCGAGGTAACATACTGGAACCAAGACAACGATAGTATTCATTACAACTTTGCTCAACCCATTATTCGGTCAGAAAAACTTCCTATCGGAACAGACATTAAATACAAGAGAATTTTTAAAAAGAGAGCATTAAAGGCAGAATACTATGGCAACTACATCACCTCTGATAGGGCTTGGTATGCGCTCTTGGACTATGCCAAAAGTAACAACATTGCCGTTGAGCCAACACCAGTTGAGATTTTTCATAGCAATCCAAACTTTGGTGGAACTGATTTGGATTGGAAAGCCGAAATCTATTTGCCTATTAAAGTTCAGAATGAATAAGCTTTTTCCTCTTTTAGGATTAGTCGTGTTACAGGCATGTGCCCAAAAACCATGGCATGGCGATTTGGATTATTTAGGGAAATTGCCTGCCAAACTAAGTGAGGTTTCGGGAATAATGGCAACTGGGCCTAATAAAATCTGGGCTATTGAGGATAATGGAAACAAAGACCGCCTTTATCAGGTAAACCTTAAAGGAAAATTAATAAAAGAACTCAAGGTAAAAGATGCGACAAATGGGGATTGGGAGGATTTGGCCAGAGACTTGGATGGAAACTTTTATATTGGGGATTTCGGAAACAACGGTAATTACCGAAAAGACCTTGTCATCTATAAGTTGCCGAATCCTGAAGAGGAAAAAGGGGATAAAATCCGTTCCAAAAAAATAGAGTTCCACTATCCGGAACAAAAAAAATTTCCTCCTAAAAAATCTGATTTACATTACGACTGTGAGGCATTTTTCCATTTCGGGAACTCGTTGTATTTAATCACAAAGAACAGGGCAAGACCCTATTCAGGGAAAGCTTTTATTTATAAAGTCCCAGATACCCCTGGGAAGTATAGGGCTCAACTTGTAGGTGAGTTCACTACCTGCACGGACAGTCAGTTCTGTTCGGTGACCGCGGCAGATATTTCCCCCGATGGAAAAAAAATTGTTCTCTTGGGGTCAGGCTATATTTGGATGTTCACTGATTTCACATTCGATGATTTCAGTAAAGGCGAGCTGAAGACTATCGATGTGCTGTATCGTACCCAACAAGAATCTATCTGTTTCTTGAACGATTCAACCCTTTTGATAGCTGACGAACAGTCAAAAACGAAAGGTCGAAATCTGTACGCTTATTCTTTAAAGGAGCGTTAGAATCCGAAGCCAAATCCGAAGGCAAATCGAAGACCATCGGCACTATTGAAAAGTCCAATATTTGCAGATAAAATATCAGAAGCATTAGCAAAAAACCCGCCGCCAACCGAATTGTGCCATTTATCGGATGAATCCCCTGGAAACCATACCCGACCATAATCAAACCCACCGAATATTCCTGGAGTCACTGGTAAGATGCCTGTTTTTGATTTTCTGAAGCTATATCGGATATCGGTATTTTGGAAATAAGCGGTCTTTCCGGTAAAGCGTTGGAACCTAAATCCTCTCAACCCATTATTGGCTCCAATACTTGCTCCCTGATAGAACTCAAAGTCGTTCCCAATGTTAAAATGCCCCTTCAAATTGGTGGCCAGCACCAGTCTACCGTCAGGGGATATTCTATGAACCAATGAAAGGCTCGGTATAATAAATCCGAATGTTCTATCGGTGTCGCTAGCGTTCACTTTATACCCACCATGAAGCGAAAACTGCATTCCTATGGTGGGATACGCATCATTATCAGCATTGGAATAGCTATATTCTGCATCAACTCCGATGAAATCCTGTTCGTTGTCCCTTCCTGCATCCGTAAAAAAGCCTTCTATGAAACGGCCTTCGCTCTCTTCTACCTCATAGCTTTCGTAAGATACGCCCAAACGGACTTTAGAGTCCAATCTTCCCCTCCAAACCAGTGAAGGTGCAAACTTGATGGTCTGAATCCGTACTCTATTAAAATCAAATTCCAGTTCTTCCTCATCATCATTATTCACTGTCTCGTTCCCAAATCCGAAGAAATTGACACTGAAATTGGGGCTGGTAAATCGCGCGTTGAACTCGAAATTGACGTTATTGAAAACGTTGGCAAATTCCCCAGTATATCCCAAATCAAATCCACTAGTAGCAAAATAAAATCCGCCACTAATCGTATGCTTTTGGGTAAAGGGGTTTTGCCTGAACCCATTGAAAGTATACGTATTGGACAGTCCAATTAAAAAGCCATCATCGGGGTTGAACCCTGCCGAGGGCAAAAACTGATTGGTGCTTGCCTTGACCTTTTCAAAAACGTAGGTGTTGGTATCGTAATCATTAAGCTTGTGAATGCGGCCCCCGTAAGCTTGGTCATAGGTGTTGTTTTTCTTTTTGAAATCGTAGACATCTACCTTTCTTGATTTTTCGCTGATTTTGTAGATATCGTTGTTCTGTCCACCAACCACTCTTAGTCGAATTTTTGATTTGGGTGTGTTTACATCGAATACGTCATCGTCGTCCAATCCATATAGCCATACCTCTTTTGTATGCTCTGGGGAATAGGTTTTTTCGAAGAACAAATCCTTCTTCTCACCCCCTTTTATTCGATAGCCCATTACCTCCAAACCTCCATTTTCCAAAGAACGAACGTTAAAATAATCGTCTTTATCCGTTCCGGTGACCACACTGTACTTGTTCAGCACCTTAAAATAGGCCTTAGCGGTTTTGTGGAGATCTTTCTTTCGGGCCAATAAAATCTTTTTAATCTTTCCCAGTGTCTCTGGGTCACGGACTTCCTCGGGAAATCCTTCAAGAGTGCTATCAATTACATCTTCATTGATTTTTTCTTGGATAAACTCAGCCTGCTTTATCCAAGTATCCAAGTCAACTTCAGATAGCAGTGCCATATCAAGAGCAAAGGTTCTTGGGGAAGAGGTAAATCCTTCTACACTGCGAATTTCTTCCTGAAAACCCTCAAAAAGTCTAAGCCCAGGTACGGCACGGGAACCAAATCCCAAAACCAACCCATCACCCCATCGGGAGTATGCCTGATCTCTGTCTCTAGGAATAGGTTTGAACGTCTTATTTCCATCGCTGTCCTCAAACTCGGCCCACCGCCACTGATCAATATGACGGTCCCAGTCACCTATCATAATGTCGAACAAGCGGGCTTTTGCGTAAGCTTCGGCATCGATGCTATATTTTTCATCTTTTCTTAGCTTTTGAATCAAGTCATAAGTGCTCTCAATTTTGTTGGCATAACCAAAACTCTTCAATGCCCCATGACCATCCGACACATGTTCCTCAATCATATAAAGTCCATCCCCAAATTCAGCATTGAATTCTCCTAAAGTCGCTTGTTTTGGGATATAGAACAGCTTTGGATTTGTATGATAAATCCCAACCGCATCTGAAAGAGCGCCCATAGTGAACGGGGCATAAGGATGGGCCGCCGTATACAAATCGAGCAGAAGGTCTTCGGTATAGGTTTCATCAAATTGCCCAATGACGTACTGCTCTTGAAATGCTATGGCCTGTAAGTAACGCTCTGCACTTTTTCTCAAATCACGCATCACAAACTGTCTGCCATCGGCATGTTCCAAACGTAATGAATTGGATTGGTTTCCTCCACCCTTTCGAACAACGGTGAGCCCGCCATAAAGTGTATCCAACAACACCGTTGGAGCCTTTACCTTGGTGTCATAATATTTTCTGTACCGCTCTCCCCAAAGCCATTTATGAAACCCGCTTTTGGTAACTTCCTCAGTGGTATAAACCGAAGCCTCCTTGAACGCTGGCATATTTTCTGGGTTTGGCACTTCCTTCCAATTTCTATCCGGCCCCAGAACTTCTGAACGAAAAAGGAATTCCTCAGTACCATTATCCCTAGGGCCCATGAATTCAACATGGGAAGAACCATCGGTATAGACCTGTAGCACTGCGAACCCTTTTCGGCCTGTGGAGAATTTGCTGCCATTTAAAAGTCGCGTAGCACCGGTTTTAGCTCCAGAACCACTTACAATTTGGGGAATACCTTCTTCCTCGATGTACTGTAACGTATGTTCATGCCCAGAAACAAAAATGATTTTGTTGGAATACTGGGAAAGTGTCACTATTCGTTTTTTCAAACGATTGTACATCTTGTTTTGCTGGTCTTCAATCGAAGCTCCCGTTGTTTTTCGCAGTAAATTGATTACACTTCCTAAAATTGGAAGAGGTACTTTACCACTTGTGGGATAGAACTGTTGTTTAAAAGAGTATTGTCCCCCGTGTGACCCATAGGTAAACATAGGATGGTGCAGGGCAATAATAGTAGTCTTGTCTAGATTCTTTTTAATCAGGCTTTCAAGCTCTTCGAAGAACCTGCCCCGGTCTTTTATCTCGCAATCATCGTTGATTTTGGGGTGCTTGTCCCAATCTACCAAAAACCACTCAGTGTCCAAGGCCAGTACAATAACATCGTCAGATATTTCGATTTTTTTAAGCGGGCACCCATTTTTGGGTTGAAAGGCATCTTTGTTCTTTAATTGCTTTTTAATATAATCTTCCTGCCTTTCCAATCCTTCCAGTCCGTCATTGTACCAATCATGGTTACCAGGAATAAATAAAGGTTGGCCCTTAAAATTTTCAAGTGTGGCCAGCTGGGCGTCCAAATGGTTTTTGGCCAATCGATATCCTTCGGCATCATCCTTTTCATCGGGCAATCCAGCAGGATAAATATTATCCCCTAAAAAGATAGCTGTACTTTTTTCATCGGCACTTTCCAGCTTTTCCTTGAACAATTTCAAAGCTGGATTCAGTTCTCCCATTGGTGACTTGCCAGCGTCGCCAATCAAGTAAAACGTATGGGCCACTTCTTTATCCGGCGCAGAAACACTTTTTTGAAAGGGTTCACTGTATTTGGCCTCATAGGTTGCACATGCTGATAATAATAAAAGTATACAAAGGAGTAAACCCTGTTTTTTCATAATTCGGAGGTTGATTCCAAAATTTGTATTTTGGATATTTAAAATACAACTATGTCAGAAATTGTTGAAAAAGCGGAGAGTTATGTATCCGATATTCTACAGAATCAACTTGATGCAAGTTTCCTGTACCACAATTTGCGACATACCCAACGTGTAGTTAAAAGTACTAAAGAATTGCTCAACTACTATGAACTTGATAGTTCAGAGCATGAAAAGCTGATGCTCGCTGCGTGGTTCCATGATACAGGGTATACCAAAGGGACTCAAAATCATGAACAAGCGAGTTGCGGAATAGTGGAAGAATTCTTAAAAGAAAATAGTTATGATGACAAGGCCATTGAGGGCGTTAAGTCTTATATAATGGCCACGGAAAGGTACCATGTACCCACTAATCTTCACGAAGAAATCATTAGGGATGCCGATGCTTCCCACTTTGCAAAAAGAAGCTATTGGGAAACCACTGATTTTTTGAAAGAAGAGTTGGAAAAACTTGGAATCGCCGAGTATTCTCCAAAGGAGTGGCGCGATGCCAACATCAAGATGTTCCGTGATGAACATCGATTTCATACGGATTACGCCCTAGAAAACTGGCAAGAGGGTAAGGACAAGAATTTAAGACAACTCGTCAAAGAGAAAAAAACCGAAAAAGAGATTGCCAAAAAAGAGGCATTAAAGGCCAAATACAAAAACGAAAGCCCAGATAGAAGCGTTCAGACCCTGTACCGGGTTACTCTAAAAAACCATTTAAAGTTGAGTGATATCGCCGATACCAAAGCGAACATCCTCTTATCGGTCAACGCGATTATTATTTCGCTTGTTTTGGCGAATTTGATTCCGAAACTGGACAATCCTTCCAACACCTATCTTATTTATCCGACCCTCATCTTCATAGTTTTTAGCGTCGTTTCCATGGTGTTGTCCATTTTGGCTACCCGACCCAATGTAACCAGCGGAAAGTTCACCAAAAAAGATGTTGAACAAAAAAAGGTGAATCTACTTTTCTTTGGAAACTTTCATAAAATGGAACTCGACGACTACGAGTGGGCCCTCCAAGAACTGGTGAAGGACAAGGAATATGTGTATTCATCGTTGACCAAAGACCTATACTTTTTAGGATTGGTCCTCGACAAGAAGTATAAGATTTTACGATTGACCTATAATATTTTTATGGTCGGGATGATTGTTTCGGTCATCGCCTTTGGCATTGCCTTTCGATTCTTTGGACCCGACCGAGTCCAGTTCTAAATCAAGCCTTTAATTCCTCCATTAAATCATCATAGGTGTAGGTACGCTCCGATTTTTTGTCCTTGGTGTACAAAATTTCGGCCCTAATCGCCTTAAGTCCGGTTACCCCTTGCAAACCTTCTAGTTCCACTACTTCAATATTGTTGGTGAAATAGCCTTTGGCCTTTAGAAATTTGATATAGCGCAGGTACTCTTTCTCATCTTTTCGTTGCGAATACACAATTGCCAGCTTCCCTTTTTGGGTCAGTCGTTCATTGGTGCCCTTTATAAAAGATTTGTCGATACGTTTTTTAATGATTTCATATCGTGCGTTGTACGTACCATCCACATCGAAACGTTTTTCATCCATCCTGAAGCGAATCGCCAAAGGCGTGCCGTAAACCAAAATGAGCGACGCCACATCCAACTTTACCGGAAGCTTTGGTTTTAGTGCATAATATTTGTTTTCCATATCGCACATCACCTGCAACTGCCACAACCTTAAATTGCTCAGGTACAATTCGTCGAAAACTCTGTCGTGCGCTATGGAACTGCCTATGTACATATTATGCTCCACACCATCGGTCTTGTACCTTTCAAAATAATGTGGGAACATCTCTTGGGCCTCGAGTTGTTTCTTATCTAAAAGTGCTGCCAACTGCATGTTTGCCTCCATTACACTTTCATCGTAATTACGCCGATGATCATAATATGATTCAGTATCTGCATCTATTTGGGCCTCATAATTGGCAACGATTGCCACCAAATCCTTATCTATTTTTTTGAGATGCTCAAATACAGGGTTGACCTCCTCTTTTACAAAATCAAAAATGGCCTGTTCGGTATGGGTATACAGTGCTTCGGATACTTCACTGATATACGTATCTACCCTAAATATCAATTCTTCGTAAATGGGAAGCTTATATTTCTCAACGGCTTTTTCCAATACATCCCGAATCTCCGAAAGTTGAATCATCAAATCGCGTTGAATGGAAAGGTTCCGTTGTTTGGCCGACTCCTTGATATCTACTTGACCATATAGTGGGTATACATCCCTAAAGACAATTTCCTTAAAAGCCGGTTGATTGCCGATAAGCTCATCAGCCATAAATCGTTTGGCCTCTTCTTGAAACTTCCAATACACCGAAGAATGTACAGTGGTACATTCGTGCTGTATAATGGCATCGACCAAATTTTCTTCTTCTTCAATAGATCGTAGTACTGCAGAAATAATAAATGGCATTACGTCTTCCAGCTTATTGGCATTGACACTGTTCAGCTCATTTATGGTTTCCGATACCAGTTCGAGTACGCCCAACAAATTTCCATTATCGGCAATTGGAGCCAGAATAGCACTTTTTATACCTTGCTCATGGAGATTTTTATAGGGTTGGGAACCCCCTGATTTTTCATAGTACTTCTCCACATTGGAAATCGCGAAATACGTGTTCTCCGTAAGCAAGTTTTGGTATGACCCTGAACATAGCATGGCATCGCACGATTCGTTTTCCTTCCCTTTTAAAAGAAAACTCTCAACACCCTTACCATAAATCTTTAAAAAGCGATTTGTGCCCGAATCATAGCCTGTGAAACCTACTCGAATTTTCTTAAGGTTGAACAAAGACCTGAAGGTGTCCTGAAAACTATCCATAAAGTTTTCGTTCCCTCGCTTGTTACTACCAATCAGTGTAGACTTGATTTCTGAAATGGAATGCTCAGCAGTAACATCGAACATATTGCATATCACGAAACCTTTGGCTATAAAACTGTTTGGAGGAATCTTTTCCTTCCAAAGTTCTATGTTATCAAAGTTTTCCAAAAGTTCATCGACATCGTCTTGAGTAAGTTCTTTGGGATTTTCTGTAGGAATGATTTCCATGAAATCGGCATTGTACAAAATACGGTAATGCCGCATAATCCCGTTCGCATCTGGAATATCGTAAAAGAAAGGACGTTTAAAATCCATCTTATACCCATAGTAAAAATTCAGGACGACCGTAGCCTTCATGATATAATTCATCTCCATCGGAAGGTTCCTGATGGTCAGTTCAAAGTCCTCTCCGGCGTCTTTCAAAATATTTTGAAATCTTTCGGACGAATTGAACACCAAGCTTTCAAATGGAGTCGATGCCGTTTTAATTTCGTTCTTGGTGAGTACCTGCGAAAAAGTATCGGCCAGTATAATCCTTATGACATCCTTGTGCTTTTCAAGAAGACTCAAGTCACTGAATCCTTCCCTTAGTTCAGGAAAGGGTGCTTGGGCATCCAGAACATATTTAGCCCTCTCAGAAAGGTATTTATCCTTGTCCTTCAACTGCTCCTCATAATGCTGCAAAATCTTATTGAAGCTTACGAGCACCGTCATAGGGCTTTCTACATTGTAATCGTTTTCCATACAAGTAGTTAGTTGTTGTTGAGTCTGTAAAGTTACAAAAAGAAAAAATCGCCTACTGTTAACATAATCTTTATGGTTTTGCCCCCATTTTTCAGATATTTAATAAAATTTGAACATGTCATCGACCAAACGATTGGATAGGGCCTACCGAAACGCAAAAGTGATTCCCTTTGACGACACTTCTAAATTCATTCTTTTTAGCGATTGTCACAGGGGAGACAACAGTTTTGCTGATGACTTCGCCAACAACCGAAACATCTATTTTCATGCCCTTAACCATTATTATCGGGAAGGTTTTCAATACTGCGAATTGGGAGATGGCGACGAGCTTTGGGAAAACTTGACCTTCGAATCCATTTTTGATGCACATAAGAATGTATTCCAATTGCTGCGCCAGTTCCATTTGGAAAAGAGATTGCACATGGTTTGGGGCAATCATGACATGGTCTACCGCGACCAAGATTATGTGAACAAGCATCTTACCCATTACTTTGAACCCATCGACGGTGAGGACAAATCTCTTTTTGACGGAATCACTTATCATGAGGCAGTCATCCTAAAACATGAAAAGAATGGTCAAGAACTTTTTTGTACCCATGGTCACCAGGCTGACTGGTGGAACTACGTGTGCTGGCGAATTGGGAGGTTTTTGGTCAGAGTGCTTTGGAAACCTTTACAGGTGGTGGGTATTGCCGACCCCACCAGCCCTGCGAAAAACTACAAAGAGCTCATTCGCATAGAACGGCGAATAAAACGATGGATCTTGAAAAACAACCTCAGAATTACGGTTGCCGGACATACCCATAGACCGCGATTTCCTGAACCAGGTCAAATCCCTTTTTTTAATGATGGGAGCTGTGTGCACCCGAGAAGCATCACTGGAATAGAAATTGAAAACGGAGAAATCTCGTTAATCAAATGGCAAATCTCAACGAAAACTGATGGTACCTTGCAGATTGTGCGAGTACTCTTGGAAGGACCTGAAAAACTAGTGGATTATATTTTAGACTAGCCCTATGGCAGATGTGCAATACATCCTACAGCAAATCCCAATAAAACACAATCTGGCATCGCACATCATGCTTCTGGGTATTGCTCAGGGGTTTTTTCTGAGTGTCCTTATCTTCTTAAGGGCCAAGAAAAATACGGCTATAACCTTTTTGGGATGGACCTTTTTATTTCAGAGTATCGTTTTTCTCGATACGTATCTGTGTTACACAGGATTAATGAAGTATTCTATTTTTTTGAACGATTCCACTGAACCTTTGGTCTTGTTGATTGGCCCAATGTTCTACTTTTTTATCTATCGGCTATTGATACGAAGACCCGTAACTATTAGAAAGCTCTGGGTTCATATGGTCTTACCCCTAGGTTATGCCCTCTCCCAAATTCCGTACTACCTTTCTCCATTTGAAGTGAAGCTGAATGCCTATCTGGGCGCGTATCATTCAAATTTGGAAATGGCAATAGTGCCCGATTCTTTTCATTATGGCTACCACTGGATCAAGGATTGGTTTCATCATTTGGTGTTGTTTAGTTTCTTGATTTATGCTTTGTTATCGGCCAACATGGTTTGGAAAGAACGGAAACGAATGGCAACATTGCCCGGAGGTAAAAAACGAGGTAAATACCTTTTCACTCGAAATTCGATTTTTGTTTTATGCCTTCTTTTCATAATTCTATTTTCCGTTTTCTATTCTTTTGATGACGATGGCGGTGATCATTTTATTGGAATTTTCAATACGCTAATCACATTTACCACCTCAGCCATAATCTTAATGGAGTCCCGTTTTTTCGAAAAATCTTGGGTAGCCGATAAATATGAAACCCTTACCAGTAACTCTATCACTTTTGAAGAAGTCGAAGCTTCAATGGAAAATGGACAACTATTCCTTGATAATAGGATTACCCTAAAAAGCTTTGCCGATACCTTGGAAACCACTCCCAACTTGGTTTCCAAGATTATTAATTCACAGACTGGGTCCCATTTTAATGATTACATCAATGAAAAACGTGTGGGCATGGCCAAGCAACGTCTCAATGATTCAAAATACTCCCACTTAACTGTTGAAGCCATTGGCCATTCAGTGGGGTTTAAATCTAAATCCGCATTTTATTCAGCTTTTAAAAAGCATGCCGGACAGTCTCCATCAGTTTTTATGAAAGGAAAAAAAGCTAGAATCTAGTCGATTTTCTCCCAAATTGTAATTCAGGACGTTTCAGCCCTTCAAAAATTCAATTTTGAAAAAAGATACTTTCATCTTTGGGTCAAACAATCAATTTCATGGAAGCAAAAATTCGTCGTTATGATCTAGACTGGTTAAGGGTAATCGTTTTTGGATTGCTTATTTTTTATCATGTGGGGATGTTTTTTGTCCCATGGGGATGGCATCTGAAAAACAATGTCATTTATGATTGGCTCAAATGGCCCATGCTTTTTTTGAATCAATGGAGATTGCCCATTCTGTTTGTCATTTCCGGTATGGGAACCTATTATGCCTTGGGAAAACGTTCCACAGGCAAGTTCATTCTTGAGCGTTACCTTCGATTGGGGATTCCATTGGCTGTGGGTATGTTGCTGATTGTGCCTCCCCAGGTTTACTTTGAACGGCTAGCGAAAGGGCAGTTCGCCGGAACATACATTGATTACCTCTCCACCGTTGCGTTTGAGGGCATATATCCCGAAGGTAATATTAGTTGGCATCATCTTTGGTTTTTGCCATACCTGTTTTTATTCTCTTTGGTTTTGGCACCCCTTTTTGTGTACCTACGAAGGCACAAAACACTGTTCATCGACTGGGTAAAAAAGATGCTTTCCAAAACCTTGGGAATCTACATATTCATTGTTCCATTGTATTTCATTGAAGCATTTATGGAACCCTTTTTCCCAGTTACCCATGCTTTGGTGGGAGATTGGTTTACGATAACTTTCTATATCGTTCTTTTCTTTATCGGATTTGTACTCATCGCATGTGGGGATGTATTTTGGCAAAGTCTTGAAAAAGTAAAAAAGCAAGCATTAACTCTGGGAATATTGGCATTTTCCACACTTCTGTTGATATGGCTGGGATTCGAGGATTCCATTTTAATACACTTTACCGAAGCTTTTGTAAAGGTCTTGAACCTTTGGTCATGGATTTTGGTGCTTTTTGGCTATGCTGTCAACTGGCTGAATCGCCCCAGTGCTAGTTTGGCGTATGCGAACCGGGCGGTTTATCCTTTTTATATTTTGCATCAGACCATTACTGTTGGTATAGCCTATTATTTGATGGATTTGGAATGGAACTTTTTCAGCAAAGCCAGTATTCTCACCTTAGGGACGTTTGGAATTAGCTGGCTAATTTACCATTTCATTATTTTACCAATTGGATGGTTGCATCCGTTATTTGGATTGAAAAAGGCCCGCCCCATAGGCGGACCAGACAATTTTAGAAGTAATAGGAAAGACCGAATAATAAGTCCGAAGCATTCAAACTAAAGTCTAAATTTGTGGATTCTGTTTGATTTCCTTGGCCATTTTCTGAATCAAAAGAAGAATAGCGCAGTGCACCAATAGAAGATTCAAAGGCCAACCCTTTGGATACAAAAAAAGAAATCCCCGGCCTAAAGGCCACGAAATACTCATCTACGTTTGAAGTGGTTCTTTCAATTGTGTCGCCTGTATTCTCGTTCCAAGACCAATTTAAACCTAGCTCACCTTGAAGATAAATAGCTAGGTTTTTGTTCAATCCAAAATATCGCCTAGCATAAGGAGCAATAGTTACGGTTTCAGTTTTGGCCTCAAAAAAGTTAGATTCTGCGCCTAGTTCGATATCATTGTTTTCAATCTTGGAAACTCCATATCCTGCAATTAAGCCTACTAACCAATTATCAGCAAACGCGTAGCCAAACCTTGGGAAAATAGATACTGAAGTCCTATCTGAATCCCTTTGGAATTCTTGATCAAAAGACTCAAATCTTGTTTCGCTATTATTTATTCCAAGGGAAAAGTCCCCTGCCAAATTCAAAGTTCCTTTTTTGATGGTTAACCTATCATTCGCGGTTTCCTGTGAATAGAGGTTCGCCATAAAGAGGATTGCGGTAAAAAGTAACACTTTTTTCATGTTGATGTGATTTAATAGTTAAAGCAAATCCCCATCAAGTATTGTTCCCCAAAAAGCTTCAAAATGGCATTTAGCATAAGTTTAACCCGAATGAAATTTTAACGATTTAACGTCGTTTTATTATTAAGGTGGCAAGGTATTTGTTAACTTTAGTTTAGGTTTACGACCGAATTGCTATGCAAAAACATGTTTTCCTGTTACTCTTTTTCTCATTGGCCCTCTTCTCCGTTAGGGCTCAGGGAGATATTCCCACTACCCGTCCATTAAAAATTGGAGAACGCAATAATCTCGACATAAAATCAAGCAATCAAGGAACTTCATTGCGGATGCCTTCCGTTATCGATGAAAATCTAACTTCCAAGAGCAACGAACCCAATATAAAAATGCTTCCTGACAGAGAGCTTTTACAAGCAGGTCATGATTTGGTAATAGACCCCAAAGTGGGTGAAAAAGAGAAAAAAGGTTCAAAAGAGCATTTTGGAGACCAATACCTTGGCGATGTAAGAACTGGAGCAAAGTTTGTGGGTATCGTATGTAGAGATCATGAGTATGTTGATGGGGATAGAGTAAAAATATACCTGAACGGTGAGGTAATTGAACCCAACATATTGCTCACTGGCAGCTTCAAAGGAATTAATATCGACTTGGTACAGGGCTTTAATCGATTGGAGTTTGAAGCCTTAAATCAAGGTTCCTCAGGACCGAATACCGCACAAGTTGTTGTCGCCGATGATAAAGGCCAGGTGATTCACAACAATCGCTGGAATCTTTCCACAGGTTCCAAAGCAAGTTTGATTGTCGTTAAAGAAGAGGAATAAGCTATTCTTCCCCAGGTTTGTAGGTCTTCTCAGCTCTTTTTAATACATCCTCTTTGTAGTACGCTGCATCTTTAAACTCCACATTTGCATAGCGTTGCGCTTGATCATCAAAATGCGGGGAATTAGGGTCGCCACTTTGTCCTCCGGCCAATATAGTTTTGGCTTTTACCTTATCACCAAACTCCACTACGGCCACAAAACTATTGCCTCGAGTTCCATAGATTTTTTTGGTATCGTTGTCATATCGGGCTCCGTAAGCAGCCAATGCTCCCCAACGCCCACTGGCAAAACAGATGGGAATACTCGGTTCATTGTCATTAAAAGCTTGGCGGATATCTCCGTTTAATCGCTGATAGCGATGAACTTCTCCCCATGGCATATTCCAAGTTCCAAAATCTGCGGACAGGTTTTCAATCACTTCTTTGAACAATTCCAGTTTTTCAGAATCAGGAGAGTCGCTCCCCCAATATTGAACAAGTTGCATCGCGTACAATCCCTCTGGTCTTTGTGCTTTCTGATAGCTTAAAGTTCCATAATAGTGGGCAAGAGTCATGGCAACAGATTCCTTCGATGTTCGGTAATCCCAATTTCTCAAAACGTCTATGGGCTCACGGAGTGCTGAAGAAGGGTTTTGGTCAAAAGCATCGACCAAACCCGGAATCAATGCTTCAAATGCTGGCAGATAGGGGTCATGGCCCAATTGAATCAAGCTGTCCAAAGTATACCCACTTCGACCAGTCAATAGCTCAATAGCGTGGACTCCCCTAAAATTCTCTTGGTCCCTCGACATATACTTTGGGTAATCTTCACGCTTGGGACTGTATTCCAGAGCAGCGGTATAAGGTGTCGAATTACAGTTTTGAATCCAGCCGTTATCGGGATTCAGTACTAATATATTTTCATCCACAGTGTGCAGTCCCTTCCAATCGGTTTTGGGGTCACTTCCGTCAACGGGTTTGGTAAAATCGAAAATGGTGTCCCGTTTAGGTACAAAATTTCCGTGGAAATAAGCAATATTCCCTTCCGTATCGGCATACACCGTATTATTGGAAGAATTCGTTCGAATATCCATCATCTTTCGGAAACCTTCATACCCATCCTGTTTGGTTCGGATATAAGATTGTTCCAATGCTTTGACCGGTTCCCACATCATAGCGGATGCAGTCCATTGACCATCTTCCAAATGAGTGATAGGACCGTGATGCGTGTGATACATCGGAAAAGTTCTTTCCTTTGTCACCCCATCTTCTAGATATTTTAGGGTCACCTCACTAGATTCCAAAGGACGAAGCTCTTCTCCGTATTGATAAAAAAGTCCATCCTCATTTTTGACGATGGTTTCTTTGTATTCATCCATTACATCTGTGTAGGTAGAGGTATGCATCCATCCGGTCTTTTCATTAAATCCCTGATATACAAAAAACTGCCCCCAGGTAACCGCTCCATACGCATTCATACCTTCCTCACTGATTACATGCACCTCTCCCCGAAAATAAAATGAAGTGTGCGGATTAATGAGCAACATGGTATTGCCCGATTGGGTCAATTTTCCAGAAATAGCAATACCATTGGAACCTTGGGGCTCGGCCATCTCCTTCTCCTTCTTCATTTTGTAAGCTTCCATTTCAGGAACCGCCATATCGCTTTCATAAAAAGCCTTGATTTTTCTGGTGGAAATACGTTCAATGTCCCCGCCAATACTCCCTTCACTAAAATAAAAGGGCATCCATGGTTCAAATCGAGTGAGTAGTTTCGGTTTTACTTCAGGATGGGTATGCAAGTAATAGTTAACACCATCTGCAAAGGCATCACATAATTCTTTTAACCAATCAGGGCTTTTTTCATAATTAGCTACTGCCTCCTCTTGGGTCATAAAAAGTCGTGCCCGTAAATCGCTGTACAAAGCCTCTTCGCCCTGGACCTCGGCCAAACGTCCAATAGCCCAGATATAGTTTTGTTCCACCCGATTAAAATCGTCCTCGCACTGGGCGTATAACAACCCAAAAACAGCATCCGCATCGGTTTTTCCGTAAATATGGGGAACCCCAAAATCGTCTCGAACGATAGTCACATTTTCGGCCTGTGCTTGCCATTTTTCAACTTCGGTCAGTTCGTTTGTAGAGCAGGAAACCAATCCTACTAAGAGAAGTAATGCAATCGCTTTCATAGGTTTTGTGCTGATTATGTCGTGAAGATAAAAAGAATATATGGTGAATTGTTTTTTCCGTAGAGCGGCATTATCTCACCAACTTCCACTGGCGCCGCCACCCCCAGAACTTCCTCCCCCACCCGAAAAACTGCTTGAACTCCCTGAAGAGGAACCCGAACTTGAACCAAACGAATGGGTCCCGCCCGAAGAAAAGGTTTTGGACATGTATTTTTTGTCACTTTTGAACCATGAGAGTTTGAAATCCTCCTCCCCCTTAATTCGGATTTTGAGCAGTGCCAACAAGATGGTCAATACCAAAAACCCTCCAATGACGAACACTATCCAAATGGGACGATCTAATAAATACCTGTATTGCTCAAAATCCAACCCGATATCAAGAAACAATACCGCAAAAACCAAAGGCATAATCACAAAAACCAACGAGAACATTATTGGAATCAGGCTAAATACAGCCATGAATACCCCAGGAAGCACACCCAACTTTCCGATAAACATTCCCCTAAAAACCTCAATGATGTTTCGGTAGGTCTTATAAAAAACAAAGCCTCCGGCTGCCACAAAAATTGATAAGAAAAACAGCACAAAGATTTTTATTCCCAAGCCCATTTCCCCTTCTTCCTCTATTTCCTGTTTGAACTCTTCCAAAGCTTCCGAGTCGGTCAGAAGAAGTATAATTTGGTAAGTGGCCAGATCAATTCCGGTAAAGTATTCCTCTTCCTTAAAATTGGGGATCATGGTATTCCGAATAATTCTGGACGCCACCGCATCGGTGATATAGGGTTCCAATCCACGGCCCACCTCTATTCGCACTTCCCTGTCCAGTTTTGCAAAAACAATCAAAATACCATTGTCCTTGTCCTTCTGGCCTAATTTGTTTTGGTTAAAGGTTCTATTGGCATATTCTTCAATAGTCTGGTTAGGCAGGTTCTCAATGGTAAGAATCACCAATTGGTTTGTTGTCTCCTGCTCAAACTGGGTGAGTTTTTCCCTTAGACCATTAAGTTGGGGCTCCGTAAATATTTTGGCACTATCGGTTGCTATTTCCCTTAATGTCAGGTACTGCTCTTGAGCGGTCAGCGAAACACCAAGCAGAAAAAGGAAATAAAATAAAACGTTTTTGAACATGTTTAAAGTGGTCGGTTCATCCAAAGATATCGTATGTCTTTCTGGTTTTCCAAGTAAAATGGATGAATGTCCATTATCGTTTTACAGGCTTAAAATTTGAACTAACTTGCACGTTCTTAAAAATCGTTCATGGCGGATAAAAAGGTAAGTATTTTAAAGGCGTTTAGAACTATCATCTGGCCCAGAAGAAATTTGGTTTTCATTGGCCTTCTATTGATTGTGATAAGTAAGGCTGCAAGTTTTGTACCTCCCATTTCCCTAAGGTTTTTTCTGGATGACATTGTCCCAAATCAAAAGTACGACCTACTAAAAATCTTAGTGATTGTAGTGGTACTTTCCTTTTTGGTACAGGCCGTTATGTCCTTTCTCCTAACCAAAGTACTTAGTATCCAGGCCCAATATATGATCTCTGAGTTAAGGGCACAGGTTCAAAAACAGGTGCTTTCCTTACCCATTCGTTTTTTTGATAACACAAAATCGGGTGCCTTGGTATCGCGTATTATGAGTGATGTTGAAGGCGTTCGCAATTTGATTGGCACCGGATTGGTTCAATTGGTCGGGGGTACCATTACTGCTGTGGTATCGCTGATCCTTTTAATGCGAATTAGTCCCACGATGACCCTTTTGACCTTCATTCCGCTAGCGATTTTCGCCTTTATTGCTTTAAAAGCCTTTAAAATTATTCGTCCTGTTTTCAGGGATAGAGGAAAAATCAACGCAGAGGTAAAAGGTCGACTTACCGAAACCTTGGGTGGGATTCGCGTCATCAAGGGCTTTAATGCAGAGTCGCAAGAAGCCGAGGTTTTTGAGCACGGTGTACGACGTCTTTATGAAAATGTAAAAAAGAGTTTGACCGCAACCGCCGTAATGACCAGTTCTTCCACTTTTCTGTTAGGTCTGGCCACTACGGGAATTATGATGGGGTATGGAGGTTATAAAATGATGCAGGATGAATTGACCACTGGTGAGTATTTCGAGTTTACGTTTCTTCTTGCACTAATGGTTGCGCCTATAGTTCAAATGAGCAATATTGGTAGTCAACTCACCGAAGCATTGGCTGGACTGGACCGTACCGAAGAATTGATGAACGAAGCGCCTGAAGCCGAAAGCAAGGACAGAACTATTCAACTTGATAGGATAGTTGGTAACATAACCTTCGAGAATGTTTCTTTCGCATATGAAGAAGATAAGGAAGTATTGCACAACGTAAGTTTTAGTGCTAAGCCTGGTCAGGTAATCGCATTGGTTGGAAGTTCAGGCTCTGGAAAGTCTACCATAGCCGGTCTGGCTGCAAGTTTTTTGAATCCTGATTCTGGAAGAATTGTGGTGGATGGCAATGACATGGCGAAGATTGATTTAACCAGTTACCGTCAATTCTTGGGGGTGGTGCTACAAGATGATTTTCTGTTTGAGGGAACCATTCGGGAAAATATTCTTTTCCCAAGACCTGATGCTACTGAAGAACAATTGCTCAATGCTGTAAAAGCCTCTTATGTTGATGAGTTTACTGACCGTTTTGATGATGGCCTGGACACCTTGATAGGGGAACGTGGCGTAAAACTTTCAGGAGGGCAGCGCCAAAGAATCGCTATAGCGAGAGCCGTTTTGGCTGACCCCAGAATTTTGATTTTGGATGAAGCCACTTCAAGTTTGGACACGGAATCCGAAGCTTTGATACAAAAAAGTTTGGCCGAACTTACTAAGGGAAGGACCACTTTTGTAATTGCTCACCGATTGAGTACCATCCGCAAAGCAGACCAAATATTGGTTATAGAAAAGGGAAGAATTGCCGAAAAAGGTACCCACGACGAATTGATTGCCGCTGAAGGAAGGTATTACAATTTATTCACGTATCAAGCTAGAATTTAAGCCTCCTCCGGCGCCAATTCCACTTCAAGACCTTCAAGGTCGGGAGTAATATGGATTTGACAGCCCAACCGACTGTTGTCCTCCACAAAAAAGGCTTCGGAGAGCATCGCCTCCTCATCATCTGATTTTTCAGGAAGGGAATGTTCAGACTTTACGTAGCACTGGCATGAAGCGCACATGGCCATACCACCACAAATACCAATAGTACCTTCAGGAGCCAGCTCATAAGACCGAACCACTTCCATTAGGTTCATGTTCATATCGGTTGGAGCATCCACTTCGTGAAGTATTCCTTCTCTGTCTGTAATTTTGATTTTAATATCGGACATAGTGGGATAGTGAAAAGGTAAAATTAGTGAACCAGATTTACTTCATCGATTTCATAAATGCGTATAACATTTTTGAAACTTCATGTGTTTTTTCAATTAAAACTTTTGATTCTTGTTTGTCGGTGTAGTTCAATCTTTCTGACAAATATAATTGACCTTACTTCACTATTAATCAATCAACCTATTCACTTTTTTCATTCGATAGCTTTAACTACTGCCTTCGGAGCTTCCTTTTTACTTCCATCAAAACCTGTAACGCCTCCCACGGTAGTGTATTTCATTACATATTTTTTATCAGGAAAAATACGTTGATAAGCGCTTTGGCACATTAAGGTAGCTTCGTGAAAACCACAGAGAATCAACTTCAACTTTCCAGGATAGGTGTTAACATCACCGATGGCATAAATTCCGGGAATGTTGGTCTGATAATCCAAGGTATTATCAACCTTTATGGCGTTTTTTTCAATTTCCAGCCCCCAATCGGCAATGGGGCCCAGCTTTGGGGATAACCCGAACAAAGGAATAAAATCATCAACCTCCATTTTAATTTCTTCTCCCGTGTCATTTTTCTTCACCAAAACTGATTCCAGTTTTTCCTTTCCTTGTAATCCGATGACCTCAGCGGGAGTAATCAAATTGATTTT
>NZ_JANQIH010000305.1 GCF_028282265.1 Allomuricauda sp.
TAAGCTTATTGGCACCAGGGGCATGGAACTGTTTTTGAGGATAAAGATGGTGAGTGGTGGACAGTATTTCATGGACGCGAAAACAACTTTGAGGGTATGGGCCGGCCCACATTGCTGAAACCCATAAAATGGACTACAGATGGATGGCCTGTGGAAAAAGCATATCCGTCCGATGCTTTGATTCCAAAACCGAATGGTGAAAACATAGGGCATGGTTTTCCGTATTCGGATGATTTTATGACCTCTACACCCCGTTATCAATGGTACTTTGACAATGCCTTGCGGGACCATCTGAACTTTGGCAACCGCAAATTGGTAATGACCTCAAAAGGGAATCATGTTAAGGAAAGCATGCAAATTGCTGCGTATGCCCCAAATAAGAGCTATGCCATAACCGTGAACTTAAAGAACCTATCAGAAGACAATATTGGAGGAATACAATTGGGGGGTAACGGTATTGCATCGGATGGCAAAAATGTCTTTTTTTCAGATGTCCCCGATTGGCGCAAAAAGCATTCGGTCTATCCTATTGAAATGAAGGATGGCGTCTGGTTAAAGATTACCAACTTCAAAAAAGACCTCAGTTTTTATTACAGCACTGATGGCAAGGTTTGGAAAAAGTTTGCCGATTCAATGCGGTCAAGTGACAGCTATCGTTTTTCACTGTTTTCATATGGTTCAGGGAAAACTGAATTCTACGATTTCAGGTATCAAGGTTTGGAGTAGCATGAAACGAAAAATGATATATAAAGTGTCCATACTGCTGTTGCTATTGTTGGCCACGGATGTTATTGGACAAGAAAAGCCCAACATCGTTTTCATCTTGGCAGATGATTTGGGATGGAGTGATACCGAGCTTTTTGGTACGACTACTTTTTACAAAACACCGAACATCAATAAGTTGGCTTCCAAAGGTATGCTCTTTACCCAAGCCTATACCCCAAGTCCCGTTTGTTCACCTACCCGTGCTTCCATAGTTACAGGTCAATATTTTTCACGATTCGGAATCACCAATGCTCGCTGCCATTTGCCAGAAGCAAGGTTACAAGCGCTAATCGATACAACCATTAGAATGGATAGAAAGGCAAAAGAGGTGGTGATGGCAACTCGGTTGGATACTACCCATTATATCTTGCCTGAGTTTTTAAACGACAATGGATACACCACAGGCCATTTTGGCAAATGGCATCTTGGCTTGCCGCCTTACAATGCAATCCATCAAGGTTTTGATATGGCCGTGCCAAAATCTCCGGAAGGAGCAATCACCCAAGGCTATTTGGCGCCATGGCCTGCTTTGGAAAAAGAAGGATTTACCACGGCAGAAGGCGTCCACATTGAAGATAGAATGGCCCAAGAGGCAAGGAGTTTTATCATCAAAAACCAAGACAGGCCTTTTTTCCTGAATTATTGGGCATTTTCCATACATTCCCCTTGGTCTGGAAAAAAAGAATTGACTGAAAACTATGCCCTAAAAGTAGACCCATTAAGTCCGCAACGTAATCCTGTATATGCTGCTATGGTCCATTCGTTGGATGAGGCGGTTGGCGTAGTATTGGATACCTTGGACGAACTGGGTTTGACCGAAAACACGCTCATTGTATTCACCTCAGACAATGGTGGCAACACCTGGGCTCCACGTCGAACAGAACCAGAGGGCTATGCTCACATCCCCGGAACGAGCAATTATCCCATGCGAAAAGGCAAGGGTTGGCATTATGAAGGCGGTACCCGTGTGCCGTTGATTGTTTCGTGGCCCGGTCATATTGAACCGGGTTCAAATTCAAACGAACAGATATCCTCCATTGATTTTTATCCCACACTCATTGATCTGTTGCAATTGGAGAAGCCAAAACAAATAGCATTCGACGGTATCAGCTTTTCCAACACACTTTTGAAGGGCGAGCGATTACCGGA
This sequence comes from Allomuricauda sp., assembly GCF_028282265.1. Taxonomy (GTDB): domain Bacteria; phylum Bacteroidota; class Bacteroidia; order Flavobacteriales; family Flavobacteriaceae; genus Flagellimonas. Next base: position 1,915 of record NZ_JANQIH010000305.1, read on the forward strand.
GCGACCCTTATATGGATTCCATCCACATTACAATTGGGGAGACCGAATTCCTCCATCAGTTTGGGTGCGAAAGGGTGATTGGAAATTGATACGAATGTTTGCGGCGAGTAAAAACCAAAAAGACAGTTTGGAGCTGTACAATTTAAGGACGGATATTTTTGAATCAAGCGAGCAGAAGGTTCGATTCCCGGAAAAAGCAGAGCAACTCAACGTCTTGATTGACGATTTTTTGACGACCACACAGGCAGTTTACCCGATTAAAAATGAACATTACCAAGACTAACCAAGAAACATGAAATCGATACTGATAAAACTTCCAAGACCGCGGCGTTTAAAGATGCTGACGCTATTACTGATGCTAGGTGTTGTATTTCATCTGTTGGGTCAAAAAAATGACCCGAAACCCAATGTGGTTCTTTTTATAGCCGACGACCTCACGTATTGGGATATTGGCGCCTATGGCGGTCAAGCTATAACGCCTAATATCGACCAATTGGTGAAGGAGGGCATGAAGTTCAATAACTTTTATCAAGCCGTTCCCATATGCGCCCCAACCCGTATGAATCTGTTAACAGGCATGTATCCCGTTAAGACCGGAGCTTACCCACAGGGTTCTTTTGTAAAGGAAGGCATTCGGTCCTTGCCTCATTATGTTAAGGAATTGGGTTATAAGGCTGCCTTACATGGTAAAAGACATATAAAACCTGAAAGTGCTTTTCCATTTGAATACTTGGATTCCGGTAAGGGAACACTGGAGTTTTCTGCCGTTGATGAATTTTTGGAAAAGAATAGTGCAACCCCTTTTGTTTTGATGGTTGCGTCGCATGAAACCCATTACAGGTGGGAGCTAGGAGATACCACTCAATATAAGGCACACGAATTAAAACTTCCCAAAAATTGGATTGATACCCCCGATACCCGAAAGTATTATCAAAAATATCTGGCAGAGGCTACCTATTTGGACGCTGAGGTGGGTAAGACCATTCAGTTGTTGAAAAAGCACAAGCTATATAATAATACCATTTTCATATTCACCAGCGAACAAGGTTCCAGTTTTCCCTATTCCAAATGGACCTGTTATGAGGCAGGGGTGCACACGGCTTTTGTGGTACGTTGGCACAATACGGTAGCAGCTGGTAGCGAGAGTAATGCCTTAAACGATTATACCAATGTACTTCCTACCATAATCGATGTCTTGGGAGGGGAAATTCCTGAGCACTTGGATGGTAAAAGTTTCAAAAATGCGCTAACGGGCCGATTGGATTCGGTTAATGATTACACCTTTTCCATGCAGACCACAAGGGGAGAGCCTTGGGGGGGAGACCATTTTGCCATAAGAGCAGTTAGGGATAACCGTTACACCTACATTTGGAATATACACCCCTACATGCAAATGGAACACCACATGACTCGCTACGGCGATGGTTTTTTCAATAGCTGGCGCGAAGCAGGTTGGAAGGATAAAAAAGCCAACAAGTTGTTCCTGAATTATATAAAACGACCTGAATTTGAACTGTACGATAGACAAACTGACCCTTTTGAGATGAACAACCTGGCAGGAAGCAAAGCTTTGGAGAAAGTGGAATTACGGTTGCATTCCGAATTGCACAAATGGATGAAGTATTGTGGGGATAAAGGACATGAAACTGAAATGGAGGCCTATGAACACCAATGGAAAAAAGAAACTAGAGAATGAATGCAATGAAGATAAGTAACCCCACTTTTACCGGGCTACTGCTATCGATTACCTTTTTAGTCGGTTGCACAAAGGTTTCAGCCCAAAAAGAAACCAAGCGATATAACATTTTGTTGATTATGGCAGATGACATGAACGAATATGGTTTTTTCAATACCAATCCAGCTGTAAAAACGCCAAATTTGGACAAGTTTCGCCAAACTGCACTTTCGTTTCGTAATACCTATTGCCCCGCTCCCGCTTGCAGTCCTTCAAGGACCGCCTTTTTAAGTGGTGTAGCTCCGTACAGATCCGGTAAATACTTCAATGGCAATGTGGCGTGGCCAGAACCCTTACTGGTAGCCCAAGAAAATCTACCGGAATATTTCCAACGCATTGGGTACAACACCTATGCAAAAGGGAAAATTTTTCATGCCAATATTCCTGAGGAAAGAGTAGCAAGAAATTTTGAAGGAGGTATCGGCAAGGGCGGATTTGGGCCGTTCCCCGATTCATTGCATCGTATTGCTGGGGGAAGTCGGTTTCGGGGAATGCAGGCGTTTCCAGATGAAGACTTTCCGGATAACCAAAATGCTGAAGCAATTATTGACCTTCTCAAAAACAACCATGATAAACCCTTTTTTATGATGTATGGACTTTGGCGACCCCATAGTCCGTATACTGCCCCCCAACGTTTTTTTGATATGTATGATGTTGATACGATTGAAATTCCGGAAGGCTATCTGGAAAATGACAAAGAAGATCTGCCAAAAATTGCGCAAGAATATATCAATTCAGAGAAAGAAGGTTTTGAACTCATTGCAAATGATACCCATCTTTGGAAAAAATACCTTCGCGGTTATTATGCCTGTTATTCCTTTGCCGATTGGAACATTGGTCGTGTGCTCGACGCCCTTGAAGAAAGTGAATACGCTGATAATACCATAGTCATTGTGACCTCGGACAATGGTTTTCATATGGGCGAAAAAAACAGGTTCAATAAAAATAGTTTATGGGAGCTTTCCGCAATTACCCCAATGGCGGTTAGAGTTCCGGGCACGGCCCATGCGGGCATGACGACCAAAAAACCCGTAAATCTTCAGGATTTGTTTCCAACTTTTGTAGAGTATTGCGGCAATGGGGAACAACCTTTACAACCCATTGATGGCCAGAGTTTTAAAGCACTTCTTGAGGATCCAACCGCTGCTTGGGAAAAACCTTCCATCACCTATTTTGGCAAAAACTGGGTTTCGATTCGTGATGAGCAATATCGGTACATCCTGTATCCCGATGAAACAGAGGAATTGTATGACCACCATACCGATATTTGGGAGTTGACCAATTTGGCGGGAAATCCTACCTATAATGCTGTAAAGAAAAAGCTTAAAACCTTTGTTCCATCGGAAATGGCAAATCCACTCCCGGGAAGATGGACCAGTCGAATGAAAAAAATTGAAGATAATGTTACAAAACCAATTGATAAATGAAAGACAATAGATTTAAAATTACCTTACTTGCAGCTGCACTGTTAGTATGCTTCACTACTTGGGCAAAAACATGGCATGTTTCCAAAAGTGGTTCCGATACGAACGACGGTTCGGCGAGCGCTCCTTTTTTGACCATCTCAAAAGCGGCTTTTCTCGCTGTGGCTGGTGATACGGTTTTAATTCGTGGAGGGGTGTACCGAGAGTGGGTCTCTCCGGCAAATGGAGGCATCAGTCCCTTAAAACGAATTGTCTACATGGCCGCGCCCGGCGAAGAGGTGCATTTAAAAGGTTCCGAGTTGGTAAATACATGGAAAAAGCAAAAAAAT
>NZ_JANQIH010000092.1 GCF_028282265.1 Allomuricauda sp.
TAATAAATCGAAGAATCCATATAGATTTCCTTAACAGTGCAAACTAAAAGTGTCACAAAAATGTTAAGACTTACTCTATTTTTCTAACGAGATTGTTTAAGGAATTATCTTTATACATCCCATACACTATTACGATTTTTCAAATAATTCTGGACTTGTTATGCATCAGAAAGCAACTATACCATCAGATAAATGGATGTTTGTTTACATCTATCCCTTACTAGGACTGCTTGTTGTACATATCGGCAACGAGAACACTTTCAAAGAATTGATTCAAATTCCGAGTTATTATTACGATGTGGCTTTGGCCATCACTTGCAGTTGCATGCTCGGCATTTACATAAAACGGTTGTTTTTATGGATGAACAGAAAACTCCCTTGGAACCAACGTCCCAAAAAAAGATTTGCGGTACAATTCCTGTTGGGTATAGTGCTACCTACCACCACTCTTATATTTATTGAAACCGTGTATCTTTTTTTATTGAACATTAAACTTGAGGACAGTTCAATTTTTTATCTGGAACTGCCCCTGATCTTTATTTTTTGTCTACTTATAAATCTTATCTATACGGTTCTATATTACAATCAACTCGTCAAAGGCTTTCAAAAACAAGAGAAGAACTACATGGTAAAAGACCATAAAAGTCATTTTGTAGTGCAGAAAGGGAAACGATGGTTAAATATCCCGTTGGATGAAGTCGCTTATTTTAAGATTGAACACAAGCTGACTTTTTTGGTTACCCATACCGGTGAAAGCTATCTTTACGATATGCCCTTCAAGGAAATTTTACCCAGCTTACCCGATACGGATTTTTTCCAGCTCAATCGGCAGGTGATTGCTAAACGTAACAGTATCCTAAAAACAATCCCTACCCGAACGCGGAGGCTGGAAATTGAGTTATCACCCCATACAGACGACCATGTTTTCGTACCAAAAACCAAGACTTCCAATTTTAAAACATGGCTGACAAGTGTGTAACTTGTCCGTTTCAGCCTACTAATTGTCCGCTTCGGCAACTGCGACCATAACTTCTTATTCTCCGTGGTTCTGGGCCAATACCTTTGTTAAATCAAGGCACTCAAATTGGTGAGATTAGTTTTGATTTCAATTGGCGGATGATGGGTAAGTATGTTTTTTATCTTCTTTTCTTATTGGTTACCAGCTTTGGTAATAAGGGTATCGCCCAAAGTTTGGATACAAAGCTCGATAGGTTTTTCGAACGTAAAAGGGAAAAGGCACAAATTGCTGGATTACAAGCCGCTGTAATCAGCAACGGAAAATTGACTTGGGTGGGCAGTTATGGAAAAAGTGATTCCCCAAACAATATTTCGGTAAACGATAGCACTCTTTTTATGATAGCTTCTTGCTCAAAGCCCATCACCGCGTTGGGACTGATGAAGTTGTATGATGAGGGTCGTATTCATTTGGATGATGACATCAACAATTATCTCCCATTTAAAATTGTAAACCCAAACTATCCTTCAGAAGTCATTACATTTAGAATGTTGTTGGCCCACACCTCTTCGTTCAAAGATGACACTCCCCTACTGGTATCGTTATACACTTTTGAAGATGGTGGAGATTCGCCGATGCCCCTTGAAAATTTCATCAAGGATTATTTTCTAACGCAAGGCAAGCACTATAATTCTAAAAAGAACTTTCACAACAACAAACCGGGAACCGTCAAGGACTATTCGAATGTAGGTTATGCGCTAATCGGTTATTTGGTGGAACGGATATCCGGGCAGCGTTTTTCAACCTATATGCAAGAAGAGATTTTTAAGCCTTTGGGTATGAACAACGCTTATTGGTTTCTAAAGGATATCGACCACAATAATATTTCAAAGCCCCACGAATTTGTAGAAACGGAAAACTCAAAAACATCTTATAAGACATTAAACCACTATGGATTTCCTGATTATCCAGATGGTCAACTTCGCACGAATGTTTCAGACTATGCCAAGGTAATTCAGTTAATGGTCAATAATGGAGAAGTCAACAGGCAAAAATTTCTCAGCAAAAAGACCATGGCTGAATTTTTAAAAGTGCAGTTTCCAGAGGCAGACCAATGGCAGGCCATTGCCTGGAACTATAACGAGTTCAATAATTGGTTGTATTATCTACTGATGCCACGATTGCCCTCCCATACCGGAGTAGATCCCGGTGTTGCCACTGTGGCGTCGTTCAATCCGGATACAGGCAATGGGGCTATCATTTTTGCCAATACCCTTACCCATAACTTCAAAGGACACAAAATTCTGTATATGGAAATGGTAAAACGGTTGTTGAAGGAGGCGAAAAGGCGGAATTGACACCAACACGTAAAACATAGGTGGAAGGACTCTTAAAGGAATGAACGAATGAATAGGAAAATAATGGGTTGTCTTTTACTAATAACGGTTACATTTGGTTACACGCAGCGACAAGGTTTTCCTGTTAGAGTGCTGGTTGGAAACGAGGCTACGGCCCTACCTTACAGCTCTTTTTGGTCAAATCCTGTTCATCCATCGTTTCAATTGGGTACCGAAATAAGGTACAACAACCATCAGTTTCATTATTGGTATCAAACAATCAATGCCGGGTTCATATATCACGAAAACCTCTACCAAGGAGCCTACCTGAATACCGAATTAGGATATGATTATCGATTGGGTTTTGGCTTAAATCTAAAAGGCTTAGTAGGCGTGGGCTATTTGCATACGTTTGCGGCCAATGAAGAATATCAATTTGAAGATGGCGAATATCTGAATGGAAAGGATTCAGGGAATTCAAGGGTTATGCCCTCTCTTTCCATGGGTCTGGGCTATAGAATTAACAGGCGTGAATCGAATCCTCTTGAACTTATGCTTCTTTACCAATCCAGACTTGAATTTCCGTATTCTCCGGGTTTTATTTCCCTAATGCCGCATACGAATTTGAGCATGGG